>JAQBVG010000122.1 GCA_027623655.1 Chloroflexota bacterium
TGGCTGTGATCGTTCCAATGCCATAAATCTTCGCCCGCTCGATCGCCATATTCATGGCCAGTGGGCCAATTACAAGCCCGTGGCCACGGTCAGAATCTAGAGTGGCCGCTGCCGGCATTTCACGGATGATCTTCGGGTTAGGAGTTGGGTTGATCCGACCTTCGCCGAAACTCTCGACGTACCGTCGTAGCATGTTCGACACCCCGTGGGTCTCTATTCCACGGATGTCGGCGTAAACGAGCACTTCGGCCGCCTGGTTCGCGTCGTCGGCAGACATGCCCATCTTCAGGAATATGTCAGTCACCGTCGCGTGCATGTCATCAGGCGCGACGTGGACTGCAATGTCACTCGGTACGTGAAAACGCTCCAGCAATTCTTGCTGTCCCTTTCTAAGACTGTCCAATCGGCAAGGCTCGACGCAATACACCGCCGATTTCTTCGAATGAACATGGAAAACGGGCGGAGTATACGCCTGCTCTGTAGACGCTCACAGTCGTGGGGTTTACATTGCCCCCAAATATTCATGAATTGCTGGAAAAAGGCCTGCGCGCGACAGCGGAATGGCACAATTACACATGAGTGATATCGACTTTGAATTTTGTTATCTGGAGTGCATCAAATGCCTCAGGGCCTAACTACTGTTTTCACTGAACCCGGCAAGCCGTTTGAACTGGAATCACTGCCCACACCCGACATTGAAACCGGCGGAATACTGATCAAGAACACGGATGCCGTGATTTGTGGCTCGGATTTGCACGTATGGCGCGGCGACGGAGACGGACCAAAGGTTTCAAAGAGACGTGTACTCGGACACGAATTTACCGGGGTCGTTCACTCACTTGGGAAGGGGATCGCCACCGACTCGTTGCGTCGTCCGCTCAAAGAAGGCGATCGAGTAGCATTCCCGTTCTTCTTCCCGTGCCACCACTGCTATCACTGTATCCGTGGCGAACATCACGCCTGCACGTTCAGGACCCGACGCAACATGGTCGGCCTCGACGCTTATCCGTACTGCAACGGTGGAATGGC
This sequence comes from Chloroflexota bacterium, assembly GCA_027623655.1. Lineage (GTDB taxonomy): Bacteria > Chloroflexota > Dehalococcoidia > Lucifugimonadales > Lucifugimonadaceae > Lucifugimonas. The sequence continues at coordinate 1,030 of JAQBVG010000122.1, forward strand.
GGAATACTTTTATCTCCAGCCGGGTCACTACGCCTACAAAGTTCCCGACGAACTCCCCAGCGAAGCGGTTCCGGCAGTTAACTGTGCACTGGCGCAGGTACTTTTCGGTCTCGAACGCGTTGGGGTCGCCTTTGGCGATACGGTCGTCGTTCAGGGCGCTGGCGGACTGGGTATTTATGCTACGGCTGTCGCGGCCGAGCGGGGCGCCAGCCAGGTAATCGTAATCGACGGACAACAAAAACGACTTGATCGTGCCATGAAGTGCGGGGCAACCAGCACCATATCGATTTCCGACTACCCAACCGCAGAGTCGCGAGTTGCACGTGTCCGCGAACTCACTGCGGGTATCGGAGCCGATATCGTTGTCGAGGTCGTCGGAATTGCCGCGGCCACCTATGAAGGTCTCGACATGGTCCGAATCAACGGTTCGTACCTGGATATAGGAAACATCGGAGGTGGCAGCCTTACGCTCCCGGCTGGCAAGATAATCGGCAATCAGACGAAATGGGTTGGAACGGTTCACTACAACCCATGGGTGATCGAGGCGGCCCTCAATTTCCTCGTAAAAACGAAAGATAAGTACCAGTTGATGGACGTCGTTTCCGACAGCTTCCCACTGGCGCAGGTCAACGAGGCGTTCGAGTTTGCTGAATGGCAGGGCAAAGACACCGGAACCCAGGCACAGCGCGTTTCGCTGAAGATGTAGTGGCTCGGGATACTCGGGAACCAAAAGAAGGCGGGCAGTTAGCCCGCCTTCTTTTTTAATCGAAAGTCGATCAGCCCGGGAACGACTTTGCTCTGCTCACCGTGAGCCTACGCTTTGTACCGCTCTCGCAGCTCCGCGTAGATCGCCTTGGTCTGGATTGTGCCAAGTGCAAGGGTGCTCGAAACGTTCATCATCTGGTATCCCTCGCCGATCCAGCGGCGGCAGTCGTCCACATCGGCGAATGTCGTGGACAGGTACTTGCCGGTGCCTTTGATACGCCCGGCGACATCGGTCATGATGTTTTCGACCTTCGAGTTGTGAATGTCGCCGCTCACGCCGAGCGATGCTGAAAGGTCTGTGGGCCCAACCAGCAGCACCTCGTAACCCGGGATAGCCAGGATCTCGTCAAGATTTTCATACGCCTCGACGCTCTCCATCTGAAGGATCAAGATCGTTTCATTGTTCGCGTTGTCGATGATGTCCTGCTGTGTGAGGCCGAGGTAGCCCGCAAAAAACGGTGCGATTCCGCGCTGCCCCACCGGCGGGTATTTCGCCCACTTCACAGCATTCCTGGCTTCGTCAGGCGTGTCGATCTGAGGGACCATTACGCCTACAGCACCGACGTCGTAAGCCTTTTTAATGTCACCTGGATTGTTGTACGGGATCCGAATGACAGGCGCGCTTCCAGCCTGGCGCCCCTGTACGCAGATAGTTCCGACAGATTCAGTTCCAACAGGCTGGTGCTCCTGATCGATCCACACCCAGTCGGCGCCAGTCTGGTAAATCGTCTGCGCAACAAACGGTTCTCGTGTGAACATACCTGTCCCCAGCACCGGATTGCCTGAGGCTAGTTTCTGTCGAACATCACTTGGGTACATCGTTGTTGGATCCTGGCTACTAATTTGAGACTGTGCACGGAGGGCGAATAATATATGCGTCTCAGGTCGAGCGGGCGCGTCGACCCGGTCCGATTGCTACTGCCGGCCGGATACGAACAGTCGAACTTGCGCTCAACTCCTACAGGTTCAGTGCAATGGCCTGGCCTGCAGCCGCCGACTTGTAAAGCGCTTCGACGACAGCTGTGTTTCTGAGGCCGTCCTCGGCGGGATATTCAGGTTTTTTACCAGTCAGCACACACTCAGAGAATTCATCAAGCTGGACGGTGAACCTATTCGGAGCAGGTGTCGTGATGACCTCGGGTTCCCGGCCATCGCGGCCGTTTCCTTTTTTGACCACAACTGGTGCGCCCTCTTCGAACATTTGTGGAACTTCGATTCGACCCTCCGAACCGTCTATGGAAATCGTGCAGCGGAACGGCTGCTGCATGTTTGACGTGACGTGTCCAATCGCACCGTTGCCGAACTCAAGAATGCCTGAGAACGTCGTGTCGACTCCCCAGTTACCGGAGTCGTGCGATGCGCCCAGGACTCGAACTGGTTCCGCCGACATAACGAATCTTGTCGCATACACCGTGTAGCAACCGGCATCCCACATCGAGCCTCCGGCGAGTGACTGCGAGAAACGAACGTTCCCTTCTGGTTTTGCGACATTGAAACAGAGGGCTGCGTCAATCGTCTGAACCTTGCCGATGGCGCCATCCGCAACCAGTTGACGCGCCTTAATCATTTGTGGGTTCCAGCGGTGGGTAAATGCCTCGACCAGGACAACATTATTCGCGTTCACCGCATCGATCATTCGCTGGCATTCTTCCGCGCTAACGGCCAGGGGCTTCTCGCACAAAATGTGCTTGCCAGCTTCTGCCGCTTTTATCGTCCACTCGCAATGCATACTGTTCGGGAGAGAGTTGATTACCGCGTCGATCTCGGGATCTGCAAGCTGTTCTTCGTACGATCCATACCAGCGCTCAATCCCATGCTCTTTCGCTGCCGCCTGAGCCTTTGCAGTTCCCCGTGACGAAATCGAGACGATCTCCGAGTTTTTAGACTCTCTCGAGGCTCGCAAGTGGGCGTTCAGACCAATTTGAGCGGTCGAAATCAGTCCGTAGCGCACGACATCTTGTGCCATTCGATATCTCCATCTGATTATTGGACATCCTGAGTGGAGGGGTGATGATATCTGCGAAAACCCTGCTACACACCGCCAGAGCTAGCGTCCTGTGTCCAAAGTCGCTTCGCCGTTTTGATTTTCGAAGTTTCGGATAAGCGCGCCCGAATGCCCTCTCATACCCAATCGCTCATAAAACGGAACCAGCTCCGGATCGCACGAAAGATCGATGGAGTAGCAGGTACCCAGTTTCAGCAACAAAAGTCGAGTTAACTCAGTGCCGATACCGCGTCCCTGGAAATCAGGAACTGCTTCGAGGTGAGGAATAAACGCTGACATTACGCCGTCGGTTATAGCCGTGATAAACCCGATCACGCGCCCGGACGAGCGCTCTCTGGCAACAACGATCTCATCACTGCCCTGTAACAGCCGAAGATGCGTCTCAGGTGAAGGAGGGTTTGGCCAGCCCTGAAAAAAACCAACCAAATTCTCAGGCGAGATCATTTTTGTTGAAGTCAGGAACTGGATTGTCATTCGCATTCCGGTGCCGTTCGAGCACACGTCTTTATTCCTCGCATACGTGAGTTTTATGAAAGTCCATGGGAGGTTTCGGGGAGTTTTATGGAACGTCAAACTCCAGGGTTGCGGCACACGGGCTACTCACCAAACTGGTATGAGCGGCCCGAGTCGACGATGAATCGCCCTCGCAGAGCGGAACGGCCGAGGATCATCCTGTAGGCCATCAGGTAGCGGTTGGCCAGGGTAATTTCAGTTTGCCAAATTTCACCACCCAAACTTATGCTGGTTTTGATAACCGGCCGTAGTTCACGTGAACCGTTGGAACTGCGAACGTATCGGTAAGTGAAAACTTTTGCGCTTACCCGCACGGCGTCTTTATTACTTCTTCTTCGGGGATGTATTTCGAACGATATCCACTCACCGTCCGAGCGTTGACTGTATCGCGGTCTGAATGCATGGAGGGCGGAAACAGTCGCCCCGGTGTCGATCTTTGCCTTTATCCCCAGTACGCCAAAATCCGGCAAGGACACGCGTTCACGCCATCCGATTATTCGAGGTCCTTTTGTTTTTCGCTCTACCGCAGATGTCACGCAGTCTCCAGGCGTTTCTGGTTCAACAGTTCCAGACAATACTCAACGTGGTCGACCATCAGCCCCCCGATATCGATGCCCGTCGCCGTTTCAATACCCTGAGTTCCAGGTGATGAGTTGACCTCAACGACGAGTGGACCCCTGTTGGATCGCAGGATATCGACACCGGCAATCTCCAATCCAAGGGCTTTGGTCGCCTTGATCGCCGTTGTCCGCTCTTCTTCGGTCAGATCCACCGGATACCCGTCGCCACCGAGGTGAAGATTCGATCGAAAATCATTCTTGTCTGAACGCCGTTCCATGGCAGCAACCACCGTCTCGCCGATTACCAGGCAGCGAACATCGCAGCCATTTGCTTCCTTTATGAATTCCTGGACCAGGATATCGGCCTCAAGTTGACGGAAGGCGTCGATTACCGAGCGGGCGGCGGAACGAGATTCGACCAGCACGACGCCGACGCCCTGAGTTCCTTCCAGCAGTTTAACTATGAGCGGAGGCCCCCCGACAGCTTCGATCAGACTGTCGATGTCCTGTGTCTCAAATGCGAAGCCCGAGCGAGGTGTTGCGACATCGGTTCTCGAGAGCATTTGAAGTGACCGGAGCTTGTCTCGAGACCGACTGATCGCCTGGGATTCGTTGACAGTAAGAACACTCATCATCTCGAACTGACGAACGACGGCGGTGCCGTAAAAGGTGCGCGCCGAAGCGATTCTTGGCATCACAGCATCGAATTTTAACGCTTCACCCCGAAAAAGAAGCTGCGGTTGGCGCGAGGTGATATCCATGTAACAACGGAGGTAATCAACGACGCGAACATCGTGACCTCGTTGCTCTGCTGCCTCAACCAGACGACGGGTCGAGTACAGGTGTGGACCGCGGGAGAGAATTCCTAGTTTCATAAGTACGATTATGGCGGAATAGCGACGCCGATGAACAGTTGCTGGTTAATGTCGAAAAGATGTCACTGACCCTCGGTCGCGCCACAGACCTGATTTTGCCGATGGCGAGGTGACACCGCTTACACCCTTCGACAATACGGTCGATTTCGGCTGCTGACCCTGTGGCAACCCAGCAAATTCCAAAGGTCCGGTTCCCAAATCCGCCCTGCACCGGGTCGGCGGTACGGATCAAACAACCGATTCGAGACGTGGAAGTTGGGACAGGCCGCTCAACGCAACCACAAGGTGAACTTTTTTTGTTCACGAGGAAACTGAGCCTGTGTTCATCGGCAGATTGAGCCAGTTGTTAACGCGTCGTTCATAGTTGGCATGGCTGATCGGTGGTATCAATCGCAGAGTAACCCAATCACGGAGATTCGCGCGAATGGCTACTTACGCTGACGTGACGTCCGACACTGTGGATGCGATGGGAGGTTCCCAGGGCTTCCGGTTTTCAGATTTGCGGCGCATGGGGACGCTTTCGGTCAAATCTTCTCCCTGCATTCACGCCGACTGCCCCGAACACCCTGAGCCAACCGCTCTTCGGCTAACGCCCGCCCCGGATCAACCAGTTCGTTCGTAAAAACTAACCGAATTTCCCCCTCGAGCGCGGGTCAAAGGCCTTGTGCAGGTCTTGTAAAACGTTCGACCTTGCCGGGGAGCGTCTTTTTATCAGCCCGGCATCCACCTGCCATCACTCTGCTTCGGGTCGAACACTCACCCAAATTTGATATGTGATCGATTAGGTCATGCGCCGGTCACGACGATCTTCGATGTCTATTCACACGTCGTGCCGGAGCTGCAAACCACTGCGGCTCAAGCTCTCGACAAGGCGTTCATCGAGGATTCGCCAGGAGGTCGACAGATAGCTGGAAAATAGCCGCTGGAGAGTTATAAATCGTTTCGGGCTTTGGAAACTGTAAGCGGCGGAGAGAAACTGTACCCCTCGGGCGGCCGATATGAGCCGTCCGTGGCGGTCCAATAATGGGCCACTAACCTTTCTTCAGTGA
>JAQBVG010000123.1 GCA_027623655.1 Chloroflexota bacterium
ATCGAACCCCAGGCTTATCCACTCGTGTCATTATTCGGTCGGTATAGATCGGTCGACCTTCGGTTCATTCCTACCAGTTCGTCACCGAACCGTCGCGCCTGTGCAGCATCGTTGTCATAAAGGAGTCGCCATGTAACGGGCTGTTGGCGATCGCGTCTTCATCGACATCTACGCCGAGGCCCGGTCTGTCAGGAACTTGCATCTTGCCGCCCACCGCTCGGAACTGGCCCGGATACAACTCGTCGTTCTGTTGCTCGACCTCTTCGGGGCGCTGGAACATTTCGAGCCATGCAAAGTTTGGTGTAGCCATTGCGAGATGTGCCGTCGCGGCCGTATTAATTGGCCCAAGCGGGTTGTGTGGCATCAGGTCGATATAGTGGGTCTCGGCCCAACCGGCGACCTTCTGCGCCTCCGTGAAGCCACCGACAATTCCCAGATCGACCCGTGCGTAGTTGGTTAGTCCGCGTTCTATGTACGGAGCGAACTGCCACTTGGACGAGAACTCCTCGCCCAGCGCGAATGGCATTGGAGTCATCGCTCGTAGTGTTTCATACGCCTCCGGGCTTTCGTCACGGATCGGCTCCTCGAGAAAATCGAGGGTTCCTTCTGGCATTTTCTGGCAGAACGACGCGGCCTCGGCCACGCTGAGCCTGTGGTGATAGTCGATTCCGATCACCACCTCCTCACCGAGTGTTTCTCGGGCTTTCACCAGCCATTTTGCGTTTTCGGCAATGTTCAAGCGAGGCTCAAACGTCGCGGCGTCATACCCTTCGACTGGAGTCTGTACAGACAGGCGCATACACTCCCACCCGTCGGCGACCAGACCCTGCGCTCTTTCGATCATCTCTTCACCGGTTTTTGCTCCGGTGGTTGCAAAACACTGGACGTAATCCCGATGACGCCCGCCCAACAGTTGGTAGATGGGAACACCAAGTTTTTTACCGATGATGTCGTGAAGTGCAATGTCAATCGCCGACATTGCGGCGGTCACAACACGGCCGCCCTCGAAATATGCACTTCGATACATCTCTTGCCAGATCTTGCCAACCTGCATGGGGTCCTTGCCGATCAGCCACTGGTTGAAATGCTCGACGACCCCCTTTACACCCAGCTCCCGCCATGAAGTTCCGCCTTCTCCCCAACCATAAATCCCTTCGTCGGTCTCAATTTTCAGCAAGAACACATTTCGGTAGACCGACCATGCTGGATAGGGTTTGATTGCAGTAATTTTCATCTTGGCACTCCGCGGGCATACAGGTCGGATCGAAGAACGCCCAAATTGTGACACAGTTCACAGTAGGTAGGTTGGCTGCGAGCCTGAGCCGAGGATCTCCGATCAACAATTGTCCGCGGCGCCAGGTAACCAGAAGAGGTCACCGGGCACGACGCCGGAGCAACAGACGAACAAGTCACGTGAAAAGACGGCACGCGTAATCGTCGCACTTCTGATTTGTTACCGGTGGTGGCAGCCTTGCGGTGAAGTACGCCGACAACATAATCCACCCGAACATCGTCATGCTGTGCCACCCTCGCGATAACACCCAGTCTCTCGAGCGTTGCCGGGCAAACACTGTCGAAATCCTGTGCACCCTGAGTAGAATCCCGGGCGATGGCACGAGCGGACGGGCCTGAAAATACCCCTTCAGGGTGACGAACTTGGGCCGTCCTTGAGGAACAGTTGTCTCAGCTAGAAACTACAAGTCAGTCATATCCGTACATACGGACAGGAACACAACTAAATGAGCAGCCCGTCCATCAGGCCGTCCGGCAACCCGGCAGAAACCGCCAGGCATCGATCGCAAATCCTGTTGATACTGGTCGTCGGGATCCTGGTGGCGGCCACGTCAGGTTGTTTATCGGTATCGACAGGTGGGGAGTCCGGGAACGACATCAGCGCCACACAACAACAGAAACATACGTTCCTGGTCGGTGAAGTTCCGACGATCATCGTTTCCGGCTTTAACGGCAGCATCGAGGTGACAACCGGCGACGATGGAGCCGTCGATGTTGAGGCCGACATCAGAGTCCCTGGCCGGGTTTCGTACAGTGCGACCATCGACGGAAATACAGTGTCGATCATTTCGAAGAAGATTGGTTCAGGTATAACGATCGGGCGTTCCCCTGGAGTCGAAATCAAACTTGTTGTCCCGGAGCGTTCGGTAATCGACGCCAGGACGTCCAATGGATCAGTCACGGTCGACGGCATTTCAGGAAATGGCGAGCTGGCAACCAGTAATGGCAGAATCACATTAACTCGCTCAACCGGGGCGTTCACCACCGACACGAGCAACGGCAGGATCGTACTGAATGGCGTGAACGGACAATTCAACGCAAACACAAGTAACGGCTCAATCGAGTTCACCGGATCACTGTCAGACACAAGTGTCAATGAATTCTCAACCTCGAACGGCTCAATCGTAGTCGAGTTCACAGGCGCCGATGAACCAAACGTTTCTATCGATGCCCGGACCAGCAACGGTTCGGCGCGTAGCGATCGCCCAATTCTTGTCACGATCACCGAAAAGTCTCGGCTCGTGGGGAAGTTTGGAGAAGGTTCCGCATCGCTGGACCTGTTGACGTCTAACGGTTCAATCGTGATCCGCTAGATCGCGACAACGCGGGTCGTTCCATGAGTAATCAGGGGAATACCTGTCCCGGTGCAGCCCCGATGATTGCTACCTTGTACTTGTTGGTCGGCGAGATAGCTCATTCCGCGCCGAGAACCCGGGTGGCCCCATGACAGTATCTGAGGAGGGCGTGGTGAAGCGAGACGGCAAGTCCACGGTCGTGGTTCTCGGCGCATCGGGCGACCTGGCTCAACGAAAACTCGGACCAGCTCTGTTCCACTTGCTGAGTTCGAAAACGCTCCCTGACCTCTGTTCGTTTATCGGTTTCGCCAGGTCTGATTACACGAATGATCAGTTTCGCGTCTTCCTGCGTGAAGGAGTTCAAGGCGCTAACGATTCAGACTGGGGTGCGTTCGCAGAGCGGACTTCTTACTTTCAGGGCTCGTCCACAGACGTATCGGCGTTAACCAGGCTGGACCACCTGATAGCGCGAAATTGTCCGGATGGGTTGACCGATGACCGGATTTACCACCTGGCACTGAAACCGTCGCTTTATCCGGAAACGTTGCTGGCGCTCGCAGAATCCGGGTCGCTTGAAGAATCAACCGGTTCAAGGCGGGTCGTGATCGAAAAACCCTTCGGTACAAGCTACGACACGGCACGTGAACTCAACCATCTCATCCATTCGATTCTCAACGAGGATCAGGTATACCGAATCGATCACTACCTCGGCAAAGACACCGTCCAGAACATTCTGGTATTTCGCTTTGCCAACACGATTTTCGAGCCAATCTGGAACAGGAACTATATCGATCACGTTCAGATTAGCGTTCTTGAGGATCTCGGAGTTGAAGGGCGCGGCGAATACTACGACACCTCGGGTGTACTGAGGGACATGATTCAAAGTCACCTGATGCAGTTGATGGCCTTAGTCGCTATGGAGCCACCGGCATCGTCAACGCCCGACGCACTCCGTGACGAGAAGTCAAAAGTACTGTCAGCCGTTCGGAGCATCGACGAAACGACGGTCGAAGTTCACTCTGCCCGTGGGCAGTACACGGGCTATCTGGATGAAGACGGGGTCGATCCTGCTTCTCAGACTGCCACCTACGGGGTTATCAAGCTGTTTATCGACAACTGGCGATGGCAGGGAGTGCCATTTGTATTGCGCTCGGGCAAGGCGTTGAAGAGGAAAGCCACCGAAATTGCCATCGAGTTCAAGCGCCCCCCACAGGCGATATTCGGAGTAGCCGGAGACGCAATGCCGAACCGACTCAACATATCCATCGAGCCAGACGAAGGTGTTCACCTGGAATTTGTGAACAAAACACCCGGGTCAGGTGTTCAGCTCGCTTCGGAATCCCTAGAATTTCACTTCCCTGGTGGCACGATTCGCGACGCCTATGAAAGATTGCTGCTCGATGCCATCGAGGGCGACGCAAGTCATTTCAACCGAAGCGACGAGATCGAACACTCCTGGAAGATTATCGATCAATTCATCGAGGGTTGGATCAACGGGAAACAACCGCTGTTGCGGTCGTACCAACCCGGCTCGGCGGGGCCACCTGAGGCCGAACACCTTCTCGGCGAAGGCCGTCGCTGGCTACTGGGCGATGAAAACTGAACTCTTAATTGCCAGCAGTTGTAACCGTATTGACCTCACTCCGAATCGATTCGGCCCGCTCTGCCATGATCGCTGCCGATGTCCTGAGTAGAGACGGAGCTTCAACTGCGTCGAACGCGTCGTCACGCTCCCGCCAGGTAAATAGTTTTGAAATTACCGGCACGCCGTCGGCGACTCCGCGAATTTCTGAGACGCTATCGATCCGCCGCCAGTAGTTACTTTTATCGTCGCCAAATCGCTTGATGTGGACTACATACTCGATGCTTGCAGCGTCGGTGTCGCCGATAGCGTTGTGGCCACTGATTTGACTGAACACGTCCGAGGCGCCTTCGGCGTGCATCGTTGTGGCCAACGAGTATCCACTCCTGATTGTTTCGAACAGCGCAGCGACCTCCGGGCCCCAGATATAGCGGCTTGGATTGTGGTCACTGATCTCCCCTACTTCAAGATACCCACCTGCGAAGGTTGATCCGAACTCACGTATTTGCTCGATATCTCCATTCATTGCATGGATCGGTGTTAGTGCCGGGACGTGTTCCAGCATGGCGAAAAGCACGATGCTCTTTCCGGCGTGCTGGGGCCCGGCAGCGGAGACAAACGATCTCTTTTCCTCCGCGACAGTCCACAACAGGGAAGCAATATTTTCGTCCATCGTTCCGTTAGCCACCATATCGATCAAAGTTACGTCGACTATGAGTCACCTCTTCCTGGTGCCGGTCGTTTACTTGCTGGCATTCTTCGGTCGCGAGTCCGACCAGAATCATACTTGCGAGAACCGGAAATTGATCACTCCGGGTGATCCTGATTCCATTGTTCCGCAAGATTAATACATCTCATGAACTCGACGTTGTCGTGCTGTTTGATGTGTTGTATCAGTCGATCCAGTGCTTCAAGGCGTGCGAATCGCCCTGTGGTGTGCGGGTGCATGGTCAGCATGAAAGCCCGTCCTGCCCTGTAAGCGCCGTCGAACTCCCACTGCCAGGCCGTCAAAACGTCGTTTGGTGTTGCCATAGGCGCCGTTCGACCGGCGACCGGCATATACGTGTAGTAGGGAGCATCGTCGAGCGACCAGTGCACGGGGAGTTCGACCAGTTTTTTGCCTTCGTCACCGACGAAATACGGGATGTCATCACCCATCAAGCTCGAATCGTATACAAATCCACGGTCGTGCAGGAGTCGAAGCGAATCTCCCGACAATTCCCACGAGGGCGACCGGTACCCCAGGGGTCTCAACCCCGTAATCGATTCCAGAATGTCTGATCCCAGATCTAAGATTGCGCCTTCATCTTCCCCGGGCCCAAGCGATGACGGCGGCTCGTGAAGGTAACCGTGGTTCGCGATTTCGTGGCCTCGGTCCGCGACTTCTTCGACGACACTCTGGTTGCGCTCCGCCACCCAGCCCGGGATAAAAAATGTCGTCGGGATTTCGTGACGTTCCAACAGGTCGAGAATTCTTCTGGTCCCGACTCGTGGTCCGAACTCGCCCATCGATATCGCACTCGGGTGATCAGCGAGTTCCGGGTTCCGCCGTAAAGTCGCCGATGGGCCGTCGATATCGAATGTCAGGGTCACCACACAGCGGGTGTTGTCGTGCCAGAGTGAGTCCAAAGTAACTCCCGGATATTGCCGCTTGATCGACCTACCGATCTACCGGCCCTGCTCCACCTGTTCCCGTTGCCACGAATAGTCGACTTTGCCCGAGTAAAATTTGTCGGGATTTTCAATTGCCCACAATTGTTTTCGCATGTTCCAGTTTTCAGGGTCGAGGGCAATGCCATCTCGCCACACGGTCGCTGCTTTTTCGGTTTGGCCCGCATGGTAAAGCGCGAGTCCACGTTCGAAGTGGTCGGAGGCGGGGCCGGATGTCTGTGCCTGCGTCTGCGTGGAAATCCTGCCGTCGGAGACGAACGCTGAAACGAGCCCTGCGATCACGTCTTTTCTTACGTCGAAGCCACCGTACTGCTGGAACTGCAATCGGCCGTCTTCGTCGACGAGGATCCCGTTGGGTATCGCGCGGTAGCCGAAGACCCTCGCAAGCGAATTTTCTTCATCAACAACGGTTACGAACTCGGCTCCGGCTTGCTCGTGGTAGGGCCGAGCTTTTCCCGGGCCCTGCAGGTCGACAGCCACAGAGAGAATGTCAGTATTTTTTGACCTTATGTCGGCGTACATCTGTTGCCACACGGGCAACTGCTCACGACACGCTCACCAGGAGGCCCAGAAAAATATGACCAGCCGTTTGCCACGATAGTCTGAGAGTTTGACCGGTTCGCCGGAAAGCGAATTCAACTCGAAGTCTGGAATCATCGACCCTACCGGTATGTTCAGTGTCATGCCTGGTTTTTTCTTTCGCTGTCGTTCACGTTCGCCGTTTGAACTACTTCCACCAAACAGGCTTCCTTCGGTGCGTATCCACATCGTACGCCAACAAGCGGACGATCAGTATCTCTATAGTTCGAGTGCTAGTTGTACTTCCCACGAACGTTGTTTACAGCCTTGAGGCCGGGGTGGCTCCGTCTATACCACCGTG
>JAQBVG010000124.1 GCA_027623655.1 Chloroflexota bacterium
TGGGAAGAAAATCATGCAATTACCGGTGAAGACCTTAAACGAACCGGATCCGGCTACTGTGTTCACGACCTTCCGTGGGTTGGTTGCAACATCGAAGGTAAGCAACCCGGTGACATGGAGGAGGCACGCCAGGTTCGCTGGGCGCTGGCCAAGGCCATCGACCGCGAGCTACTGTCGGATACCATTCTTGACGGCTTTGGAACGGTTGCGTCAATGGAATACGTCGACACAACTGCACCATGGTTCGAGGACCGTTGGTTGATCCCATACGATCCGACAGCGGCCATTGAGCACATGAAAACTACAGCCTGGCCAGATGCTAAGTTCACGATCGGTATTTGGACCGGTGGCGAACTTGGTGGTTCCAGCGGCTCAAACGCTGAAATCAACGACGCTATTGCCGGTATGTGGCTGGCGCTATGGCCAGGGATGGATGTCCAGGTGTTCAAGTCTGCCTATGCGATCATCAGGCCAGGGCTTGTTGGGCGTACCAACACTATCCCGTACGCAGGTGACTGTGACGAAGGTTCAACGACTATTCCGTTCGACTGGCCACATGGCCTGACGGAGACGAGCCGTACACGTGGTGGTTTCGGATGTGGTATTGAAATACCCGAGATCTCTGACACCTTCGGAAAGGTCTCCCTTGAGACCGACCCGGTTGTCCGAACTCAGCTCAACACCGCACTCGTCGACTACCTGTATGACCAGATGCTCTTCGCTGGTACTGTCCAGGTCCCGACATTGGTGGTCTACAACCCCAAATCGATCTCCGGTTGGTTGGGTACACCATCGATGTTTGCCGACATGAACGAGTTTGAAAGTATTGAACTCGCCCGTTAGGCAACAAATGCAAACTCAGGCAAGTGGGAGGCCCCGCAATCAAGCGAGGCCTCCCACTTGCAGCGTCTTTAGCGGCCGGGAGGATCGCACAGCGGTCCTTGCTCGGCTCCACACATCAGCGACCATCGAGAGGCACGTGCGGAAGTACCTGATACAGCGTTTTTTCTTCGGTGTTTTGTCGCTGGTTGCAGCGACGTTAATCGTGTTTGTGCTTTCGAGGGCCCAGGGTGACCCGCTTCTGCTCTACGCGAAACCGGGTGGCTACGGCGTAACCCCCGAACAAATCGAAGCACTTTCTAAGAAATTGGCTCTCGACAAACCGCTGATTGTTCAGTATTTGATCTGGCTCGGACGTGTTGTCCGTGGCGATCTCGGGCAGACCTTGCTCGCTGAGCGGGATGTTTCAAAGGTCATCGGTGAAAAAATCGGGGCGACCGTCCAGCTGGGAATACTGGCATGGTTCTTCGCCACCCTGGTAGGGGTCCCGCTGGGTGTGCTGTCCGCCGTGAAACGTGGTTCCGCGTGGGATTACATAGGTCGCGCGTTTGCTCTGTTCGGTCAGGCCGCGCCGGTTTTTTTCCTGGGAATCATCGGAATACTCGTGTTCGCGGTCCAATTACACTGGCTCCCGGCAGGAACCCGACCCATCCATGATCCTTTCTGGCCGAACCAGGCTAAGTCGCTTGTGATGCCAACGATCGCGCTCGGGTGGTTGCCTGCCGCTGTGTATTTGAGACTCACACGTTCGGCAATGCTAGAAGTGCTCGATTCCGAATACGTCAAACTTGCGAGGGCCAAGGGCGCCTCTGGATCTTCTGTTATATGGCGTCATGCTTTTAGAAACGCACTGATTCCACCCATCACGGTGTCGGCACTCGTTCTCGTCGGATTCCTGGAAGGCTCGGTCGTGATCGAGTCCGTATTTGCCTGGCCTGGAATTGGACGCATGGCGGTTGAGTCGATACACAACAATGATTTCCCCTTGCTAACCGGCGTAATCCTGATGTTCGCCGTGCTATATGTTGTTGGGAGTTTTCTGGCTGATGTCGCCTATACGATGGTCGATCCCCGGATCAGGTACGACTAGTCATGACCGACCAGATCACATCCCCGGCTCCATCAGACGCTCAACTGACTTACGCAGTGCAGAGCCTTGAGGTCCAGCAGAGCACATTCAGCAAAAAATTCTGGTATGTACTGCGACGGTGGCCGATTGCACCAATAATCATTCTTCTCGTAATGGTGTTTGCCGCCCTGTTCGCTCCCATACTTTCTCCCGTAGGCCCACGTGACATCAACTTACGCGGGAGAGCGGCTCCACCGTTCTGGAACAAGGCATGGTACGAAGCCAATCCCAAGAATGAACGGAGCTACATTCTTGGAGCCGACCATGTTGGAAGAGATGTTCTGACAAGGATGTTATACGGCGCTCGGATATCTCTCATGGTCGCCGTAATTTCGCTTTCAGCAGGTGTCATTATTGGCTCAGCTGTAGGTCTGCTCGCCGGTTACTATGGCGGCTTCGTCGATGAACTCGCGATGCGATCGGTCGACGTCTGGAACGCACTGCCATTTCTGTTAATTGCTATTCTCGCGGCCGTGACATTAGGCCAGAGTGTGACCATCGTTATGGTCTTGTTGGCTCTGATCGCCTGGGCCGGTGGAGTTAGAAATGTGAGGGCGGAAGTACTGACTCTGAAGACCCGCGATTATGTTGCACTGGCGCGTATTGCTGGCGCTTCAGATTCAAGAATTATCGTGCGCCACTTACTGCCAGGCGTCGTCAATACCATCGTCGTACTTGCGACGCTACGTGTCGGGGGATTGATACTGGCTGAGGCGTCGTTAAGCTTCCTTGGCGCCGGAATACCGGCTGCGACACCGACGTGGGGCAATATGATCTCGGAAGGCCGCGAGTGGCTAAGCACTGCGTGGTGGATCGCCGTATTCCCCGGTATAGCCATCCTGCTGGTCGTGATGAGCGTGAACTTCTTTGGTGACTGGCTGCGCGATCGCTGGGATCCGAGGCTGCGCCAGCTGTAAAACCGTTCCAAAAATTCGGATCAGACAGCCTGTGTGTGACTGAAATCAAAATCCGGGCATTTGCCCGGTTTTCTTGTCACAGCCTGATCGATGGTCACGACTAATAGCTGGACTGAGCACCCTTCTTCATAGACTCGACCCATGCGTTCGCCAGCGATTCAACGGAAACATCGTCGGCCTGGGCCGCCGCGATAACTATGGCTTCTTGTTCAGCGAGGGCGGCGGCGGCGGCAGGCAGCCGTTTTGCGGCATCGAGCGGGATCTGGATGACACCGTGCAGGTCAGCCGCAATCAAGTCGCTCGGCTGAATGTAGACCCCACCCACATCAACGGGCACGTTGTACGCGACCGCGTGCACATATCCGTGTGAGACCAGCACTTCCTTCGCCCAGAACGGGAAGCCCATCGCCTCGGCTTCTTTCAGGTCGCGAACGCCGCCGTCTGTTACAGCACCCACACAGCCCAACCCCAGCGCAATGTTGCCCTGGATTTCACCCCAGTATGAACCGACCGTTTGTGGGTAGTCGAGATCGTGAAGAACGACAATTCGAGGGGTTGGGATTGCCTCAATTGCTTCGTAATAGTCTCGTCGTTCTAGTGCGCCAGGAGATCTGTGACGGGCCGAAATCACTCCCGTTACGGCGTACCCGACGTATGTGGAGGTTACCGGAGATATAGATCTGATCTCGGGCCGCATGAATCCTTCGGTGCGGGGCCGTATATTCATCAACTCAAGTGCGTTGGCAATCGTCGGTGTATCGATCGTTCTCAGTTGAGCCAGCAGATCTTCAGACAGTGAGCCGGTCGTGGCACCCATGGGCGGGTTCCTTTCAATGAATCTTGTGCGCGTTAACCTGTTCCAGAGATTTCAGAATTTTATCGATTGGAATAGTACCCCCGGAGTGTGGATCACGC
The DNA here is from genome assembly GCA_027623655.1 of Chloroflexota bacterium. Taxonomy (GTDB): domain Bacteria; phylum Chloroflexota; class Dehalococcoidia; order Lucifugimonadales; family Lucifugimonadaceae; genus Lucifugimonas. The sequence goes on from JAQBVG010000124.1 coordinate 3,802, forward strand.
ACGGTGCCATGGTCAGTCGAGATCATTGATGACAATAAAAAAGGCCAGTTTGTTCAACTGGCCTTTTTAGTAAATACCTTGTCGGTCTTAGAAGACTGCAACGTTCCAATCGATACGACGGCGACGGCGAGCATTCGCCCTTGCTGCCTGCTGGTTGCGTTCCATCCTCTGTGCGTTCTGGAGCACCTGAGTGGCCCTGCGGTGGCTTGTTCGTGCCTTATCACGCTCGATACCATTTTCGGCGAAATTGATGTCCGCCATGGAGCGTAAGTAGGCCATGCGGGCACGTTCGACAGAAATTGGTTTATGGTTCAGCATGTTCCGCCCTTCAGCGATGATCGGTTTTGATGCCTGTTATGAAATCGTCTCACCTAACAATGGCCGGTCTGTAGGTGCTGTTCCGGCGCCCGTCATAGCGACATTCCGAAAGGCCGTCTGGGCGGTTCGCGCAACGCTTGATGTGTACCGCACACTCAGCGCAGTTGAACCGATAGGCACATTTTCTGTCGTCGCCTTCTCGGTGGCACATTACATCAACTCGTACTCAGGCTAATTACATGCGAATACACGGCGTTCGGTTTTGTTATCGGTGCCGGTCGGGTCTAAAATCCCCACGCCCCGGTCTCTCTTGATTCGTGGCTCAAACGGTTTACGGTCCAGGAAAGATTCGGAGATTTTTTATGAACGGTACAGAGTTCATAGCCCGCATACTCAAACAGGAGGGCGTCACGGAGATTACGTGCTTCCCCAGTAATCCCCTGATCGAGGCTGTGGCGAAGGAACGTATTCGGCCCGTGATGTTCCGGCATGAACGCGGCGCGATCATGGCAGCCGATGGCTACAGCAGGATGAGCGCAGGGCGAAAATTCGGCGTCGTGGCCATGCAACACGCGGCAGGCGCAGAGAACTCGGTGGGCGGTCTGTCCCAGGCGTTCGGCGACAACATCCCAATCCTCGTACTGCCAGGCGGTTACCCCCTGGAGCGACGTCATGTTCGACCCAACTTTGCCGCTTCTGAAAGCTGGAGGAGCGTGGTCAAGTCTGCCGAGACGATAGACACGCCAAACCAGATCAAAGACGTGATGCGGCGTGCGTTCCATGCGCTACGCAACGGCAATGGTGGACCCGTTGTCGTTGAAATGACTTCGGACATCTGTGCTATGGAGGTTCCCGAGAGCGCTATGGGCTATCTGTCGCCTGTCGCTACGAAATCAGCGCCTTCGAAAACGGATGTGCAGGATGCTGTACGAGCACTCCTCGCAGCCGACCGTCCGCTAATTTGGGCCGGGGCCGGTGTTCTTATGGCAGGGGCCTCGAAACAGTTGGCCGAGTTTGCCGAGCTGACCGATATTCCAGTTTTCACAACCATGGAAGGCAAATCTGCATACGACGAGCGTCTACCACTTTCGCTGGGTGCCGGAAGCGGAGCGACAACCGGTCAGGCCTACGAGTGGATAAACGAAAGCGACGTCGTTATCGGTATTGGCACGAGCCTGACAATCAACAGCTACACTCGCACACTTCCAGCAGGCAAGAAGACCGTCATCCACAACACGATCAACATCGAGGACATCAACAAGGACACTCCTTCACATATCGGGCTGGTCGGCGATGCAAAAATAACGCTTGAAATGCTCATCGAAGAAGTCAAAGCCCAGATCGGTGAAGGTGGGCGCAACACCGGAGTAGCAAAGCACATCGCGGAATCCCGCGAGCGGTTCATGGTCGACTGGCTACCGCTGCTCAACTCGGATGAGGCGCCGTTGAACCCGTACCGGGTCATCAACGAGATAAACAAGAACATCGATCACGACAACAGCGTTGTGACCCATGACGCAGGCGGTCCACGCGACTGCATGGTCCCCTTCTACACTGCCACAACGCCTCACAGCTACATCGGCTGGGGCAAGACGACTCACCTCGGATTCGGGATCCCTCTAATGATTGGCGCAAAGCTGGCCAACCCGGACAAGTTCTGCCTCAACTACATGGGCGATGGCGCATGGGGTATGTCAGGTACCGACGTGGCAGCCTCAGCGCAGTCGGGACTGCCGATTACGACGGTACTTCTAAACAACGGTGGAATGGCCACTTATCCTGGCGGCTTCCCAACTGCGAGAGAAGAATATGGCATTTCGCACATGACGGGGAACTACGCCAAGATCACCGAGGGCATGGGTGGTGTTGGAATCGAAGTTTCAAAGCCTGAAGAGATGGGGCCGGCAATACTGCGGGCAAGGCAGCTGAACGACGAAGGTAAGACGGTGCTAATCGACGTCAAGTCGAACTACGAGTCACGAAAGGCAAGATTCGGCGTCTAGCACGTTCGGGTGAAACAGCGGAAGTCAGCCTGGCTCTGCGCCGTATCCGTAAACCGGCCGTTTCGCATTCCAACAATGCCGTCTGTGTGTTATCGCGCAGGCGGCGTTTTTCGTCCTGCCGGCCCGGTTCCTGGCCTGACAGTCCGTTTTTCGCTCTTTTAGACCGTTACGGGCCTGGTTCGGCTTCGTCGCTCAAGAACGGACTGAACTGCCAGTAAGGGCCATCACTCGTCACGGGCTGGCGCGATGCCCGGTGCAGTGTGAGTGTTGTTATTTGGGCAACTACACGGGCTGCACTCCGTAGTTTCCACGATGTTGACATGGTCGCACCGCGACATCGTAGTGAGTACCAGCACAGACAACTGGCCTGTCGTACGGATTTCATCCCCGGCCAACTATCCGGTACGACAGGACAGACGCTAAGTGGGAATGCCGCCAGATTGGCGGGGTGTCAGGAGGAA
>JAQBVG010000125.1 GCA_027623655.1 Chloroflexota bacterium
TCGCGTCGCGCACCTTATTAATCAGGGCACGCACCCGATGCGAATTTTGGCGATCACAATAGGTTTTCAACCAGTTTAATTGTGCCGCTCAGGGAACAGCCTACCGCTGGAAACCGTCGAAATATTTCCTTTGTTGGCTAAATTGCTCCACTTCACGCGTTACTTATTTTGCTAATCCGAAAACCCTTCTGGCCCCTGCCCGCCTAGCCTTGCACCTGTTCCTCGTCGGGCGGTTCTTCGCCGCGACCCGCCGCAGGAATTTCCACGATCGGCCGCCGATGGTTTAGGTGTTGAATCAGTCGTTACCTTTCTGGTCCTGCAGTACTGAACGGTTGATTCCTTCGTGTCGCAAATCACCAAGCTGGACCTTCCCTGACGCTGTTCTCGGTATCGCGTCGATCCAGATAATTGATGTTGGCACCTTGAACAGTTGAAGGCTTCGCGCCAGTGAAGACTTGATTTCAAGCCCTGATGGTCGATCAGGTCCGTCGGCAACCACATACGCTCTGACGGTTTGGCCGGTCACTCCATTTTTATCGGCAATTGCGACACATGCGGCATCGGCGATACCTGGTAACTTGAGAAGCTCCCACTCGACTTCTTCTGGCGCTACTTTCTCGCCTCCAACATTAATCAAATCGTCCTCACGGCCCACCAGGTACAGGAAATTGCTGGCATCCAGATAGCCGATGTCACCAGTTATGAACCATTCAGCGGATCCACCTGTCCCGGCGCTGTAAAGGGAATCGAGATACTCCGACGAAACGTGCTCGCCGCGGACCGCTATCCGACCAGTTTGACCGGCCGTCAGCGGCGCCTCCTGATCATCAAGTATTGCCAGTTCGACGTTCGGCGCTGGCTGTCCAACGCTTTCAAGGTGTGTTGGATTTTCGTGAAGGTCCAAAATCGCACTTCGTGAGGCTTCAGTTAGTCCGTAGTGCATGTACAAACGGGTGTTGGGCAAGAGCCTCATCAAATCCCGTTTATGGTCCTGAGGCATAGCCGAGCTTCCGATCTCGACGTAGCTCAGTGAACTCATCAGGTGCTCGAGGTTGTCGCCGAAGAGGCGAAGAAGTATCGCGATACCTGCCGGTACGGTGGCGAAGCCCGTGGCATTGGTGGTTTTGATCGTCTGGATAACCTGCCCCGGTGACCGATACCCGTTGGTCAGCACAATTGACGCACCAGCAGAAAGGCAGCACCTGACCCGGCCCAGTCCGAACGAATGGTGAAGTGGCAGGGTTACGACCTCTCGGTCGTACGGGTCGAGGGGGATGACCCGGTTGATATTCCTGGTGCTTGCCGCGATGTTCCTCTGGGTCAACACCACGCCCTTTGGTTCGCCGGTCGATCCGGTAGTGAAAAGTACATCCGCCCAATCGTCAATCGAGTTCTGCCCACCGACTGGCCGATTGTAGGACGCCAACTACACCTCAACCACCCAGAAATCTTTGTCGGAATTAGCGAACTCAAGCTCGAAAAACAGGCGTGGAAAAGTTATGTCGAAGACGCTCGGTTCTCCGAGGTTTTCTATTGCCGAACGCGACCATTTTCCCGGCTGCGATTCCGACGGACGGTACGCCGTACTACCGATCGCTGTTACCCGTGGTGAGCCATCGGCACTCAAATAACGAGTGTTTCCGGGTCTTTCGATCTGTAACGACTCTGTGCTACTCGGTTCATTGATGTCCGGAAACTGGAAAGACGTCGTCAGCGCTTCGTATGACCTAGACGCTTCGAAATGTTCGCGGCTGTTCGCAACGATTTCGTCGGCTGTCAACTCGTCGCCTCGGCATGCCGCCAGGAATCCCGCAAGGAGAAGTCCGGTGGCAAGGCGAACTACCACGGCAAGCACCCGAGTATGTTTTATTCGAGGCATGAACAGTATTGTATATGCATGGGAGATTGGCGCGACCTCTGGAATACCGTCGGGTTCGCGGCGTCGATCCAAAGTTGCTGCGTAATTTGATCCGTCGCACGTCAGGGAATCGACACAAGTGGGCGGCTGCCGTCGGATAAAATGCTGACGCTTTATCGACTTCAGACAAAGAGAGCTGGCCGGACAGAAGCCTGAACCAGGTTCTCTTCGTATTTGTTTGCATTGAACTTTTCACAATTTGTACAACGGCGCGCCCGCGGCGACCGCGCTCTTGCGGTTGGGGTATTGATCGCCGTTTTCCTGGCAGCAACGGTGGTCGCCGGAGGCCCGATTTACCTGCGTTCACTCGAGCGGGTTGGCATGGCCGACATGGTGAATACGGTCGGTCTTTACAACAAGAACGTCAGTGCTTTTTCCGACTGGATCCCACTCGACGTAGCTGCCATTGCGGATGCCGATGCTGCGGTCGATTCAGCCGTAAACGCCGATTTCGAACCGTTGATTCAATACCGGTCAACGCGGATCAAATCTCGACCGCATTTCTGGGCCGAGAATGACGGCGAATTTGTCCGGGGCGAACTTGCTTCAAGAGCCTATTTTCACGAAATGGAGGGGCTTTTCGACGCGGTCACCTATGTCGACGGTCGGGCGCCCCTTCCAGTCCTGAGGACCGACGAAAATGGGGACAAGATTTTGGAGGTCGCCGTTTACGCGGGCCGATCGAAGGACCTGCGGCACAGTGATGAACTCGTTGATCTTGAAATTGGCGACATTATTTCGGCGACGTCAGTTTCGAGGAGCTCCGGTATCGTCAAGGGCGAAATCGTTGGCATTTTCACCGCGAACGATCTGCGTGACGAATTCTGGCTTGGCAGCGCAAATGCGATCCTCGAACCGCAACCACCAACGCTGTTCGGCGGTCGGGATTTGCCGATCGTGCTGTACACGGCCGAAGACACGATTGCCGCCGGTGTCGGGCCTTCCAACGCAGGGTTGCCGATGAACTATATGCGAGTGTTGTTCACGGACGCTGAAAAGTTGTCGATATCGAAACCAGGAGTGGTCGTTAGCGCCCTAGACCATTTTGAAACGGCGGTTGCTGACAACATGTCTCGAGGTGTTGCACTGACCGGCCCTCGCGCGGCGACGGAGCGAATGGCCACCAAGATGCTTTTTCTCCGATTGCCAGCCCTGTTGCTTGCGGCACTGGGAGTGGCGGTGGTCGGTTACTACCTGTTCCTTGTTTCCGGTTTGATCGCTCGAAAACGTGAACTTGAAACCGTGATGCTCAGGTCGCGGGGGTTATCTACTTACCAGGTGATCAGGGTTCAGTTGATCGAGGCTGCTGTAACGGTCGGTTTGCCTGCGATCGTTTCGCCTTTCCTGGCTGCGTTTGCGACAGGGATCGCCGGTCGGCTGCCGGTATTCGAGTCGCTCACGCATGGCGAGAACCTGCCGGTTGAACTCTCACCGATGGCCTGGATCTGGGCTGCCGGGGCTGCCGTAGTGGCGTTTTTGATTGTCCTGGGCCCAACGCTGGCCGTAGCTCGCTCCGGTGTGTCGAATGTTGAGCAGTCGCGCGCACGACCCGACCGCCCACCGGTTTTCCAGCGGCTTTATTTCGATCTCTTGATCGTAGTGCTGGGCGGTCTGTTCCTGTGGGAGATCACGACTCGGGGTGTGGCAAGCAGTGACCGCGAAGGCGAGATCGTGACCGACCCGACTTTGCTGTTCGCACCGGTGATGCTTCTTGTTTCGGTCGCGCTGTTGATGCTCAGGGCATTCCCTGTTCTCACGAGAGCGACTTCCTGGGTAGCTTCCAGATTTACGTCGGCGTCGGCTGCGGTTGGGTTCTGGCGGCTCTCAAGGAGCCCTTACTGGTACTCTTGGCCGGTGATATTGATCGTGCTGGGGGCCGGCCTTGGAGTGATGGTAGGGACGCTGGGTTCGACGCTTGAGCGGAGCAGCCGCGAGCAGATTTTCTACGATAACGGCACAAATCTTCGAATCCAGCCCGGTTCGTCGCGGTACGACGTTGGACCAGACGATATCGCAGATGTGATGGCGGTTGACGGTGTCAACGTTGCCACCATGGCTTTTCGTCAAGCCGCCAAAGTCGGGACGACTTCACAGGGACTTGATTTCACGGTACTCGGAGTCGATTCTGCGCAGTTCTCGGATATTGCCTGGTTCAGGGACGACTTCTCTCGCGACTCGCTGGCTGAGTTGATTGATCGTATTAATGTTCCCGCAAAACCGGAACCGCTGTTCCTGCCTCCGGATTCAGTCAGATTGTCGGCCTGGTCCAAACAGACTCCCTACGTGAAAGACCATTTCTTCTGGGTTGTTTTGAAAGGCGCGGAGGGGCGCCAGGTTACGGTAACGCTGGGCCAGATCGGAGGAGACTGGGCGGAGCAATCAGGCCAAATTCCACCGCACCTGGTCGACCCGATCGAAGTAATTTCGATACAAACATTTATGCAGGCAGGTGGAGATGGCGGTGCGCAGACGGTCTGGTCAATCGACGATTTGAAGACGTCGGGTGATGGATTTGAAGAGATTCTTGTCGACTTCGAGGGACCCGGACTGTGGACGACTTTGCCGACGTCGAACGGTCTCGACGATTCCTACAGTGATGCCAGGGAGGAGCCCGGCGTTGGTGTGCCGGGGTCGGGGATCGGGCAGGTAGACCTTCAGCGAGGCACGATAGCGGGTGTTCGGGGGTTGTACCGGAGCTCCACAGGAGATCCATTGCCCGTGATCGTCTCTGATAACTTCTTGAGCCTCGCGGGGACCCGGGTGGGGGAACCGAGTGTGGTACAGATTTTCGGTGGATTCATACCGATTATTCCCGTTGGATCGGCAAGATTGTTCCCAACTCTCGAACCGGAAGTCCGCCCGTTCCTGGTGATGGACGTGCATGCCTTGCTAAGCTTTGTCGAGTTGAGAGGACTGGTCAACATCAGCGCGAACGAGATTTTTGTCGACATTGATCCCGCGAACCACGAGGCGATCAAGCGGGACTTGCAGCAAATATTCCGGGCGGGTTCGCTGTTGGATCGCGAGGAACGGATTGAGCAGTCGGTAATCGATCCATTGACCGTGGCAGGCTGGCGCGGAATGGGCATCGTGTCACTGATAGTAGGTGGTGCAGCGCTTGTGCTCGGTTACGTGACCTACATGGTTGCGCACTCGAATCGTACGATTCATGACTCGGCGTACATGCGGGCGATGGGCCTGTCGAGGCCGGGATTCATGCGCACGGCCGTGATTGAACACGGGATAGTTGCAATTATCGGCATTGTCGTTGGAGCGGCCGCTGGACTTGTGGCAAGTCGGGTTGCGGTAGGGGCGATAGCTTACTCAGAGACCGGCCGGGCACTGTTGCCACCATTTGTACTGCAAACGAACTGGTGGCCCGTACTGGCAATCCTGGTCATAGCAGCCGCAGCTGGCGTAATTGGAGTCGTGTCGTCGTTTGTCGGTTTCTTGCGCACGCCACTACACGAGCTAACTCGTACATCCGGGTAAGCGATTGTGGTCGAGTCCGACAGGTGTCGGGCAACTTCGGATGTGGGCTGTTCGCTTACCCAGCGATAAGACATGCGGGCCAAATCGCCAGCCAGTTCGAATCCGAATCGACGCGAACTCTCAGCGAATCCTACTGACAAACTCGGCGAGTAGCTGTTCGTACCTGGCTGGCTCGTAGTTCCACGACTCGACGTGACCGGCTTCTGTAAACCGGTGGAGATCGACAAGGTCGGGCGACTTTTCTGCGAACCTGACGCTCGTCTCGACGGGAACAGTGTCGTCGGTGTCGCCATGTATTAGCAGGACGGGGACATCAATTTCGTCTACGCGGGACAGATAGTCGAGTGCGCGCCAGTCTATGCCGAACCTGATCTGCGCAAAGAACTTCGCCACACGCGTTATCGGTTTCGGCACACTCCTGTTTTTCGCGCCGAAATCGACGGTTTTGCCGAAGTCGAGCATAGGTGCGTCAAGGATCATGCCTGCGGTGTGCTTAGCAAGATCGGACTTGAGCTGAAAGTTAACAACTATCCCGCCACCCATCGAATACCCGACCAGGATGATACTGGCAGCACCGTTTTCGACTGCGTAGCCGACAGCGGCTTCAACATCTTCCCATTCGGTCACACCGAAATCGTAGTAGCCGGATTCGCTGGATGGAGCGCCAACGTCATTGCGGTAGTCGATGGTGAGAGAGTGGACCCCGAGTCGGGCCAGGTCGTCGAGTATCTTCAGAGAAGTTTCGCGGTTACTCGTGCGACCGTGGACAAGCACGGCCCAGAGTTCGGGTTCTCGTGCGGCCGATGTTGGCGAAATGTGCCAGGCACCGAGCCCTCCCAGTGGCCCGGGGATTACGACTTCCTCGTACGCAATCGCGTGGGCGGCGAAAGGATCATGTGGAAATGCGGTCCGTTCGAGAAGCACTTCCTGACCAACGACGAATTCGCCGATCAGGGGAGTGAATTCGCGGGTGACCTCGCCATTGGACTCTGAAAGAACAACGCCCAACTGGCCGTAGCTCTCACCTCCTGAGACACCCCATACCGCTGAAGTCGCAAGGTGTTCTTCTTCTTCGGCCTGGATAAGTTGTCGGAGGGTGATCGTCCCACCGTCGACTCCCACTACAGATACTTTG
>JAQBVG010000013.1 GCA_027623655.1 Chloroflexota bacterium
CTGGGTTGCAGGTCACTGGCAGGAGCCGGATGAGGGTATTTGGGAGACCCGCGGAGGCCGCCAGCATTTCGTGCATTCGAAGCTGATGGTCTGGAACGCCCTGGCCAAGGGTCTGAAGCTGGCCGACGAAAGGTCGTTTCCGGCCAACCGGGAGCTGTGGATAACGGCTCGGGACCAGATTCTGCGCGAGATCATGGACAAGGGCTGGAACGAGGAGCTCCAGAGCTTCACCCAGTCGTACGGGTCGACCGTTGTCGATGCTGCGCTGCTCCAATTGCTCAACATCGGAGCTCTCTCCCCGCGTGACCCGCGGATGATCTCGACACTCCAGCGCATTGAGCAGACGCTGACCCGGGATTCGCTGGTGTATCGCTACGATCCCGAAGACTCGCCAGATGGACTGGACGGCCAGGAAGGCACGTTCACGATGTGTACATTCTGGCTGGTCGAAGCGTTGACCCGTTCCGGGAGGCTCGAATCGGCAAGATTTTTGTTCGAGCGAATGCTGGGCTACGCAAGCCCTCTGGGTCTGTTCGCCGAGGAGACCGGTCCGACTGGCGATATGCTCGGGAACTTTCCGCAGGCATTCACCCACCTTGCACTGATCAACTCTGCCTTCATACTTGACCGTGCCCTGGACAAGGGCTCTACGCGCGGCCGCGGTTCTTAGAAGTATTATTCGTGCCCGACACGGGAGACGGGCACCGGACACCGGGCGTAGCGGTCCGTCAGGCAAGACGTTTCTCGTCAGACTCACACAAGTTCGAAATTTTCGAAACTAGCCAGTTGGGACCTCAGTAATGACAACACGTGTCTATTCCGACCACGACACCACAGACGTTTCGATCGAGGACGTACTTGGTGTTGGCGCTGATCCATCGACTCGCGAAATCAGGACACACGCCGACGGACCAAAAGGCAGGGTTCCCTTCACCGCGGAGTTTCTTATCGAAGAGCCCAGCGGGAACCATTTCGGGATGACCCAGAACGCCGGAATGGGGTGGAATCCATCCGAGCTGCTGCGTAAACAGTTCATCATCCTTTCGACCGTCGGGGGCGTGAAAGCAGAAGACGGCTCCCCAATCGCTCTCGGTCTTCACACAGGTCACTTTGAGTTGCGCGACATGGTCGTGTCTGCTGCCGAGGAGCTGAAACTGCTTAAGTCAGTTCCGTTTGCCGCCTTCTGTTCCGACCCGTGCGACGGTCGGACCCAGGGCACCACAGGCATGCTCGACTCGCTGCCGTATCGTAATGACGCCGCTCAGGTCTTCAGGCGAATAGCTCGTTCGTTACCAACGGTTCGTGGCGTCCTTGGCATCGCTTCGTGCGACAAGGGATTGCCGGCGATGATGATGGCGCTCGCGGGATTGCGCAACCAGCCGGTGGTCGTGGTACCGGGCGGCACTACCCTTAAGCCAAACGTTGGTGAGGACACCGGGCAGATCCAGTCGATTGGTGCCAGGTTCGCGCAGGGTGAAGTGACCCTTGAATATGCGCAGGATGTCGGCTGCAGGTCATGTGCTTCGCCGGGTGGCGGGTGTCAGTTCCTTGGGACTGCCGGTACTTCACAGGTAGTTGCTGAGGCCCTCGGTCTTGCTATCACGCACTCGGCGCTCTCACCGAGCGGGACGCCGGCCTGGCACGACATATCTCGCCGATCGGCGCGGGCGCTGGTTGCAATGGAACGTAAAGGTGTTACGTCGCAGTCGATACTGGTCGGCGCAGCGTTCGAGAACGCCATGGCAGTGCACGCCGCCTGCGGCGGTTCGACCAACTTACTACTCCACATGCCCGCGATCGCCCACGCTGCCGGCCGTACCCGGATGACCGTTGACGACTGGAACCGGGTGAACCTGGTGGTACCGAGGCTAGTCGATGTGCTTCCAAACGGGCCTGTTGGCCACCCAACCACCCAGCTGTACGCAGCGGGCGGTGTCCCGGAAGTGATGTTGCACTTGCGCAGGATGGGTCTACTCAATACGTCAGTACTGACCGCGACCGGACAAACCCTTGACGAAAACCTGAACTGGTGGGAAGACTCGGAACGGCGCCACGAAGCTCGTAAATATCTGAAAGAGGTCGACGCGGTCGATCCTGACAACGTGATCATGTCGCCGACCGCCGGTAAAGCGAGAGGGCTTACCAGCACGGTGACGTTCCCAATGGGCAACATTGCACCGGAAGGCTCAGTGATCAAAAGCACAGCTATCGACCCCTCGGTGGTCGATGCGGATGGTGTGTATCGAAAGGTCGGCCCCGCCAGGGTGTTCCGGTCGGAACGCGCTGCGATGGGCGCGATCAAGTCGCGGGATGAGGAACACAACATCAAGGCGGGCGACATCATGGTTGTCAGCTGCGGCGGGCCTCTCGGAACGGGGATGGAGGAGGTGTATCAGCTAACGGCCGCCCTCAAGCATCTTTCGTACGGTAAGCAGGTCGCCCTGATAACAGATGCCAGGTTCTCTGGGGTGTCCACCGGGGCGTGCATCGGTCACGTGGGGCCCGAGGCGCTGGCCGGCGGCCCTATCGGCAGGGTACGGGACGGCGACGTAGTTGAAATTATTGTCGACCGAAACAAACTTTCGGGCTCGATCAACCTTGTAGGTATCGATGGTGAGGTCAGGGGCAAAGACTGGGGCACGGCCGAACTTGAGAACAGGCCAGAGCCCGATGATCTGGCTCCGCACCCGCAACTTCCAGACGACTCGAGATTGTGGGCGGCACTCCAGGCTGCCAGTGGCGGAACTTGGGGAGGTTGCGTCTTCGATGTCGACACGATAGTCGAGACGATCGAGGCAGGCCGAAAAGCGCTGGGGCGCTAGTTGGGCGGTCTGTCCCACAGGTAGGGCTGTGTCTGTTGTGCCGTCTGTGACGACCATCCACCACCCAGGCCCGCTATTCGACGAACAGCCGGTAGCCGACCCCGGGTTCGGTCAGGATCTGCTTCGGGCGCGAGGGATCTTCCTCGAGTTTTCGCCGGAGCTGCTTCACGAACGTTCGCAGGTACTCGGTCTCTTCGCCGTACTCAGGCCCCCAGACCGACTGTAAGAGTTGCCTGTGCGTCATAACTTTGCCAACGTTTACGGCGAGTGCCCTCAGCAGGTCGTACTCGGTTCGAGTAAGCCGCACTTCTTCTTCGTTGCGATACACAAGGCGAGCTGCGAGATCGATCTCGAAGGAACCTGCCTTGACAACAGGATCTGCTGCATCGGCGGTCGTCAGTAGACGCTCGGCACGCCTGATGGCGGCTCGAATCCTCGCGGCAAGTTCTTCAGTACCGAAGGGTTTCGTGATGTAGTCGTCGGCGCCGATATCGAGTGCTCGTACTTTTTCTCGCTCCTGGTCGGTGGCGGAAAGGATAATGACCGGATCTGTGTACCACTCGCGCAGCCGCGAAAGTGTCTCGAAGCCATCGATTCCGGGCATAGCGAGATCGAGGACCACGACATCGGGCTGATGAAGCGACGCCTGGTATATCGCCTCTTCACCGTTGGCGGCGAGGAAAACCTCGAATCCCGACTGCCCCAGATGCGTGGCGACCAGCCGTCGAATTTTCGGATCGTCGTCGACGATGAGGACTCCAGATTTTTTTTGCCTGTCGTGATTCATGGTCATAATTGGTCTCTATCGTAGCTGATAATCAGATTCATACCTGGTCTGGGTCCCTGGGGATCTCAAACCAGAACGTTGCGCTGCCCGTGGGATTGTTGTGTACGCCGATTCGTCCACCGTGCGCGCCAATAACCGATTTACAGATAGCCAGTCCCAGCCCTGAACCCTCTCTACCCCGGGTCCGGCCATCACGTAAACGGAAAAACTTGTCGAAAATCTCAGCACGTCGGGCAGATGGAATGCCCTCGCCTTCGTCGATCACTTCAGTTCGTATCGTGTCCGAATCAGAATCGTAGGTGTTGTTGATCTGAACTTTGCCAGGCGTGTACTTCACTGCGTTGCTCAGTAGGTTGTCGAGCACCCTTCCGAGTTGGCCGGGATCGGCATACATCACTGGAAGATCGGTCGGAATGCTGGCACTGATAGCCCGTCCCAGGCCGTGCCGTGAGTTACGCGCCCGCCTGATCGCGTCCTGCACGATATCCGCCATGTGGCATATTTCGCGTTCAACACTACGGCTGCCAGACTCGATTCGTGACATGTCGAGAATGTTCGACACAAGCTCTGTCATATGATCGACTTCCTCATCGATTGCGTCGAGGACAACCTTACCGTCACGATCGACAGACGAGAGGTGGTTCAACTCGCCGGCCATGCCCTTGATTGTTGCGAGTGGCGAACGCAGGTCGTGAGTGATCATCGACAAAAATTCCGACTTGGCGCTGTCGACTTCGTGTATTTGTGACACGTCCTGGAAAACGAGGACAGCGGAATCGAGGGTGCCATCTTCGGCGCTGATTGGCGCAGCCGTCACGAGTACGGGGACCCGCGAACGATTTCGGCGCTCCAGGAACATCTCTCTCGGGCGTGTTTGTTGGAGTTTGGAGAGTGCCGATTCTAAAGGAAGTTCATCGTTTGTGACCAGCCGGCCATCGCTGTCGTAAAAGTTGACGAGTTGGTTCATATCGTCCAGGGACGTTCCCAGGTCGAGGGAATGCCGGAAAAGTCGACGTGCCTCCTGGCTGGAACCGAGAAGTTGCCTTGTGGCCGCCTCAACGATCACCACACCCACAGCAGACTCTTCCATTACCGCCTGGAGTCTTCGTTCTGTAGATTCGGCCAGGACTCGGTTCACCTTTTCACGTTCGTAGAGATGGGCGGCGTCGAGAGCAAGCTGTGCGAAATGAGTTAGCTTCACAAGATGCTGCTCATCGTCGAGCGTGAACCCGTCCCGTTCGGGCGAATTTGCAAGGTAGAGCCTCGCTTTTAGTCCGCCAGTGTTTGCGATCTGAACGCCCAGCAATGCCTTCATCGGGGGGTGCCAGTCCGGGAACCCGTAGGAGCTTGGATGTCTCGAAACATCGTCTATCCTGAGCGCCGCGTCCGCATCACCCAGTTTGCCTAGCACTCCTTTACCTTCGGGTAAATCTTGCGACTTCCAGTCGATATCGGGCCCGAACCCATCGTGGTAAATGCGGAGCGGTCGTCCGCTTGCTTCTTGAACCGTGACTGCCGCGTAGTCGGCGCCGGTTAGTTCACGAGCGAGTCGTGGAATCTCGCCAAGCGCGTGGTCGACTGTTGGAGCTGCAATTCGGGTGCGTGCGGCTTCAGTGGCCTCCAGCGTGCGGCTGTAGCGTTCCACATCACGTCGCGAGTACCGGTGCCATCCACCCGGAGTGGTGGAGATCGGTTTTATCTCACCTCGCTCGACAGCGCGCGCAAGAGTCGAGTGATGGACTCCGATGATCTGCGCCGCCTTGCGCAATGAGATGGGTCGTTCGGGCAATGTTGGCCACCAGCCTGGTCTTCACTGATTCATTCGGGTTGCACCGATTTTAGTTCATCTAACGTTGTTCTGGCGCGAATGGAGCGTGATGATTGGTCGAGGACTCAGGTGTATTCGAGCCAGCCGGCGTGATGATTTCGTGAGGATGCCTGAATCGGAGCAAGGTCGCCGACTACGCCACGGCTTCGCTTAAGCTCTGCTCGTGTGCCAGGAGCTCGTTGCGCCAGTTTCCTAAGAGCTGTTTGAATTTCCGCTCGGAAACGGCCCCGGGAGTGTCTCGCATGAATCCACAGTTCAAACACTGGGCAAATTCACCGTGCGTATCGTAGTTGTGTTCAATCGTTCCCGTGGCACATTTTGGACATGATTTGAAGTACAGCATCGGTATCGTCTCCTCTCTGTCATCAATTCATCGGACCGTAAGATCAGGTTGGTCGGGACTGAGGGCAGATTGTCAGGTGTTTTATTTATCCAGTTAGATGCACCGTCTCGTCTTGTCGGCGCAAAGGTGACGGCGCAGGGGCAACACTAGCTGGCAACTGTGGAGATAACGTCAAAATTGCAGAAACCTGCCCGGTGGATGTGGGTCAATGACGGTGCCGGGATCTGCGTCGAGGGCAAGAAGCATCATTTCGCCAGGCAAATACGCAGGTTGCGGTTACCCGCAATTGGAACTGGAGAATTGGCCTAACCGGAAGGCCGTGTTTTTAGCCATGCTGAGGTAGTGGCACCTGCCACCCCGATCACGATGCTTCCCGCGACAGCTCGTGTCGCCGACCGACGCCCTTCAGATTTGGACATCTACAGTCTGGATCGAACCAGTCAGAAGTGAAGAAGCTGAAAATGTCATTTCGATCAATCCGCAAAGCCTTTTCGTCAATATCCGCTAAACCCGGCACTCAGCTTGGACTTTCGGGAACGACCGTCGCAGTAGGACTGGCTGCATTGGCGGCCGTATCACTGGCAATAGTTCAATTGGCTACAAGCGGCACGTCGTCGGCCCAGGCTGGCATACCGGGCCTGGTCGGCTGATGACTGCCGGCCATGGTTCTCGGCTAGACAAGCACCCTGTCGTTCAGTTTCAGCAGGCGTCCTGACTGAACAACCGTCGAAGCCTGATCCATATCGCGGATATTCTCGGCCGGGTTTCCACCAAATGCGGCGAGATCGGCGATCATGCCGGGTTTCAAACTGCCTATCTGACCGTCAAGTCCCAGTGCCTCGGCCGTTCCCGCGGTTGCTGCGTGTACTGCTTTCCAGTTGGTCCACCCGAGTTTCTCGACAAAGGCCCACGCGTTGGCAGCCGATCGGTCATGCGTGCCGTACGTCATGCCCATGTCGAGCCCGGTCGTAAACCTGATCCCCGCCTCTTGCATCTTCATAAGCGTTTCTATGTGTTCAGATTCTTCGACCACGGTAAACGAAACGCTCCAGTGCGGATCCATCGGGCCGATTTCTCCCTTGGCTTTCGCCTCCTGTCCGAGCAGAGCATGACCGAGTGTCGGGTCGACCCACTGGCCCTGGTCGACCATTTTTTTCACCGTGTCCTGATCGTAATCAAGACCCTTCGTCGGGTCCGCGTGGTACCAGCGTGAATGTATCAGCTGATCGACGCCGGCTTCGACAACATTTCTCACACCCTGTGCAGACAACGTATGGGTCACGATCGGAACGTTCATGCGGTGGGCTTCTTCGACCGCCGCTTTCAGGGTCTCAACCGGGTACTGGGGTTTGCGAGGATTTGCCGTGGGCGTGAACATCCCTCCGGTTGCCATCATCTTTATCACGTTTGCGCCGAGCTTTACCTGGGCCCTGATTGCGGTCCGCACCTGGTCGGTTGTGTCGGCCTCAGTTCCGAAAAACCAGCAGTGACCGGCGGTTATCGTGATGGGGGTGCCGGCCAGCAGAAGACGGGGGCCGGGGACGTGGCCGCTCTCGATCATTTGTCTTACGGCGAAGGCGACCTGGTTACGCGATCCCAGATCACGGATGGTCGTGGTACCGGCGAGCACGGCCTTGCGCATATTGTTCGTGGCGCGGATCGTCAGTTGCTGGTCGCTTTCGGTTAGGGCCAGGGCCTGCGCGTCGTGGGTGGCGCTGCAGTGCATGTGGCAGTGGGCGTCGACGAGGCCCGGCAATAGCGAGACATCGCCAAGATCGAAAACTTCATGCGAGTCGCCCGCAGACGCGAGGTTTGACGACGGCACCACACCAGTAATCAAGCCATCCTCAACGACCACTGAGTGGTCGTTGAGCCAGGCCGTTGAGTCGGCATTCACCACTCGTTTTGCTTTGAATATTTTCTTTGTCGTCATAATGCTGTCGCTCAAACCCTGCGTTCATGCCCTGGATCGTTGTTGGACGGCGAACCGAGCGCCTGGCTACTCGTCGTCTTTGTAATAAATGTCGAAAGCGCCGTCGGTGATGAAAATGCCCACCACATCGCCGTCATCGGTTGCACCATGCTCCATAGTCTCACCCCGTGGAAACCATACCCATGTTCCCGGGCCGTACGTCCCCCTGTGGGTCTGGAGTTTGCCCTCGAGGACGAAGATACCGTGTCCACACGGGTGGGTGTGCTCTGGATTGAGAACGCCTTTCGGGTAGCGGATCATTCTGATTTCGGCGCCGTTTGCCGGGTCCTTGCGGAGCATCAGCCGACCCAGGTTGACCCCGAGTTTGGGGTTGAAGCTTTTCTCCCATTCGACCGCGTTTGTGTCGATCGTGGTGTACTGCTCGGGTGTCGAATCGCTCAATGTCGAGATTCCTTTTTGATAACTGCTATCGGTCGATGAACCAGCCGCCTTGCAGATGCACTCCGGGCGCTAGAGCGCCTTCCAGTAACGCCGACCTTCCCATTTCACAATTACACCCCAACCGGGATAGCTCAGGTGGCTGCCAATGACCACGGCCTTTTCTCGCTCTGCCCGGTCGAGAATACTGGTGCGAGCTTCGATGCCCATCCGAGGATTCCAGTCCGGCGAGTAGAAAAGATCGGTCTCTGTAGCCTGCATTGGCGAACCAAGTATGTCGCCCACCAACAGTGCCCGCTCATTGTTCGAGGCGATCAACAGACTCATATGACCGGGAGTATGCCCCGGTGTAGGGTAGGCTGTCACTCCGGGTGCCAGTTCCGTTTCGCCGTCCATAAGATCGAGCACGCCCTTTTCGTGGAGCGGCATTACGCTCCTTCGAGTCGCTTCACCGCGTTTCGGGTCGTTCAGCAGCTCGTCGGTCGTGAAATGGTTCCAGTCGGCCTCGTGAACGCGATACCTGGCGTTCGGAAAACTGAGCGACCGGTCAGGAAGGTCCTCGCGCATGTTCCAACCGACGTGGTCGCCATGCAGGTGGGTCAGGAAGACCGTATCGATCGTGTCAGGGCCAATACCATTTTTTTCCAAATCAGCTATGAGTTCGCCCGGCGCGGGGTAGCCGAGCATGTCTCCATGAGGCCCAAACCCCGTATCGGCAAGAATCCGCCGGTCGCCAGAGGTGAAAACGAAGGATCCCAGGTTATTGCGGAAAAACTGGCCCTCGAAATACTCCGGAAAGCGGTCGTAGAACGGCTCCCAAACCTCGATAGGGTCGTGAGCGAACAGAATGCGCGGGTCGAACGTAACGCTGCCGTCTGTCAGGCCGGTGATGTGGACATCGCCAATTTGCAGTGTGTTTTTCTTGGATTTGGGCATGGTGCAGGGAGAAATGTCGATGGGTTGCCGAGTTTTACACCCTCGGAGATTGTTAGCGCAACATGCTCACGAGCCAAACGACTCGGTAAGCGACCGGTTGGTGACGCGAACATAAGCACTCTGCTCCGGCATCCCTTTTCGGATGTTGCGCATCTGATTTCCCGTGTTACATTAGATGACTGATCGTCAGTCAGGACTGTATCCAGTACAAAATCGATGCCATGCCAGTAGCAGAGCGAACACAATCGGAAGCGCAGCGACGCCAGCAGATCCTGCTGGCCGCACGCCGCGTTTTCGACGAAAAAGGCTTCGAGAGCGCTACGGTTTCCGACATCGTTAAACGTGCAGGTGTTGCGCAGGGAACGTTCTATCTCTACTTCGAGTCGAAGAAGAGCATTGTGATCGAACTTGCTCGCCAGCCGATGGCAGATATGGCGACCCGCCTGCAGAGCATCCTGGACGGTACTGAATCGTTTTCGGAGATTCTTCGGAAGTTTGTGGAGCTTGGGTTCGCGGTCGGCGAGGAAAACCCGGACCTCTGCCGGTTGATGCACATGAGTTCCGACAAGTCCGGTGCGGCAGGGGAATTTGAAGTACACCGAGAAGTGGCACAAATGGCGATCGGCATGTTCCAGCGGTTCATGGACTCGGGTGAGATGATCGAGATGAATCCGGGCATAGCAAGTGAGATGTTTCGAACCATCATGTCGGGAGCGATGCAGCTCGCATTTGCGACTGATCCGAGACCTGCGCCACTGGAAGAGATGAAAAAAGCGACCGAAATGGTCGTCCTGGGAGCGTTTGTGACACGGCCGACCTAGTTTGATTTGTTTTGACCTGTGATGACTGACAGTCAGTCATTTGAAACCAAAAGTGAACGGAAGGGAAATCATGAGCATCTGTCCGGGTGCCTCGACGCCGAGGTAGAGAGCAACAATTTTCGATAAATGTGACTGAATCGAAGTCATACAACTGTTAGATATTAAGGAACCTTTTGTTATGAGTAATGCGACTATGAACGGCGAGGCCCACGGCAACGCCGGATATGCGAAGAGGAACTGGACTCTTGGCATACTTTCAATCGCGTTGATCATCATCGGGCTGGACGTAACGGTTCTAAACGTGGCCATCCCGACACTGCAGGCTGAACTGAACGCATCGGCATCAGGTCTGCAGTGGATTGTCAATGCGTACATCCTGGTATTTGCGGGTGTTCTGCTAACGATGGGTACTCTGGGCGACAGGTTTGGCCGCAGGTTGGCGTTCCAGGCCGGACTGGTGATTTTCGGCCTTGCCAGTGTTGCTGCTGCATTTGCCGATTCGACCTCGCAATTGATCATCGCCCGGGCCGCGCAGGGAATCGGTGGCGCGCTGATCATGCCATCAACACTTTCCGTGATCGTCGATGTTTTTCCACGCGAAGAGCGAGCTAAGGCGATCGGCATTTGGGCAGGTGTTGCTGCGATCGGTATTCCGGGCGGAATGATCGCCGGGGGCTTCCTGCTGGAAAACTTCTTCTGGGGTTCAGTCTTCTTGCTGAACGTCCCAGTAGTCGTAGCAGCACTTGTGGGCTCGCTTTTGTTCGTTCCAGAAAGCCGGGACCCGAACGCGAAGTCCATCGACTGGATCGGCGCGGTCATCTCGATGGTCTCCCTCTCGTCGTTGATCTACGCGATTATCGAAGCACCCGAAAAAGGCTGGCTCTCCGCTGTGACGCTCGGGGGCTTTGCCCTGGCGATCGCATTCGGGGCGTTATTCGTCTGGTACGAAAAACGGCAAGCACACCCGATGGTTGATCTCAACCTGTTCAAGAACGCCCGTCTTTCGGCGAGTGTTGGTGCCATTGGGATTGCCTTCATGGCGATGCTGGGAATGATGTTCATGCTGACCCAGTACCTGCAGTTCGTGCAGGGCTACTCACCCCTTGACACTGGCTACCGTCTGGTCCCAATGGCAATGGGGTTCATGGTCGGTACGCCGACCAGTGCGATCCTGGTATCGAAGTTCAACTCCAGGACCGTTATGACCGGTGGAATGCTGCTGGTTGCAGCGTCGGTGGGCTCGATGTCCCTGCTGGACGTAGAAACTACTTACTGGTTGACCGGCTCGCTGATCTTCGTGATGGGTCTTGGGATGGCCAACACGATGGCTCCCGCGACCGACGCAGTGATGGCGGCTGTTCCTGAAGCCAAAGCCGGCGTCGGATCGGCGCTGAACGATACGGTGCGACAGATCGGAGGCGCCCTGGGTGTCGGTATCTTTGGATCGGTTCTGAGTTCGATCTATGCGTCAGGTATGGCTGGAGCTGTTGCCGGGTTGCCGCAGGGCGTTGCCGATGCCGCCAGCAACCAGATAGGTGCTGCGCTGCAAGTTGCAGGTACGCTGGAAGGTGAGGCGGGCGGCAGGCTTGCGGTAGCTGCCAGGCACGCATTCGTTGATGGGACGTCTACCGTGTACATCATTGCCGGGATCTTGGCTTTCGTGGGCATGGTGCTGGTATGGCGGTTCATGCCGAAGTACGATCTCGTGGCTGGATCCGAAGAGGCTGAGCGAGAAATCGCCGAGTCGTCCGGTCTGCGAAGAACCACGGAACTCGCTACGGTGACCGCGACGATCGACGAGTAGTTCTACTTTCCGTATCCCTGTGATCTCCAGGGCTCGGGAACATAAGAAGGCCCCGGACATAACGTCCGGGGCCTTCTTTTTTAGCCTTTTTATGGCGATCCCGAGCAGATTTGAACTGCCGATCTCCTCCTTGACAGGGAGGCGTGTTAGGCCGCTACACCACGGGACCGCGTTGTGGAATAAACCACTACTACTGAGAGTACGGGTGGCACCGTAGGCCAGTCAATACTGAGAAAGTGCCCACTTCCCACTTTGAACGACTCGACCCGTGTCCGCCGTGACACCGGCAGTCGAACTACAGGACGCCGATGTCAGCCAGTCGTTGCTGGATCGACAGAAAACACGCTTTCACCCGCATGGGTGCTCGTCCTAGTTGTAGTTACAGCCGATGCCTTTGTAGCCGATCTCTACTTCGCCACTTGCAGTGACCATCACCGGTGTGATTTTGTCGCCGCCCGAGAGTCGTTCGACCTCTGCCCACTGGTCAGGTTCCTTCGAGACATCGATTTCACGGAACGAAACCATGTCTCGTGCCAGGTCTTCCTTGAGAAGATCGCAGTAACCGCAAGTCGGGTGGGTGTAAACGATCGCTATGCCATCCGCTGGCGGTTGTTCGGTTATGGTCATTCGTGTTCCCGCGTGGCTATTTGTGTGGCCGACAATAATTGGTCAGATCCGTCGTAAGGAGCCATGCCTTCGCCCGGCTCCGTTCTTGCAATTGAGACGCGAGTTGTATCACGAAAGATGCAAGAATTCGAAGAACGACCTCACATTTCGATCGACTTCTCGCCTGAAAGGTAGCCTTGCGGGTCCTTCTCGAAGGCAACCCTGCAGCCAGGTCCGCAGAAATAGTAAACCACGCCATCATGAGTCGTGGCACCGCCGCCCGGGTTCGATGTGTTGACACTCATGCCACACACCGGGTCGATGGCTGTTTCGGATTTGCTGCGCAGGAATGGGATTTTCATGACTGATCCTTTTCTTTCTTGTGTGTGCCAGAGATAAAACGCGGCCGACGGTTTGCGATAGGCCGCCTAGTGAACGGTCTGCGCCCGGACACCTACCGGCGGGTCCGATGGCGGTCGAGTTGTGGTTCGACGGCGAACTCCCTTGCCCAGTCTCAGCGAGTTCGAGACCACCGTGACCGAGCTGATTGCCATCGCACCTGCCGCGGCGATCGGATTCAAAAAGCCAACTTCACCGATTATCGGATGGAGGACCCCAGGTACGCCCCCGTCGCTGAAAATCGGGTACAGGACCCCGGCCGCGATCGGGATCAGCAGTACGTTGTAGAAAAACGCCCAGAACAGGTTTTGCTTAACGGTTCGCATTGTGCTGCGACTGAGATCGATCAGTTCACCGACCATTGCGGGATCACCGGTCGTGATTGTTACATCGGCAGATTCGATCGCGATGTCAGTCCCGCTGCCAATGGCAATTCCAACATCGGCGGTTGCGAGTGCCGGTGCGTCGTTTATGCCGTCTCCAACCATCGCGACAACACCGCCGGAGTTACGAAGTTTGGTGATTTCCGCCGACTTGCCGTCGGGCAGGACCTCGGCGATAACCTCTGTTATCCCTATTTCTGATGCGATCTTTTCGGCTGTTCTTCGATTGTCGCCGGTCAACATCAGGATGCGGATCCCGCGCTCGCGCAGCGTTGTGATCGCGTTGCGTGCGTTCGGTCGCGGCGAGTCGGCGACACCGAACAGGCCGATCGGTTTGCCGTCTCGTGCGATCGCCAGGACTGTTTCGCCCTTTTCTGCCAGTTCCAGTCCGGCTTCCGTGAACTCGGGCGGGGCGTCAGAGTTGCTGAAAATGAATGCCGGGCTTCCAACCACGATTTTTGATTTTTCGACGGTTGCGGTAATGCCTCGGCCGGGGACCGCCGATACGTCTGTCGGCTCGGGGAACACGATGTCACGTCGCTTCGCCTCAGCCAGAACAGCTGACGCGATTGGATGCTCGGATCGAGACTCCGCCGCGGCCGCCACCCGGATCAACTCGACTTCCGTCAGGCCAAAAGTTCGAATGCTGGCGATCGTCGGTTTTCCTACCGTGAGGGTGCCCGTTTTGTCGAAAACCACGGTGTCTACCCTGTGACTGCGTTCGAGTGCATCCGCGTTCCGGATCAGAACGCCCTGCGTAGCTCCTCTACCCATTCCGACCATGATGGCGGTTGGGGTCGCCAGGCCAAGCGCACAGGGACACGCGATGACCAGGACTGCCACAGTCATCAGCAACGCATTGATCATCGCCGGTTCAGGCGCCAGGAACGACCAGACGGCGAACGTGAGTATGGCGATTCCGAGGACCGCCGGCACGAACCTGGCGGTGACCTGGTCGACAAGGTGCTCAATAGGAGCGCGAGACGATTGCGCCTGCTGGACCATGCGGACGATTCCGGCGAGGACAGTTTCTCGACCAACCGCGTTTGCGATGAACTCGACGCTGCCTGTTCCATTTACGGTTCCTGTGAACAGATCGTCTCCAGGGGACTTTTCGACCGGTACGGGCTCACCTGTGAGCATAGATTCGTCAACACTTGTCATGCCTTTTGAAATCTTGCCGTCCACAGGAATTCGTTCGCCGGGTCTGAGTACAACTACATCTCCTCGTTCAACTTCAGAAATATCAATCTCGGCCAGTGATCCGTTTTTCAGAACGATCGCTGTCGAAGGTTGAAGGCCGATCAGCTTCTTGATGGCATCCGATGTGCGCCCACGTGCTCGCGCCTCGAGCCAGCGGCCGAGCAGAATCAGGCCAATAATCGCCGTAGAAACGTCGAAGTACGTGCCAGTCGAATGGCTGCCGCCCACATCCGCTCCGGAAAACGTTAGCGAACCCTCGAACACCGGCCTGAGAACGGTTACGGCGAGGCTGTAAAAGTAGGCCGTTGACGTACCGATGGCCACCAGTGTGTTCATGTTCGAGCTGCGGAGCCTGGCCGCGCTCCATGCCGAGCGGTAGAACCGTGATCCAGCCCAAAATTGAACGGGCGTGGCCAGGATCAGGAAAAAGATATTGACGGCTGTTGGAGAAAGACCCGATAGTGCTTCAACCGACGCGTAGTTCATTGCGATCATGATCACCGCGGCGACGCCGAGGCTTATGATCATCATATCCCTGGTAGTTTTGAGTTCGGCTGCACGAACGGCTTTATCACCGTCTGAGAAGATCGAATCATCTTCATCGGCGAACGTTCGCACTGAATATCCAGCACCGGAAAGTGCCTCGCGGAGATCAGGTTTCGTCACCGATTGTGGCGCGAATTCGACCGTCGCCGTTTCGGTGCCGAGACTCACCTGGGCGTTTACCACGCCGGGGATCTCTCGTAGTGCGCTCCCTACGTGGTGAACACACGCCGCACATGTCATCCCGCCCACGCTGAACGTCAGGGTTGAGAGTTCATGCTCGACCGACCGGTCGTCAATCTCAGCGATCTGCAATTTCGTAGAGCTCCACCAACTCGCTCAAAACCTGTTCTTCCCGGCCCTCTTTCACACCGTCGACAACGCATGTCCTGAGATGGCCGCTGATCAATTGAGCTTCCAGTTTTTGTAGTGCCCGCCGTACCGCAAATGTTTGCCGCAGGATGTCGACGCAGTAGCGATCTTCGTCGATCATTTTCTTGACGCCCGCAAGATGGCCCTCGATGTAGTTAAGACGTTTAGTGGCGTCGGTGCGTGTTTCGGATCTTGCAGCTTCGTGCCCGTGACCGACGTGATCGTGTGAAATGTTCATTTGCAGATTTCCGAGATCGAATTTTCTGGAGTAACGTTATTGTAAACCCCTACCGGGGGGGTGTGGGTGCTGTAAAGTGAGAACCCTGTGAATAACCCATATTCGGTATCGAGGTGAAAGTGAAAATCGTTCTTGTGGGGCTACTGTCGTCATCGTTGGCGATTCTGCTCGGTGCCTGCGGCGGTGACAGCGAGACCACGGGCCGGTTTCCTATCGAAATTACCGCTGAAAGAGTGAATGCCGGCCAGACGATCTACACGCAATATTGTGCGTCGTGTCACGGTCCGGTTGCCGGCCCTTCAGTGCTCGATTCGGCACCGGTCCACGGAGATTCGGGGCACACCTGGCACCATCCGGATCGGCTTCTGTACGAGTGGGTGCTTGATCGTCCGCCGCTTGCGACGGTCATGCCGGCGTTCCGCGGGCTACTTTCTGAGCAGGAGGTACTTGACGTACTTTCATACATCAAAAGCAACTGGTTGCCTGAAATCCAGCAGCGTCAGCAACAAGGTTCAGCGCAGTACGAGTCCCAAATCATCGAAGACCGGGCGGGCTGACTCGAGTTTGGAATACAGGGCGCGACGTGGTGACACCACGCTGATTCGTTATGGCCGAATGTCGTGACCACCTCGAATGATGAAGCCTGAAAGAAACTGCTGTCGGAGGTCCGGCCATTCGATAAGGCTGGCGCGCTTGCGCCAACTCGCCTCGACTTCTTTCAGCGAATGTAACTCCCTGTTCACCCAGTGCTTGATGATTCGGTCGTGCCTGATCCACTGACTTGTGAAGTACAGGGCGATAAGAAGCAGCGCCGCTCCGGCGAAGGCATCCAGGACGTAGTGGTTGGCGGTGGCAATAATCGCGACGAACATTAATGCCTGGAAAGCAATTCCGGTGAGTTTCGCCCACCCCCAACCGAGCTTGAAAGCCCCGACCATAACAAGAAGCGCCCAGGTGTAGTGGAGGCTCGGCATGGCCGCGAACCGGTTGTAGCTGATCGCCGAGTCAGAGTGTGGGGCGGGATCAAGCCCGAGAAGTGTGACAGTGTCTGTCATGCCATAACCTGGCATGAACCTTGGAGGGGCCAGTGGGAAGACGGCGAAAATAATGGCCCCAAGGACCATCGTCACCACGAACGTCCTGCGTAGCAAAATGTAGGCGGCGCGGTTCTTGATAAAGAGGATTGCCGCTATTCCAATCAGGCCGAGCCACATACCCACTGCGTAGAAGTACGTCAGGGCTATCAAAAAGCCGAGCGAGAATCCGCCAACTAACTGCTGGATGACCGACTCATGGTTAAGCGCCAGCGCATCCTCTAGCCTGATCAGGTTCCACCCGTTGGAGACAGCCCTGAGCACCGGGGACGGGTCAGTCAGGTTCTTTGCGAGTGCAAAAACAAGGTAGCAACCCGCAATGATGGCGAGTTCTCTGCTCACAGTGCGCAGCACTGATTCCCCCTAAAACATTCGGCAAACTCTCACGGGAGAGTGACCAAAGCCAAACCGCCTAGTAGTATTTTTTTCGATTTGCTAGGGATAGTCAATAGAATCGCATGACGAATTCGCGTTATACCGCGTATTCGCGCCAATTCGTATTCGACCTCTACTGCCCCGCAAGCGATAAAAGCGTCGACGTTTGAGTACATGGTGTCGATCGATTACGCGAAAACCCGAATAACGTTCGGTTGACATCATGCACGGGATAGACTTAAACTTTTAGGCTGTCAGAGAAATGTCCATCTCTTTTTTTCTCGCTCTGGTTCATATTTTCTAACCCCACAACACCGAAAGCACGTGAGGCTCGTCCACCCGCGTACTCCGGTCTTTTCGCGTTTGAGTCCGATTCTTGCGCGTGTGTTCCATCTTTAGCACTCCAGGAGTGTGAGTATGGTCGTCGCTGATCGCAGGCTAGCCCCATCAGAACAGCCCGATTTCAAGACGTTTAATAATATTAGGAACACAGTTGATGTTCCTAACCTGGTGCAAGTCCAGGTCAACTCTTTCGATTGGCTCAAAACGGATGGATTTAAAGATCTGTTCGACGAGATCTCGCCAATCGAGGATTTCTCGGGTGGCAGGTTCGCTCTGCGATTCCTTGGCCACGAGATTCGCGAGCCGAAGAACTCCGAACGGGAGTGTCGTCAGCGGGAGATCACGTATTCCGCACCGCTCTACGTCACAGTGCAACTTGTGATCAAGGAAACCGGTGAGGTCAAGGAACAGGTCCTGTTCTTTGGCGACGTTCCGATGATGACTCGAAACGGCACGTTCGTTATCAACGGAGCCGAGCGAGTTGTCGTATCGCAGCTCGTGCGGTCCCCCGGGGCGTATTTCACAACCACCACCGATCCTGCAACCGGTCGTGAGCTCTGCAGCGCAAAGCTCATCCCGTATCGCGGGGCGTGGGTCGAACTTGAGACGAGCAACAAGGACCTGCTGTCGGTGAAGGTAGATCGTAAGCGTAAGGCTCCGATCTCAACGCTACTGCGGGCACTTGGATGGACAACAGACGACGAAATTCGTGGACTGGTCGCCGATGTCGATGACGATCCCGTTCACCGGTTCATGGAAGCCACGCTGGCCAAAGACACCGCGGCCACGACCGAAGAAGACGCTCTGCTCGAGTTTTACCGCCGTTTGCGACCTGGCGAGCCGCCGAGCGTGGAGAACGCTCGCGAGTTGATCGACAACCTGTTCTTCAACGAACGAAAGTACGACCTGGGCCGCGTTGGCCGATACAAGCTAAACCGCCGTCTCGGTCTCAAAGAGCAGACAAGGACCCTCACTAAAAACGACTTCGTCGAACTCGTTCGACGTATGATCACAATTAACAACGGGCGTGCGTCGAACGACGATATCGACCACCTCGGCAACCGCCGCGTGCGTGCCGTTGGTGAACTTATTCAGAACCAGTTGCGGGTTGGACTTCTGCGGATGGAACGCGTTGTAAAAGAACGCATGACAACACAGATGGATCCGGCAACAACGACACCGGCCGCGTTGATCAACATCAGGCCTGTCGTGGCAGCGGTTCGTGAATTCTTCGGTGGTTCGCAGCTTTCACAGTTTATGGACCAGACAAACCCACTGGCGGAGCTAACGCACAAGCGCCGGTTATCGGCACTTGGCCCCGGCGGTCTTTCTCGAGAGAGAGCCGGGTTCGACGTGCGTGACGTTCACTCCTCCCACTACGGTCGAATCTGTCCTATCGAAACGCCAGAAGGCCCGAACATCGGATTGCTGGGTTCGCTATCGACGTATGCGCGGCTCAACGACTACGGATTCATCGAGACTCCGTACCGAAAGGTCCTGCGCTCAATGTCGACCGACAACCCGGACATCCAGGGTCGGACGCCGCTTGAGGACATCGCTGACAAAAACGGAAAAATTGTCGCTGAAAGCGGTAAGGCGATCACGATTCCGATTGCCGAAGTGGTGAATACGCTTTCCCCGCGTGAGGTTCGCGTGCTGCCGTACGTCACAGTCGACGACGCTGACCGCGAATACCTGTCGGCCGACGATGAAGAACTCAACACGATCGGCCAGGCGACCACTCCGATGGATGTCAAAGGTCAGATAACCACTGACTTCGTCGAAGTTCGTCAGGGTGGCAGTGAGTCTTACACCTACGTGCACCCGGACAATGTTCAGTACCTTGACGTTTCACCGATGCAGATCGTAAGTATTTCGACCGCGCTGATCCCATTCCTCGAGCACGATGACGCAAACCGTGCATTGATGGGCTCGAACATGCAACGGCAGGCCGTTCCTCTTATCAGTCCGCAGGCGCCGCTTGTCGGGACCGGGATGGAATGGAGGGTCGCAACCGACTCAGGCCAGGTCGTTATGTCCGAGTCCGAAGGCATCGTTTCTCAGGCGACCAGCGATAAGGTGCAAATCCTTAGCGAAAATGGCGAGACGACTGACTACCCGCTGACGAAATTCGTACGCTCTAACCAGGGCACGTCGATCAACCAGCACCCAATCGTTTACAAAGGCGACAGGGTCGTACCCGGATCGCCTCTTGCCGACAGCTCGTCCACGGATAACGGCGAACTCGCGCTGGGTCAGAATCTACTCGTTGGATTCATGACCTTTGACGGTTATAACTTCGAGGACGCGATCATCCTCAACGAAGACCTTGTCAAGGACGACCGATACACATCGATTCACATCGAGAAGCACGAAGTCGAAGCACGCGAAACCAAACTGGGCCCCGAAGAAATTACCCGGGACATTCCGAACGTTGGTGAAGAGAGCCTTCGAGACCTCGATGAGGAAGGGATCGTACGGATTGGCGCATGGGTAACTCCCGGCGACATCCTTGTGGGCAAGATCACTCCAAAGGGCGAAACTGAACTCACCGCCGAAGAAAAACTCCTGCGGGCGATCTTCGGCGAGAAGGCGCGTGACGTAAAAGACACGAGCATGCGGGTCCCGCACGGTCAGCACGGCAAGATCATCGATGTCCGAGTTCTGACCAAAGAAAACGGCGATGACATGTCGCCAGGTGTGACCATGACGGTCAGAGTCTGGGTTGCCCACACACGAAAGATCAACCAGGGCGACAAAATGGCAGGTCGGCACGGCAACAAGGGCGTAGTCTCCAAGATTCTGCCCCGTGAAGACATGCCATTCCTGGCTGATGGAACTCCGCTCGACATCATGTTGAATCCCATCGGTGTGCCTTCACGTATGAATCTGGGGCAGCTGCTCGAGACACATCTGGGATGGGCTGCCAACACACTCGGATTCCACGCGAGGACTCCAGTGTTCGACGGGGCCACTGATATTGTCATCGAAGACCAGCTCGCACGGGCATGGTTCGTTCATCAGTCCACGGCGAAGGACCCTCGGGACCTGAACACAAAGGAAATTGATTGGGCCAGGGTCGATTCTTATCTTGAAGAACGAGGATTCGACCGTGACCGCCTGTGGAGCGATGCACCTTCTAATCGGGGTGTCGCTCGGGAAGCCTGCCTGCGCGTCTGGTTGGCGGAATTCGCCGGTGTCACGACGACCGGCATGAAGCCGCAAGAACTCATGCAGGAGTCGCTAAGACTCGCACGTGAAAAAAACCTGTCTGCTCCCATATTCGGGAAGCAGATGATCCACGACGGACGAACCGGGCTACAGTACGACGCTCCGATTACGGTCGGCAACGTGTACATGCTGAAGCTGATTCACCTTGTGGAAGACAAGATTCACGCTCGCTCGACGGGACCTTACTCGCTGATTACCCAGCAACCGCTCGGTGGTAAGGCGCAGTTTGGCGGACAGCGATTTGGAGAAATGGAAGTGTGGGCTCTCGAGGCCTACTCGGCCGCTTTCACTCTCCAGGAGATGCTGACGATCAAGTCGGACGACGTGATCGGACGTGTAAAGACGTATGAAGCTATCGTGAAAGGTGAGGACGTCATCCAGCCGGGTGTCCCTGAATCGTTCCACGTGCTTCTGAAAGAACTGCAGGGACTCGGGCTATCGGTTGAACTTCTCAATGAAGATATTGAGCGATTCACCCGGGCGCAAAGCCATGCCCACGAAATGTCCGCAACCCTCGGCGCCCCGCTGAACTGGGACGATCTGAGTGATGAGCCGCTCGACGCCCTGGACATCGAGGAGCTCCCCGGTGGCGATTTCGTGCTTCCCGCTGGAGCCACAGCTGTGGACTCGGATGACGATGACTTCGACTCCGAAGAGGATGACGATGACTCGGACGACGAGACCAACGGACCGACAGAGGACTCTCTGCAGGAACTTGCATCCGAGGAATCCGGCGACTTCGACGATTCCCTACCGGGCATTGACGACGAAGAAAATTAAGTAATCAACACCCCGGGCGAGATCCGCCCGGGGGCAACTGACCTTGCTGGACACGCCAGCGCAATCAACCGGGGTCGCCACCCGAGGGTAAACCCTGAACGGCGAAGGAAACGGCAACTAATGGCACAGTCTGGCGCCGATTTCAACGCAATCAGGATCTCACTGGCATCGCCAGAGCAGA
This sequence comes from Chloroflexota bacterium, assembly GCA_027623655.1. Lineage (GTDB taxonomy): Bacteria > Chloroflexota > Dehalococcoidia > Lucifugimonadales > Lucifugimonadaceae > Lucifugimonas. The sequence continues at coordinate 21,460 of JAQBVG010000013.1, forward strand.
TTCGAGCCTGGTCATACGGAGAAGTGACCAAACCGGAAACTATCAACTACCGCACGCTCCGTCCCGAGAAAGATGGGCTCTTTGACGAACGCATTTTCGGTCCGACCAAGGACTGGGAGTGCTACTGCGGCAAGTACAAGAAAATCCGCTACAAAGGCGTCATATGTGACCGCTGTGGTGTGGAAGTAGCGCGTTCTAAAGTTCGTCGTGAGCGAATGGGTCACGTCAAGCTCGCCGCGCCCGTCGCACACATCTGGTTCTCGAAGGGAACGCCGTCGCGTCTCGGGCTCCTGTTAGACCTTTCACCACGAAACCTTGAGAGGGTGCTTTATTTCGCGCAGTACGTTGTCACGGCTGTCGATGAAGATGCCCGCCAGAACGCCATAGGTCAGCTCGAAGCATACCGAGATGCCGAGATGAATCGCTTCGACGAAGAGCTGAAGACCTCGATCGCCGAGAGTACGGTCGAGACGACGCTTGCCACGACAATGCAGGAAATGTTCAACGCTCAGGCTGAGGCCGAGCGTGTGGCCGCCGAAATTGCCGAGATGGACCGTCCGAAGAAAAAGCAGACGAAGGCACAGCAGACCAAGCTCGAAAAAGAGGCTGAAGAGCGCGCCGAGTCGGAGTTGGCAGAGATCGAAAGCATCCAGGGCGAAGATGCTGTATCCAAGCTGGGCGAACTTACCGAAACGTTGAAATTGAACGTGGAGGCCGACGTACAGAACAAGATCGACGACCTGGAAGCCATTCAGGTGATGGATCTGCTTACAGAAGCGCGGTTCCGTGAGCTGCGCGACAAATTTGGCGAGGTTTTCAAGGCCTCCATGGGAGCCGAGTCGGTCCTGCAGATCCTCCAACAGACCAACCTTGACACCCTCCGCGTCGACCTGCAGGAACAGGTCCGAAGCACCTCCGGCCAACGCCGGAAGAAGGCGATCAAGCGTCTCCGTGTGGTTGAAGCCTTTCGCAAGAGCGGCAACAAAGCAGAATGGATGATCCTGACAGTATTGCCGATTCTGCCGCCGGAACTGCATCCGATGGTCCAGTTGGATGGTGGACGCTTCGCGACCAGCGATCTGAACGACCTGTACCGGAGAGTGATCAACCGAAACAACCGGCTCAAGCACCTGATCGAGTTACAGGCCCCGGACATTATTATCCGCAACGAGAAGCGAATGCTCCAGGAGGCCGTTGACGCACTGATCGACAACGGTCGCCGTGGCCGGGCAATCCAGGGCAGCCACAACCACAAGCTCAAGTCACTTACTGACCTGCTGCGTGGCAAACAGGGACGCTTCCGCCAGAACCTGCTCGGAAAACGCGTCGACTACAGTGGCCGATCGGTCATCATCTCCGGTCCGCAACTCAAGATGCATGAGTGTGGTCTTCCGAAGAAGATGGCGCTCGAACTATTCAAGCCGTTTGTCATGAACGCCCTTGTTGTAAAGGGTTATGCCCACAACATCAAGAGCGCGAAACGAATGACTGAACGCGCACGACCGGAGATCTGGGACCTCCTCGAAGAGGTGATCCAGAACCATCCGGTAATGCTCAACCGCGCTCCCACCCTGCACCGACTTGGTATTCAGGCATTCCAGCCTGTACTTGTCGACGGGCTGGCAATACAGATCCATCCTCTCGTTTGTACGGCTTTCAACGCTGACTTCGACGGTGACCAGATGGCTGTTCACGTACCGCTCTCGCGAGAAGCGGTTCTCGAAGCGCAGCGGCTGATGCTCTCGACCAACAACATGCTGGCACCGAGCTCGGGCTTCCCGATCGTTTCGCCTACGCTCGACATGGTCCTTGGCGTGTACTACCTCACCGGTATCGACGGCGAGGAACTTACTCCGGTCAAGAAGGACGACGCTGGCAACTCGAAGTTTCCGATGTATGCGAACTTCGAGGACGCACGCCTGGCCTACGACACCGAGCGAATCAAGCTGCGCGAAGTTATAAAAGTCCGCGATGACGATGGCAACTGGCTGGAGACGACGGTCGGACGCATTATCTTCAACCGGGCATTGCCAGATGGGATGGAATACCGAAACGAGATATTCGTTCGAGCCAAGATTGAAGCGCTCGTGGCCGAGGCCGTCAACGAATACGGTAACGAGGTCACGGCGGTAATGCTTGACCAGTTGAAGGATCTGGGATTCAGGTACGCGACGCAGTCAGGCACGACTATCGCTATGAAGGACATCGTGGTTCCGCCGCAAAAGCAGTCGTTGCTTTCTGCCGCCGACATGAAGATCTCTCGACTTGACGAACAGTACCTCGAGGGTCTGATCACCGAGCCCGAACGCTACAAGGCGGCTGTAGATATCTGGACCGATGTGTCAGACAAGATGACCAAAGCTGTGGAGGAGACACTGCCGAACTACGGCGGAATCTTCTCGATGGCTGATTCCGGTGCAAAAGGAAACATCGCACAGATTAAACAGATGGCCGGTATGCGTGGTTTGATGTCGGACCCCAAGGGCCGAATTATCGAAATGCCAATCCGCTCAAGTTTCGCCGAGGGACTGTCGGTCCTTGAGTATTTCATTTCGACTCACGGTGCCCGGAAAGGTCTTGCAGACACTGCTCTGCGTACGGCCGACTCGGGTTATCTGACTCGCCGTCTTGCCGACGTCGCCCAGGACGTGATCATCACATCTGAAGATGACCTCGGCGCGCAGGGGATCCTGATCTCCAGTGCCGAGGGTGGTGGTTTACAGGCACCCCTGTCCGAGCGAATCGTAACCAGGTACCTGTCCGAGCCGATCGTCCACCCAGAAACGGGTGAGGTTATCGGGGATCGGGACCAACTTGTGACGCCGGCGCTGGCTGCAAAAATCACTGCGGCGAACGTGACCGAAGCGTGGGTTTTCTCACCGCTTTCGAGCACGACTCAGCGTGGCATTTCTCAGAAATGTTATGGCGGTTCACTCGCGACCGGAAAACCGGCGTTGCTGGGTGAGGCGGTCGGAATTATCGCTGCTCAGTCGATCGGTGAGCCGGGCACTCAGCTGACGATGAGAACGTTCCACACCGGTGGTGTCGCCGGAAAGGACATCACGTCGGGTCTCCCAAGGGTCGTCGAGCTGTTCGAGGCCCGACAACCAAAGGGAATGTCGATACTTTCTGAGATCGGCGGTCGAGTCGAACTCGCCCAACTCCCTGAGGGTCGTGTCGTGCGAGTAATCTCGACCGAAGAATTCTCTGAGGAGATGGAAATCCCCGAGACTCACCGGCAAACGGTGAAAACGGGAGACTGGGTTGACGCTGGCGAGCCGATCCTATCGGTGAAGAAGACAGCGAAGGCTGCAGCCGTAAAAGCCGGCACCGACGAAGAAATTCAGGACGAAATTAACGCTCCTGTTGCCGGTACCGTCCAGGTCACCAAGACTTCTGTACGAATTACGTGGACCGAGACAGACGAGCGTGAATACGTGATTCCGGCGGCTTCCGAAATTCTGCTTGCCGACGGAGAGATAATTGAACCTGGCCGAGCGCTGACAGATGGCCCGAAGTACCCGCAGGACATATTGCGGATCGAGGGTCAGGCCGCAGTTCAGCGGTACCTTGTCGACGAAGTCCAGGCCGTGTACCGGTCGCAGGGTGTGCAGTTGCATGACAAGCACATCGAGGTCATCGTGCGTCAGATGATGCGCAAGGTAAGGGTCGACAATCCGGGCGACAGCGACCTGCTGCCGGGTGAATTGGTCGACAGGCACGACTACGAGTACACGAATAACAACATACTGGCCGAAGGTGGCGAACCCGCTACGGCGAGTCCGGTTCTCCTGGGTGTGACAAGGGCATCGCTCAACACCCAGAGCTTCCTGGCCGCCGCCTCATTCCAGGAGACTGCCAGGGTGCTGACCGAGGCTGCTGTGAACGGCTCGGTCGACCGCCTGAACGGTCTGAAAGAAAACGTCATCATCGGACGTTTGATTCCAGCCCGGCTGGATCTGTCAGCGGAAGGGCGCGAAAGGCTCGGAATCAAGGAAGGTGACCGCATTGACGGTCAACTCACCGGATTCACCCAGGCCCCCGCGACCTTCGAAGAGGCCCTCAAGGCGATCGGAGGATCAGATCTGTTGGGCATCGATGACGACTATGGCCCAACACTCGGTTCCGACGCTATCGCTGCTGCTGCCGCTGCGGCGACGACCGCAGGCTCCAGATCGAACGACGACGGTGGTCTGTTGGCAGCTGTATCAGCTCTTGCTGAGACATCGGCCGGGAAAGCTGCGTCGCAGGGTGATTCAGACGCCGCCGCCCGTGCGGCAGAGGCACTGCGTGCTTCGACATCGACTGCCCAGGAAAGCCCGGAGCCTGCACCACAATTTGTGGACGACGATGGCGACGACAACGACGAAGACTAAAACGATATAGTCCCTGATGAGACAAGCTCGCAGGGATTGTCAAAAGCTGATTAGTGGGGCCCCGGTCGAAATGCCGGGGCCCTTTTTCAGGCCAGAAAACAGGGCTTTTGAAACGCCGGGCAGCCGACTCACAATCGACGATCGCAAGGTATCTCCAAACATGCCTGCAACCTGTATGTCGGCACTGGCCGAAATCTCGTATAAACTCGTTTATTGAATACGGGCGGTTAGCTCAGTTGGCTAGAGCGCGTCGTTGACATCGACGAGGTCACAGGTTCAAGTCCTGTACCGCCCACCACGATATTCAAGTTCGGTTGGCTTACATGTGCAGCAAGTCGCAAATACAACTGGCGATCGCATCTCTATGCGTCGCGCAGGCAGATCGCGACACAACGGAGTGCAGCCCGTCTGACGGGCGCCGCACATTGACTATTTAGGCGCGCCGCCAGCCCAGAGGCGCCGCGCCCCAGAATCCGTTGACCAATTTCTATGGGACAACCGACTGTGGTCGCATGTCCCATCTACACGATAGGGCGAATGCCGCCCCGTACACATGGAGCCAATCGCGATGGCAATCAAATTCAGTGACTTATCGCCTGCCGAACAGCAGGAGTACCGAGAGCGAATGCGCCACTCCGCGGCGCATGTCCTGGCCGAGGCAGTGACCAAACTATTTCCGGGCGCCCTGCTCACGATCGGACCACCGATCGATGACGGTTTTTTCTACGATTTCGCCGTTCCTGAGCCGTTCACCCCGGAGGACCTGGCAAAGATCGAACTCGAAATGCGGGAGTCGATCAAGGCCAACACCGAATTCGTTGAGCGGGAGACATCTCGAGACGAAGCACTGGAGTTAGTCAGGGACAACCCCTACAAGGTCGAGATCCTTGAGGGAATTCCTGCCGACGAACGCGTAACGTTCTGCAGTCATTCCGACGGTGCGTTCGAGGACCTCTGTCGTGGGGGTCACGTCGAGCGCACCGGCGATATCAGGGCGTACAAACTGCTTTCAACAGCCGGGGCCTACTGGCGCGGCAATGAAAACAACACCATGCTTCAACGGGTTTACGGCACGGCCTGGGAGTCGCGAGATGCCCAGAAGGAGTACCTCCAGCGACGGGAAGAGGCCGAAAAACGTGACCACCGAAAACTTGGTCGTGCACTCGATCTGTTCTTCTTCGACCCGATTGCGCCAGCCAGCCCGTTCTTCTTGCCGAAGGGCGCCCAGGTGCTAAACAGCCTGATCGGGTACGTCAAAGAGCTGTATCAGAAGTACGGCTACCAGGAGGTGATGACACCTCAGATTTTCAATACCGACCTCTGGAGAAAATCCGGCCACCTCGAGGCATACGCTGAAAACATGTACTTCGTTGATGTCGATGACCGGGAGTTCGGCGTGAAGCCAATGAACTGTCCTGCTGCGGCAATGTTGTTTCAGGCGGACGCCAGAAGCTATCGAGAACTGCCCATGCGGCTTGCCGACTTTGGTCGGTTACACCGCAACGAGCGATCAGGGGTGACCCAGGGCCTGTTTAGAGTCCGTTCGATGGTGCAGGACGATGCTCACATATTCTGTACCTTTGAACAGATTGGCCAGGAGATCAGCGCCTTCCTCGAAATGTTGGCCGAGTCGTACGGCGCCCTCGGCCTGGAAGGCCATCGATTCGAGCTGTCCCTGAGGCCCGAAAAACGCGTCGGAACGGACGAGATGTGGGATCAAGCCGAAGCGATACTGACCGAACTGCTCGACAACTCGGGACAGGCTTACACCGCCGAAGCCGGGGAGGGTGCGTTCTACGGTCCGAAGATCGATATATTCGTGCCAGATGCGCTGGGTCGTGACTGGCAACTTGGCACAGTGCAGCTCGATTTTTCGCTGCCTGAACGCTTCGACCTGGAGTACGCGGCCGAGGATGGGACCCGCAAGCGACCGGTCGTAATCCACCGGGCGATGTACGGGACGCTGGAGCGATTCCTGGGCGTCCTTATTGAGCACCTGGCCGGTGCATTCCCGCTCTGGCTGGCTCCGGTGCAGGTGGTAGTCGTGCCAATCGCCGATCGGCACAACGACTTTTGCCGGACGGTTGGTGAAAAGCTACGAGCAAAGGGCTTAAGAGTAGAGGTGGACGATTCAAGCGATCGAATGAACTCCAAGATCAGACAGGCACAGTTGAAGAAAGTGCCTTACATGCTGGTTGCAGGTGATCGAGAGATCGAGGCAGGTGCAGTTGCGGTCCGCAGCCGTACCGGTGAGGATCTGGGGGCGAAACCGATTGACGAAGTACTCGAATTACTGATCGAGCAGGTCGCCACCAGGCACTGAATCGCGAAAATCTGGCTGAAACCACAGCCTGCAAAACCTCATGAAAAACAATAGGCACTCAATTTGACTGCCTATTGCGCGCAGTGTAGCCTCGAACGGCCTTGTTACAGTTTGAACAATGACGAAATCGCCACCGAAAAAGTCGTCGCTCTCACTGACTCTCAAAAGCAATAATCAGGGCAGATTGGTGTCGGTTCAAAGCACGCCAGGCCGGTATACGGAATGACAGCCCAATATGAGCACTGAAGACATCACTATCCATCGCGGGCTTTCCGGTGTTTACTTCGACCGTAGCGCCACGACCTTCATCGATGGTAAAGAGGGCGTCCTCGAGTATCGCGGCTACAACATCAACGAGTTGGCCGTGCATTCCACGTTTGAAGAAACCGGCTACCTGCTCATTCATGGTGAACTTCCGACTCAGGCGCAACTCGACGAATTTACTGCCGAACTGAAGGCTGCGCGTGAGCTTCCCGAGCAGATTTTCGATGTGATCGAGATCGTAAAAGACTCGCATCCGATGGACGCCCTTCGCACCGCTGTTTCCGCCCTCGCATCTTTCGATCCCGACCGTAACGACAACTCGATCGAGGCCACAATTCACAAGGGGATGCGGCTTACTTCGCAGGTGCCTTTGATCGTTATGGCGCACCACAACATTCGAGATGGCAGGGATCCGATCAAGCCAAGAGATGATCTGAACCACGCCGGCAACTTCCTTTACATGATGGACGGCAAGGAGCCAAGCGAACAGGCGATCGACCTGATGGACAAGGATTTTGTCTTGCATGCGGACCACGGCTCCAATGCCTCGGCATTCACTGCCCGAGTGGTCGCCGGGACCGCAGCCGATATACATGGCGCCGTCACTGCTGGTATTGCCGCTCTATCGGGACCGTCGCACGGCGGTGCTGCCGAGAACGTCATGCAGATGGCCAGGGAGATCGGCAAACCAGAGAACGCTGCAGCCTACGTGCAAAACCTGCTGTCGAATCGACAGCGCGTCATGGGATTCGGTCACAGGGTCTACAAAGCCGAGGACCCGCGTGCCGGTCACCTTCGAGAAGGTGTAAAAAACCTGAGCGCTGAGATGGGACAGCCCGAGTGGTACCTGATTCTGGAAGCTGTAGTCAAAGCCATGCAGCCGTACGCACGCCGTGGAATCCACGTAAACGTCGACTTTTTCGCCGGGGTTATCTACTACCTGAACGGTGTGCCTCAGGACCTGTTCGTGCCGATTTTTGCGGTTGGACGTATTCCCGGCTGGACGATACAGGTAGTTGAGCAGTTCGAGCACAACATCTTGATCCGACCGCTCCTCAAGTACACGGGCGACCGCGAACTTAAGTACGTTCCGATCTCTGAGCGGGGCTAGTCGCCCGCGGGACTCGATCAAGATTCGGCGGTAATATCACGAGGTGCCATGCGCACCTCGTTTTTGTTTCCAGCAAAATTTCTGGTTTGACCGGGCACCTGGATATTCAGGTCTTCGAGTCAGCTGGATTGTAGATAACTTGACGCCACTGATACGCAGCTCCCTCGAACAACGACTGATAGAGCATATCGATCGCTACGGGCCGGTGACGTTCGAGGCGTTCATGGAAGCCGCGCTCTACGATGAGGAACACGGCTACTACCCGACCCGACGACGGCAGCCCGGCGCCGCGCCGGTCGGCACCGAGGGTGATTACTTCACCAGCCCTGTGACCCATCCTGCGTTCGGGGCGCTGCTGGCGCTCCAGCTTCGAGAAATGTGGCAGTTGACTGGAAAGCCAACCGAGTTTGTGGCGGTTGAGATGGGTTCGGGTGACGGAGTCCTCAAGTCGGATGTCACCGAATACGTTGAAGCGGAGCTGGTCGACTTCGCAAAGTCGTTCCGGTATATCGCCACCGATCTTGTGCCTCCCGAGGGGCCTTCCGCAGTCGAGCGGGTGTCGGCTATGCCAGCGGGCATCACGGGATGCGTTATTTCCAATGAACTACTCGACGCACTTCCTGTGAATCGATTCATCGTCCAGGCTGGCATGATCAAGGAGATCTTTGTCGGGTTCGAAAACGACAGGTTTGTCGAAGTGGTTGGAGATGTTGCCAATCCGGAGGTCGAGGCTATGGTCCAGCCGTTTCTCCGGTCACTTCCCGAATCCTATCGTGGCGAGGTGAACCTTCGCCTGGGCTACTGGGCCGACTCGGTTTCGGCGGTGATCGACGATGGCTACGTAATCACCATCGACTACGGCTACGACCGCCCCGACCTCTACGCACCGACTCGTGTCGATGGCTCGCTGCGTTGTTACTACCAGCACACACTCGGGCAGAATCCGCTGCGCAGAATCGGTAAACAGGACATAACCGCCCACGTCGATTTTACGACTGTCGATCACACGCTGATGGTCAACCGCTTTGGCAGGGTCGGGAAGGCAACCCAATCGAAGTTTTTAACAAATATCGGGATCGAAGATTTCCTGAGCGACGTGCGCCGACTTCCGTCCAGTAGAAAGCTAACGAGAATCGAAGCGGAAGAGGAGATGGCAGGAATTGGTGCGTTGATCGACCCGAATGGATTGGGTCGGTTCCGCGTCGCTGTCCATTCCCGTGGGGCTCAGGCCAACGGAGAGGCCGCTTCTTCGCTCACCGGGCTAACTGATGGCGGCCCGCCACTAACCGGCGGGCACCCTGCGCCTCGGCTCGAATCGGCGAGGGCCAGTCATGCAAGGCTTCTTCGTGCTGGCAATCCCTTCTCGCAAACCCGCAAGCAGGTTGAACCTACGCCCACGTGGGAACAGCTGTTCAACGACGGGCAATAACAGCCTTCGCCTCGATCTCGACAACTACTTCCGGTCGCCCCAGGACCGGGACTCCTACGATCGTTGATGCGACGCCTCCCGATGGCAAAAACTGTTCAAGCGCAGAGATGGCCTCATTGAGTTCAACGCTGCCGCCGACGACGTAGGTGCGTGCCTGGACCAGATCTCTCCATTCCCCCCCGAGCTCCGTTATCGCCCACTTGGTGATCTCTAAAGTGTCTTCGACCTGTGGGCCAACCTCGGACGGATGCTGAACGATCTCGCCGGGTATTATCGAGGTGGTACCCGCGACATAAATAACGTCGCCGTCGCCGACCCGAACAGCCCGACAGTAGTTGTGATCGATTTCGAAGCTGCGCCCCGTGCGGAGGTTTGTGCGGCCGAGGTGGGCGTCCGCCACAGCTTCCAGTTCCAGGGTAAAGACGTGGCCGGGTTTACCGACACCCGAAACGGCAATTCCTGCCGAAGTAGGAATCGAGTCTTCTTTGAAAGCCAGCCACTCGGGCGGATCGGGTTCGAACTGAACGTCGTGGCGCATGAAGTGCCGGGTCGAAACGATGTCACCGCTCCCGATTCCGGCCTGGTTCATCAACCCCGACGCATCCTCGACGGCCTGTTTCACCTGCGTGGCTTTATCCGTGGCGGGGTCGCCCCGCAATCCGGATGTCCAGAGTTCTTGCCCCACCTGCACAGCAAGTGAACTTGAAGAGTCAAAATCTGACTCGTATCTCCTGGCGTTCGCACCGCCGCCAGCAACACCTTCCAGCTCAACCGACACTGCCGCCTCGCCGGGGAGGCTCGCGACTTCCACAACGCTGAGCGCAGGACCGGGGTGATTGAATACGACGCCATGTACCGACCTGAGCACTGCTTCGGCATCGATGTTCTCGGCCCGCGTGTGCCAGACCCGCGTCCTGGCGACATCGTCCGTTGAAAGACCGCTGCTTCTCAGCAACTCAGCCAGCAACTGGAAAACGCGGTGAGATTCGGACTCCAGTCCTCCGATCCTGTCTGAAACGATCCCGGATGTGAAGAACCGGTTGCCGACCCGTACAGCAGCGGGAGCGCCGACGGGTAAAGGAGTTGCTGAAGAATAGATTTTGCGGTCTGGCATGTCCGCTATGTTAGTTCAGATCGGGCTAGAATTTACTGAACGTACCGTTGTGAAACCCCCGTCTTCTCGCCCTGTCTTCAATTCTCGTGTGTTCGGAGCCGATATTGACCGATGAAAAGCTAAAAAAAACCGCACTCCATGCGACTCACGTCGCGGCGGGTGCGAGGATGGTGCCGTTCAGCGGTTGGGACATGCCGGTCCAGTACCCCGCGGGGATCATTGCCGAGGTCAACGCGGTCAGGAATTCGGCCGGAATATTCGACGTATCGCATATGCAACGGCTTATTTTCGAAGGCCCAGGCACTGAGGCGTATCTGGGGATCATCCTTTCGGCGAACATGCCCGCGATCAAGATCGGCCGTTCCAAGTACAATTTCATCTGCAATGAACGCGGCGGGATTATCGATGACGCCCTTGTCTATCGAACAGCCGAGCACCGGTATCTCCTGGTAATCAACGCGGGTAACACTACTGTTGATCGCCGCTGGCTCGAAGCACATAAATCGGGATTGGCCGCTCTCACGAAAGATCCTGAATTCAGCGTTTCGATAGTTACCGACGAGACAGCGATGATCGCAATCCAGGGGCCTTCAGCAGTCGCGATCGTCGATGGCCTGACTGGCGGAGAGGCCTCTAAAATACGCAAGTTTCGAATCGGGAGGATGCATGTCGCTGGCATCGACGCCACACTCGCCAGGACCGGGTATACAGGGGAAGACGGCTTCGAGATAATCGTTCCTGCTGAACAGGGCCTGAAGCTCTGGTCGCTGTTGAAGGACGCTGGTGCGGTAGAGTGCGGCCTTGGAGCTCGCGATGTGTTGCGGCTTGAAGCCGGGCTGCCTCTCCACGGTAATGACCTTTCGACCGGTACGAACCCGTTCGAGGCAGGTTTCGATCGGTTCGCCTACTTCGAAGGCCCGGGCTGTATCGCTGCCGACGCACTGCGACGCATCTCAAAAACCGAACAAAAGCGTCAGCTTGTCGGTTTTAAAATGATAGGTCGTGGCATCCCACGCGCAGGCCTGAAAATATTCGCTCCATCAGCAAACACTGACGGCGAAAAACCAAACGTAATAGGAACCGTTACCTCGGGTACCCATTCGCCTACAGTTGACGGTGGAATTGGCATGGGCTACGTTGAGAAAAAGTACGCTGATACGGGCAGCCACATTGTTATTGATGTGCGTGGGCGACCGATTGAAGCCGAAATCGTTGAAATGCCCTTTTACAAACGAGAACAAGCGGCGGATAGCGCTGTTTAGAAACTAATGTTGACCGATCTGCGATCAGTCGATAAACAGGAATGATGATGTACCCGGACGATCTCAAATACTCAAAAGAACACGAATGGGTGCGTGTCGACGGAAATATCGCTGAAATCGGTGTGACCGTCTTCGCTCAAGATTCGCTTGGCGACGTTGTGTTCGTTGAACTGCCGGAGGTTGGGACGAAGATCAGGCAGTTCGATAAGTTCGGCGAGATCGAGTCGGTGAAAGCGGTTAGTGACCTTTATTCACCGGTTGGTGGCACGGTAATCGAGGTCAACTCGAACACGGTCGACAGTCCCGAGACTGTAAACGACGATCCGTATGGCCGAGGTTGGTTGATAAAAGTCGAACTTGCCGACATTGGCCAGCTCGACGCGTTGATGGACTCCGAAACCTACGAATCGTCTCTGGAGTAATCGTCACCACAACATGACGCCATCCTCAAACGCACCACTTACCGACCGCCCCGCTCGTTCAAACAACCACCCGTACATTCCGTCAACCGACTCAGAGCGAGCCGAGATGCTAAGCGCGATCGGGGTCGATTCACTTGAAGACCTGATCGCTGATATACCGCCTGAGCACCGACACCCACGATTGAACCTCGCACCCGGTCTGTCTGAACAGGAACTTGCAGCCGAATTCAGCTCCATTGCCGCTGAAAACTCCTCGTCATCGAACGGATATATTTCCTTTCTTGGGGCTGGCGCCTATCGCCACTACATCCCGTCAACGGTCCGGTCGATCCTGCAGCGGGGCGAGTTCGTAACCGCATATACGCCTTACCAGCCCGAGGCTGCCCAGGGCACACTGCAGGTCGGCTTCGAGTTCCAGACCGCGGTTTGCCAATTGACCGGCATGGAAGTGGCGAATGCAGGGATGTACGACGGACCTACTGCGTTCGCCGAGGCATGTCTGATGGCGGCGCGTCTGACGAAGCGGTCGAAAGTTGGCGTGATATCGACCTCAGACACCCGATTGCTCGAAACGCTGGTGGCTTACTCGAAATATCAGGACGTTGAACTGGTCGAAGTCGAGCCGGACGCAGTTGAGATTCCGGCGGACCTCGCGTGTGTTGGCATCCAGAACCCTAATTTTTTCGGTCAGATTGAAGACGTTGAGCGACTCACAAAGCTCGCCCACGAAAACGGCGCCCTTTCAGTGGTTCATGTAAACCCAACCGCACTGGGAATGTTCAGGTCACCTGGCGAGTTCGATGTCGACATCGTTACCGCTGAAGGCCAGCCGCTCGGCGTCCCACTGGCGTTCGGTGGGCCTTACGTCGGGCTCTTCGCCTGTAAGAAGTCACATGTCCGGCAGATGCCCGGTCGGATAATCGGCAGAACGACCGACACGCGGGGCAGAATCGGATACGCGCTGACCCTTCAGACCCGTGAGCAGCACATTCGGCGCGAGCGAGCCACTTCCAACATTTGCACAAGTACACAACTGATCGCACTAATGGTTGCGGCATTCGTCGCGACGCTGGGCAAGCAGGGCATGAAGGATCTGGCAAATCTCTGCTACCAGAAGGCTCACTATGCCGCCGCCGCAATCGACCGGCTACCCGGATTTACTCTTGGCCGGGCAGGTAATGACGATTCGAATGGATCGGGCGCCACGTTCTTCCACGAGTTCGTGGTCCGGTGCCCGGGATCGCCGGGCGCGATTAACTCCGCCTTACTGAAAAAGAAGATTATCGGCGGTCTCGACATCTTCGATCGCGTCGACAACGGAATGCTGGTGTGTGTGACCGAGGCAAGTTCAAAGGCAGATATCGACAGGTTCGTTGCGGCACTTGGCGAGATCGGAGCGTCGCAATGACGATTGTTGCCAACCCCGGTGATATCGACCGACGGCTGCTCATGGACCGATCGGTCCCGGGTCGCAGGGCGTTCACACTCCCCGAGTCCGATGTACCTGCCCAGGAAATGCCCGATTCATCTCTGCTTCGTGATGATCTCGAGCTGCCCGAGGTGTCGCAGCTGGACGTAATTCGGTATTTCTCAGTTTTGAGCCAGCTGAACTTTTCGATCGACACGAATTTCTACCCGCTCGGCTCGTGTACGATGAAGTACAACCCGAAGATCAACGACGAACTGGCAAGCCTGCCGGGTCTTGCTGATATTCATCCCCTGCAACCCGACGAAACGGTGCAGGGCGCACTCCGGCTGTTGACCAGCCTTCAGGACGATCTTGGCGAAATTACGGGGCTACCCGGTGTATCGCTGGCTCCGCTGGCTGGTGCTCAGGGTGAATATGCGGGATTGCTGATCGCACGGGCCTACCACGAGTCGCGAAACGACGCGGGGCGCACGGTTGCCATCATTCCAGACTCAGCCCACGGAACGAACCCGGCATCGGCAGCGATGGCCGGACTCGATGTGGTGACCGTTCGTTCAGATGACAGTGGCAACGTAGATGTCGAGGATCTGCGGGAACTGGCCGATGACCGTACCGCTGTGTTCATGCTCACAATTCCGAGCACGCTTGGACTGTTTGAGCCGAACATCCTCGAAATCACGAAGATCATTCACGACACCGGCGGGCTCGTCTATGCCGACGGCGCGAACTTGAACGCACTGCTAGGACTTGTGAAGCTCGGTGATCTCGGAGTCGACATCTGCCATTCGAACCTGCACAAAACCTTTTCTACACCGCATGGCGGCGGTGGGCCGGGGTCAGGACCGGTAATGGTCAGCAACGAGCTGGCGAAGTTCCTTCCAAAGCCTGTCGCCCGGAAGACTGAGAACGGCTACGTCCTGGCAACCCCGGAAAGTTCAATTGGCGCCATCAACGGATTCCACGGGTCCTTTTCGATTGCGGCCCGTGCGTATGCGTATATAAAGGCACTCGGACTCGAGGGTTTGCGGTCGGTTTCCGAGAATGCGATTATCGGTGCCAACTACATCCAGGCAGGGCTACGCGATAAATACAATCTCGCGGCCGACAGATACTGCATGCACGAGACGGTACTTTCGGCAACGCGTCAGAAGAAACGCGGGGTAGCGGGTCTGGACATTGCCAAGCGGCTTCTGGATTTCGGCATTCATGCACCGACCATGTACTTCCCGATGATCGTCGACGAAGCGCTAATGGTCGAGCCGACCGAATCCGAGTCGAAGGAGACACTCGATCATTTCATTGCCGTAATGCGGCAGATCGACGACGAAATCAACTCAAATCCCGAACTCGTGCATGGTGCACCACACGACCTGCCGGTTACCCGCCTCGATGAAGCGAAAGCTGCCCGCAAACCAATCCTTAGATGGACAGCAGACGAGTAGCTGCCACCGTCATGTCATCAGTGGGCCATCCACGCCCGGCACTACCGACCAAGAAGATGCTGCCGTCAGATGCAATGGCGCCTCGCTTGGAATCCCCGAATGGATCAATCATCGCAATGCCACAGGGATTGCCGGGGTTGCTGATTTCACAATAGTCGTTAGTCGACACGGCGAAACTGCACAGGGCAGTGCGGCACTAACTCGAGGATAGAACCCTGCAAACGCCTGATTAGTCGGTTAAACAATCAGGGTGTGGCCTGAAGGCCACACCCTGTTATTCGCTTCGTTCGGCAGTTTGGTGAAACTGCTCTACGAGTGGCTTACCAGCGTTCGCGTCGACCACCGTCGCGGTCGCCACCGCCGCCGCCGCGGTAACCACCGCGGTCGCCGCCACCACTCCGTGGAGCCTGCTCTTTGGCCTCGTTTACGACGATCGGTCGACCGTCGAGATCAGAGCCG
>JAQBVG010000126.1 GCA_027623655.1 Chloroflexota bacterium
GGCAACTACGCGCACTGTCTTGGGTCGGGGCGCCTTGCTCCCAGCCGCCAGCTTCCGGCCTGCCTGCGCCGTGACCTGCACCCGCCATGGCGAGTTTGGCGCCAATCACGCCACAGTAGCGGTGCCGATGCTTGCGTGGCGGCGGTATCACTGCCGCTATCCGATCCAGAAACTCTCTGGCGCTCAGGCGCAGTTCGATAGCTCTTTGCTGCCGGACCCGCTTCTTCGGCGGTCTGACTGCGAAGAATCGACACTAGGATCCGTCAACCCGTCGGTCGCTGCCCGCCAGTGAGTCGGGTTAACGATCACCTCCGCATATACCGTCCCATCCCTCGATGCCCTGTTTGCAAAGTCGTAGGCCACCTGCGCGACCTAGTCGGTGGTAATCACCAGTCCACAACACCAATCGAGACACCCCAAAAACTGTGAAAGGCCGGAAAATTGCACAGGCCCATCGAGAGAGATCGGCGGATCCAAACCGCGCTCTTGGCTCAACTGGCGAAGACGGCCGGATTCAAAGGTGCCCTCCAGATGAACATGAAGCTCTACCTTGGGCAAAGCCCTAATAATCCCGACATCAACAGTCATCTAACCCCTCTCTCTCGAGTGGGCGGCAGTACACCATGCCAGATGTGGTAAACGAGAGTCGGCGAGGGCGAAGTGGAGGAAAACGGAGGTCCACCCATCCCTAGTCAAGCCGTCCTAGCCGGACCACTTATCTTGCCATAGTTCCGCCGGCGATTGCCGGCCACTCTTCGAAGGTGTTCAACCGCTCCAGTTTTGTCATTTTGCGACGTCGACCTTATGTTCGTTTCGAACCCCGCCAGACGTTGTTCGCCCGCAAGCAGCAGGCTTTCTGCGCTTCCGATCCCCGGGCTGACAGGTTTACGATCATTGGCTGACAGGGTGGTTGACACTGAAATTGGAGGGGTACGAAAAGTCGAAGATGGTCCCGACGACGTGGTCCCGATCACCCATCGAATGTCCAACTGACAAGAGGACGGAATGGGAAAAGAAGGAACCGGATTGGTTTTCTTTACCGTCTTGGCCTTGTGTCGCTGGTGTATCCCGTCCAGCTGCTGTTGAGGGGTGGTTGAGCTCTCAAGGCGAGCCAAGAGATCCTCACATTGCGGTTGACCATGCCAGCTTCGACTGCTTCCCTTACGAAGAAAGATGTCGGCGGTTCGAGCCCGTCAACGCCCACCCAAGACGCCTGTCGATGTGGAGTTCTCGGGTCCCAAGTCGATGGGTAGGTAACGCTCGGTCCGCAGTTGGTCCGCGACACATTCGTTGATGCCCGTCGCTGAGTGTTGCGGCTTCCAGATTGCATCCCCCGAATCGTCTGTAAACCGAGAGCCCGCCCGACTGGTCGGTGGCCTTCAGAGTTATGAGGCCGTTGCTCTGTTCCTGGCGAAATTCTGAGGACAAGGGCTTGGCTGAGAAACACGATCTGGCGCCGTGCGACAACACGGTTGAACTAAGTATCCGTGCAGACAGGGCCCAAGTTGACTCGGACTCTTAGGTCGGGGGTTGGCGAAGCTTTTCAACAACGGCCGGGGTTACGGCAGGATCCAGTTTCGAACCTCCAAAGATCCCAAACGATCTTTCTAACTCGAAACCTGCTCTAAGAACCGTCCGTTCGTCAAAGTGCCTGCCGATGATCTGGACACTCGTTGGCAAACCCTGTTGGTCAACCCCACTGGGCAGGGCGAGCGCAGGATGACCGGTCAGATTCAGCGGTGAGGTGTTGAAACAAAGTTTTGCATCCGTTCTCATAAGGAGGACATCGGTCTCCACCGGCGGATCGAGTAGTCGGGGAGCTGTCGAAGGTACGGTCGGCGTGATCAGTAGATCGAAATTCTCGAGGATCCCGGACAGGGTCGAACGAATCCATAGTCGAGCGTTGTGAAGTTTCCAGAACGGCACATTCAGATACTTCTCCTGTATGTGGCGAGCAGCGATAATCCACGCTTTTGCCTGTGGTGAGATATGTTGTGACTCCGTGCGACGCGAGAGGCCAAATGCGTACGCACGGTCCGCGTCGACGTATCCAAGGTGGCCGTAGCCTTCGCCCTCGGTCCGGTACATGTTGGCGAAGAGGCATGCGATGTACGGTTGAAACACGGTAATTGCGTTGGACCACACCGGAATGGAGATCATTTCGACCGATGCGCCGCCATCCCGCAACGCACTGACAGAGGCGTCGACCCCGCGAATCACTGCCTTGTCGCAGAAGTCACCAACACTTTCTTCAATTACCCCTATGCGCAATCCGTTCACCCCTTCATGTTCTGCGTCCTTGAAGGATAAGGTTCCCAAAGCTCCTCTGACCCATTGCGGATCGCGATCGTCGAAGCCCGCGATTACTTCGAGCAGTCGTGCAGCATCGGCAACGGATTTTGCTATCGGTGTGACGAAATCGATCGTGTGATCGATGTGCGTAACTCCGAAGGAAGGAACCAATCCGTGGGTGGCTTTCAACCCGACTACCCCGCATGCAGCTGCGGGTATGCGGCCACTTCCTCCTTGATCGACTCCCAGCGCTAGGTCAACCGCTCCTGATCGCACGGCTGCGGCAGAAGCACCAGATGACCCCCCAGGTGAGTGGTTGATGTTGACAGGATTGCGGCATGGTCCGAAGGCGCTCGTTTCACCGGTTCCGGCTGCGCCAAAGTCGTCCATGTTCAGCTTCCCGACGATTCGCCCGCCGGCGGATAGGATCCGTTCCACCACCACGGCATCGAGCGTTGAAGTATGAGAAAACAGCCTGGAACCGTTGGTTGTTGGTATCCCCGATACCGAGATGTTGTCCTTCAGACCGATGATCTCGCCTTCGAGTGGACCCTTTTCGGATCCGTAGACATTCACTTTCCGGATGAAGAGATTGAGGGGGTCCTCCTCCACCGTGGGACGGTATCCCAGATCGCGAACCCCCGCAATGGTGCGAGGCGTTGGTGGGCTGATTTCTTCAACCAAGCTAGCGGACTCCAAGAGGGATTTGATCGCCGCCTGAAGGAAAGAAGCCTCTCCCTCCTGCAACTCCACTCCGTCGAGATCAGCAAGACGGGCGAGATCATCCGCCCCCGGCGGCACCAAAAATCCACGCAGCCGACCTCTCCCGATTGACATGTTTCTCGCCTCTCTCCCTAAAGAATTTCAACAGCCATGGATTAAGTGAGAGATGAAGGGCGCCCAGTCCCAGTCAAAGTGAGATCCTGCTTCACACAACCTCGTCCTAAACGGGATTGCCAAGATCGGATCCGGTGATGAGTTCGACGATCTCCCTAGCCGAGGTGTCCCTCGTCCTAAGATCTCCAACCTTTCTACCCAGCCTTAACACGACGATGCGATTCGTCACGCCCATTACATGTTGCATGTTGTGGCTGATGAAAACAACGGCACGATTGCGATCCGCCAGCCTCCGGACTAAGTCTAGCACGAGTTTGGTCTGCTCCACTCCTAGTGACGCTGCGGGTTCATCAAGGATGATTATGCTTTCACCCCACGTGATCGCCCGGGCTACTGCGACCATCTGGCGCTGGCCACCCGACAAGAAGCCCACCGGGCGATCGATCGATCCGATGTTCACTCCTAGGTCTGCCAACGCCTGATTGGTGAACTTCTTCATGTACCCATAATCAAGGAATCCGAACGGGCTCACGCCGGGAATCTCAATGCATTTCTCCCGACCCAGAAAGAAATTCGCCGCGATGTCCAGAGTGTCGACCAACGACAAGTCCTGATGAACCACCTCAAGCCCGGTCAACCGCACTTTGTGCGGGTTCGAGTCCGTTTGCAGGATACCGTTGATGCGGATCGTGCCTTCATCCGGTTTCTGACTTCCAGCCACACATCGAACCAAGGTGCTTTTTCCCGAGCCGTTATCGCCGACTAATCCGACGATCTCTCCGGCAAACACCTCTAGGTCTACCCCGCGCACGGCCTGAACGGCGCCATAGTTTTTTGAGAGGCCTTCCACCGCCAGGGCGGGTACCATTGAGTCAGTGGCCATCCAACTCGCCTTTCCGCACCCACTGAAGAGCCTGCATCTAGATCGATGCCCCCCCAGGTCGTCGTCTTTTCAGAAAACTCCGTTCACCTCTTGCGACCTGGTCGACGACCATTGCCAAGATGATCAAGAGGCCGATTACGATCCGCTGCCAAAAATCTTGGACGTTTGATAGTACTAACCCGTTCTTGATGCTCACGACCATAATCACGCCGGTGGCGGTGCCGATCATCGTGCCGACACCTCCGAACAATGATGTTCCGCCGATAATGACGGCTGCGACAGCAACCAGTAGGTCGCTCTCGCCGAAGCGTCCGTCCCCAGCGTTCAAACGAGCGGAGAGGATGAGACCTCCCACTCCGGATGTGAACCCACTGTACATGAGCGCGTAGAGCTTGATTCGCCCGGCATTGATACCGGACGACTCTGCCGCCGCGGCGTTTCCTCCCACTGCGAAGAGGTGGCGCCCGATGCGCGTTCGAGTGAGAATTATGTGAGTGAGAATGAAGAGCGCGCCCGTGCTCACCACGGCTGCGTTCAACGGTCCTATGGTTCCCGTTCCGATGAAACGAAACGCGTCCGGCAATCGGTTGACCGGTCGTCCGTTGGTGAGAACGAACGCTCCCCCCTGGGCTACCCCAAGCATTGCCAAAGTGGCTACGAAGCTCGGCAGCCGAACCTTCCAAGTTACGAGGCCATTAAGTGCCCCGAGAATGACAACGGTACCCAGACCCATGGAAACTGCGAGGGCCACGGGGAACTCCAGGAACTTTAGAAGAATAGCCGTGACCGCGCCGGCCATCGCCTCCAAGGCCCCTACAGAAAGGTCGATCTCCGCAGCGATCATGACAACAGTGAGACCGATAGCTACCGCTCCCACGTTGGCCGACTGGAGAAGGATGTTTTGAATGTTACGGCCGGTGAGAAACGTATCTGTTAGAGCGCCGAATATCGCCCAAATAACCACAAGACCTGCAAGGGTTCCGACGGCGCGCCGATACTGAGGTGACGGGTTCAAATTTGCCCTATGTTGTCGATCAACACGGATTCAGCAGCCGAGAGCGCCCTAGGTGGCCGGTCTACATAGGAGAGTTTCGGTAGAGGTCTAAGCCCCCAAGTCTTTGGGAGAGTCGAGGTCTCACCACCGCCTGCCGGCCTCTTCTTTATTGGCCGCTCGATCGCTCTTCCCGTCAACACCCGTCCCGGGCTTTCTCGAGCTTCTTAAGGACCTCGGGGAGATCTTTAGGAGGAGCGACCTCGCCGCTAAGCAACTTCTTGGCCTTCGGAGTTGTCATCCCGAAAATGTCGGCGTCGGTAACGGGTTCCAGCGTTTTTCCGTTGAGGACGTCCAAGCCTGCTTTGACGAATGCTGCTCCCATCGCGGTCGGGAAGAACATCGTCTCGTGGTAGATATTTCCTTCGATCAGCTCTTGCAGGTTTCCGCAGTTTCCACCAAAACCAGCGATACCGATCTTTCCGACTTTGCCGACCTCACGAACGGCTTCGAGAGCCGCCAGTGCGCCGGCGTCCCACCAGGAATACAGGAAGTTGATGTCCGGATTGGCCGTCAAAAGGTTCGTCGCCACATTCAAGGCTTCGGCGGGGTCATAGTTGGTGGGCGCGTTGCCGACGATTTTAATATTGGCGTGCTTTTTTACAACGCTTCTCATGCCAGTGTCTTCGTCGACGCCGGACTGGTCCGCAAGGTTGCCTTCGATGACCCCCACCTTGCACGGGTTAATGTCGGCGCACCACTCGACGATTGATTCACCGATTAAAACGCCGCCCTGCACGTTGTCTGCGGCGATGAAGGTCGCAATATCGCCGGTTTCTGTGCTGGCTTGGACCATTATCACGGGGATTCCGGCTTTGTTGGCGGCTTCTACAGCCGCGCTGATTGCAGGAGCATCGATGGCATCGATGCCGATTACGTCGACGCCGGCAGCGATGTAGTTCAACGTCGCATTGACCTGGCCTTCGGAACTATCGTCTCCGGTGACCAGTAATTCGACACCGTTGGCATCTGCGGCATCCTTGGCTCCCACGGCCAAACCATTGATGAAGGGATTAGAAAGGTCTGGGAGTACGAACCCGAACCGCAGACCTTTAGCGGCACCTGTCGTTTCGGTCGGCGCCGGTAGTGCGGTTGCTGGAGCAGCAGCCGCTGGTTCGGCAACCGGTGCCGGTGCAGCACATGCTGCCAGTACCAGAGATGCAATTACAGCTACGACCAATGTGGACCTCAGTTGCTTTTTCATTTTTTGTCAATTCCTTTGTAGAAAACTATAATGGATAGTTAAGCCAAGCTCCCTTACACCTAATTGTAGGGCCTACCCTCCCTCTTGTCAAGCACCACTTTGTACTAACCTCCACCCAACCATTATCTTCGAGTCAGAGACTACATTTGCTCAATTTAGGAAAGGATTGACCGGCCTAACAAGCAGAAATTGCACAATT
>JAQBVG010000014.1 GCA_027623655.1 Chloroflexota bacterium
GAAGCCCTGACCCACCTGTTAGGATCACCGTGATAAAGCCAGTGTTGCAACGACCCCTTGAACCTGAGGAGTTCATGAGCCAGTCCGGCTGAAATTCGACCGATCAGTTCATATTTCCGTATCGCTGTGCGAGAGAGCAGCAGTTGACCGTTTTGGGCACTCATCTTGGAGCCACCCTTTCGCGACCCTGAACACCGAGTACCTCGAGTACCTGCCTGACCTGTTTCACGTGTACTGGCTTTCGGATGAGCGTGATCGGTCCATAGTCCATCGCCTCGTTGATAAGTGCAACATCGGCCGCCCCGGTGATCAACACGACAGGCGTTTTTTTCGTTCGTCGCTCGATCGAGTCGAGCAATTTGATTCCCGAACCCCCGGGCATGATCAAATCTAGGAATATGACTTTGTAGTCAGTTGATTCAAGTCTGGCTATTCCTTCAGCTGCGGTACCAGCACTGGTTACGGAAATGTTCTCGCCTTCCAGTATCGTTGTGAGTAGCCTTACTATCTGTGGATCGTCGTCAACAAGGAGAACTTGCGGAGAGTCGCGGGCAGGTTCAACAGTTTTCGCGAATGTTCCAAGACCATGCTCGGAGCGGACCAGCCCTCGTTGCTCAAGAAGGTCGACCGCCGACCGCAGGGTCGTCAGAGACACACCGTACCGCTTTGCCATCTCGTGCTGGCTTGGCAGGCGCTCGCCATTTTTAACATCGCCAGATTCGATCTGTCGTTGGAGGTCGTCGGCGATGGTTACATATCGCAGTCCGGGGCTATTCGTTTCGGTACGTGAAACCATTCAGAAATTGACTCGAGCCGGTCTAGTGTCGGTGAACTCACTACGCCAGTTGCACATTCGGACGTACCTGTATTGAGGGTCTTTCGGAAGACCGGTACTCCGGAAGTTACCATGTCCTGAGCCCCGGTCAAGTGGGAGGTAGCACCAATATTGATAGTCCACACCCAACGCGCACCGAGGTTTCCACCGCTCTGACACCCGCCGATCACCCAGAGCTGGCTAATGGCCTGCCCGTGAATGGATCGTCATACGCCGCGAGTGAAGTGTCAGTCTGAGAATAAGACCCCAGCAGGCTGAGTATCGTGGGTGCTACATCGAACAGGCGTGCCTGGTAGACGGGAACGGCCACATCGAGAACTGTGCCACCTGGCTCAATTATCGTAGTCAGCACATCGTTTACGGAGTGGGCAGAGGTGTCATCCTCGATATTCCCGTGGTCGGATGTGATAACCATGTGGTAGCCCCTGCTCTGCGCGCTATTCGCGATTCTTACGAGGGCGTTTGCCGCAGCGCGGTATGCGGCCTTGGCTTCGTCGTATCGTGCTGGAAGCAGGTGCCCGACCATATCCGGGGCGGCAATGTTGCAGCAAATGAGACGAGAGCGGCCCGATTCGATGGCAACTTGCACCTGTTCGGTGATCTCTGGCGCCCGCATACCCGGATGGAGATAGAAGTCGGTGTCAGTCCTGACGCCATCTTCGTCACCATGCGAGGGGATCACGAGCCTAACTTCCGACGCCTCGGAAACCGGCCCCTCTCTTCTGCCACGGAAGAAGAACCCCATGTGCGAAGCTTTGACGCTTTCGGCGATCAGGGTGTACTCATCTCCTGCGTTCGATTCAGGCCACCGTGCCAGAATATTGTCTGCATGAGGAACCGTCGGAAAGGCCACGGCCACTCCGTATTCCACCTCGAAAATCGGGTGGTATTCGGCGATTGCGCAAATATCCAGACCCAGGCCGTGATCGATCCAGGAGCCGTCCCACGGGCGTCCCCTTACCAATCCTTCCTTTTCGAGGAATGCGCGGGCGCCCGCGAGAGAACCGATCTTCGAACGTTGACGATCAGATCTGAAATTGAGATCTACAAATGCGTCACCTGCTGAGAGAGTCGGCACCGACTGGTCACGCCGAAGAATAGATATCGGTGGTATGTCTTGATCCGTCATTCCTTCACCGTGATACCTGGAAATCACAGAGCGGGCTTCTTCGAATCCAGAAACCGGCCGACCAACCGACCCCATAAGATGATCGAAGTCCTGCTTTGCCGACGCTTCCCGGTAGTCACGGTCCATCGCGGTTGAGCGCCCGATAATCCAGGCGAGCGATTCCTCAGCGCCGTATCTTCCCAACAACTGTTGCAGTCGGCCGAGGAAATCTCCCGATCCGTTTCGTGCCACCAGTGAACTGTCGGCCACGGAGTCACGACCGTCGAGAATCGCCTGCATCTGGACGTGTTCCGGCGAGATTTTGTGCCTGACGAACACCAGTTCACAGAATGCTTCCAGGTGATTCCAGGCACTGTGGACCCGTCCATCGCCCCCGCCGACGCCGGAAAGGAGCACGCAAAAATTTATCGTTCGACCGTTTTTAGATGCACGAGAAATGATGCCGTTCAATGCGGGATTTTCGAAGAACGTACCTGAATCGATCGCACGTGTTATTTCGAGCGGGAGCTGCGGAGCAAGTATCGTATTTCCGATTTGCAGGTGTCCGGTTTCAGAGTTGCCCTGGACTGCGGGATCGAGGTCTTCGAAACCGGCCCAGATTCCCGCCGCACTCGTCGGTAACGTCAAGTGGGAGTTGCGAAGTTTCGACAGGTCGTGAGCTCCTGATGCCCACGGGACGTAACGATGCTCGTTGGCGACCTTTTCGATCAGGGTGTCGATTCGACTGCGAAGCTCGGGGTCAAGTGTTTCGGAAGCCGTTTTCAGATCACTGACCCATGCGACGGCCAGAACGGTTGAAGTTTCCTGTTGGAGCGATTCAACATGCACCGTGTAGAGCAGGTTCTTGGCCCACCTGACGTCGCGTCCGACGCCAATCGCTGCCGCAACGAGAAATTCACGGTCCTGGTCGTTCAGTCTGTCCCATGCCGCATCAACGACCCCCAGGCTTCTTTCACGACTGAAGCCCAACCCGTCGATTACAACCAGAACAACTTTCCGTTCCAACGATGCCAATTCGGGTGTTTTTCCTGTCATTTCGTAGTCGTGGTACCAGGGAACCGCGCCATCGAGGTCACCTGCCAGCGGTGCTCCACGATACGGTCATGTTCGTAATTATGGGATCTCCGAGCCCTTGTTCTGCCAGCCAGCCACCGGGCAGTTCGAGCGAATTTCGCCAGGCTGCTCCAGGGACATAAGACGCGGCCTCCGCGGCACACCTGACCCGCCACTGTTCGTCGCCGTCGCGACCCCTGATGCACGGCGACATACTGATCATAGCGACGACACTGCCTGATTGATCGAGGTAGAGGATGTCGATTGGCAGATATGTGTTGTACATCCAGAAGCCATCATTTCGATCAGAATCGTAAATAAACAACATTCCTGTACCGGGGCTGACAGTTTCTCGACACATCAATCCCTGCGTTCGTTCACTCGATTCGTCGGCCAGTTCGACATGTACAGTGATTTCTTTGTGTTCAGTGGAGAGCAGGAGATCCGCGTATGAAAGAGCGCCGTGTTGCAATTCATTGCAGTCCGGTCCGTCGACGAACCCTGGAGTTGGTTCGGCGGGCGAGGCCTGGCACGAGAGCATGACAATCACCAGAGTTAAGATCGCAGCTGCCAGACCAGCGTTGTTGTTGTTGGACGAGAGAATTTTCACATCCCGATGGTAGCCGACGGATCAGACAATTCCAGTGAGCGATCGTCGAGGTCGACTGTTCCCGGAGTGCCAACGATAGCCCAGACGGCAGACGCGGTACCACAACAGACCTTACCAAGGCCTCGTATTGCTCCATTCGCCGCGTTCAGAATTCGGAGTTTCAGGTTCCAGTGGTCTGCTGATGCAATGACCACCTGGGGATCGGAGATGGAGACGCTGATCCTTGCGTGGTACATCCTCGTCGAGACCGATTCGCCGTTTCTGCTTGGATTACTGGGTGCTCTCAGATTCTCCGGGACTCTCACGGCTCCGATAATCGGCGTCATTGCCGACCGGATGAGCCGCAAGGTCATGCTTATCATTTTGCGGTCGGGTGCGGGAGTTTCAGCACTGGCCTTGTTGCTGCTGGTTGCCCTCGAACTACTCCAGCCCTGGCACGTCTTTGTGATCTCCGGCATCAGTGGAATTTTCAGACCTGCCGACAACGTTTTGCGGCAATCGTTGATCGCCGACACTGTCCCCCGTGACATGTTGATGAATGCTTCCGGTTTGGCGCGGACGACTCAGGACAGCGCCCGCATTGTCGGAGCGTTGCTGGGCGCAGCGATGCTTTCGCAACTCGGCATCGGCTGGGCATACGTTGGGGTGACAGGTTTTTACGTCCTGAGCGTGCTGCTGGGATTCGGGATCAACCCGATGCGATCGAGTGTTCAAACCGTACACGCGAACCCGTTTGCCGAGATGAAGGAGGGGGTCAAGTACATGGTCGGATCCCCGGCTATCCAGCCGGTGATGTTCCTTGCTTTTCTCGTCAATTTGACTGCGTTCCCACTCACCAATGGCCTGTTGCCGGTGGTGGCGCGCGACGTTTACACATCTGACGAAAACGGTCTGGGCCGTATGGTCGCAACATTCGCGCTCGGCGCACTGATCGGTTCCCTCGCCATGGCGGCGCTTGTAAATTCACGTCGCCCGGAGAGATTTATGATGTTCACGATGGTGCTCTGGTACCTGTTGTTGATCCTCTTCGCGCAGACCGACTCCCTGATCGTTGGCCTACTCCTCCTCGCCCTGATAGGGGCTTCCATTAGTTTCTGCATGGTTTCGATGTCGGTCGCACTGATGACATTTACAAAATACGAGATGAGAGGACGGGTGATGGGTGTGAGGATGCTGGCTGTATACGGACTACCGCTAGGATTGGTCGTTGGTGGCTGGCTGATCGAACAGTACGGAGTCCGACCCGTGATCTCCGGTTATGCAGTCGGAGGGCTTATCGCAGCTGGACTTGCAGTACTCAAATGGCCGGGGCTGCTCAGCGGTTTTGAGCGTGGAGAGCACGGTCTTTAGCAGTTGGCGGGTCGAACAGCGGCCTGTGGTCCGTAGCGGTCAGGTCGTTGCTTGATCGTTTTAGATCGACTGGAAATCCAATACGTGACGGAGAACAGCGGTGAAGCGCCGCTTACTGCATGTTGTCCCATACATTTGTGGTTTTTGAAGGCCTGTCGCTGCTTCGCTGGCGCATTCGGTCGATGTTGTAATCGAGCCCCAGCCCCGGTCCGTCAGGGATTCGTATAAACCCGTCTTCGACTGTATACGGTGTGTCGATAATCGAGTCGTTGTCGCGAATCCCCACGGTCTCGATGTTGTATTCCTGGGCGTAGGGAAAGTTGTTGCTCGGTGCCAGAAGGTGAGCATGTGCTGCAGTCGAACCGTACGGCTGGGTGTTGTGGATCGTCATGGTTGCCGCGTGTGCCGAAAGCACCGCCTCGATCTTCAGAAACTCTGTTATACCCCCAACTTTTACAACATCTGGCTGGACAATGTCGGGTCGGCCTTCCCTGATTAGTTTCAGGTGATCCCAGCGGGTGAACGCGTTTTCACCCGAGGCGACCGGCATGTCCAGGGCATCGGCAATCGTTGCGAGCCCCTCCAGGTTCCGAACATGCACAGGCTCCTCGTAGTGGAATACGCCGAGATCCTGTAACTGCCGACCTATCTCGATTGCGTGGTGTACCGAGTACGCTCCGTTGACGTCGACCAGGACATCCACGTCATAGCCGACCTCCTTACGAATCGCTGTCACGGTCTCGATGGTCAGATCACCTGGGTCATCTAGCTTGCCAGGTACAGCCGAATGCATCTTGTAGGCGGAGTAGCCCTGATCTCGGAAATGTGCGACGCGCCTTGCTTCAACATCTGGAGGCATGTCCTGTGCCAGGGAGCTGGCGTAGACCTTAATCTTGTCCCTGCGTTTACCTCCGATCAGGTTGTAAATCGGAGTCTCCAGGGCCTTGCCTTTGAGGTCCCACAGCGCAATATCGACTCCAGCCGCGGCTGTCAGCAGCGCTCCGGTCGGTCCGGCGACGCCACCGGCCTTAAGCATGTCGTCCCATATTTCTTCTGAGTCGAAAGGTGACCTGCCGATCACCAGCGGGGCAAATATAGTTTCGACAGCGATCTTCGAAACGTAGGGAGCGCAGCGAAAGCATTCGCCAAATCCGGTGATTCCTTCGTCGGTGTGAAGGATTACGTATGGATACTCTTCGTCGAGTACAAGGCACTCGACACTAATTATTTTCATCCTGGCTCCGTGTCACTTTTGCTTGCACGCCTGCCATCTCCGACCATGCTCCGAAGCCCTCGGGGGATTGCAAAAGTGGTTTTCTCTTCGCCCGGGCCGACCCTGAAAACATTGTCCGGGTTGATCGCATCGATGACCGCCCTGACCTGCTTTTCGGGGGTCGAGGCCCCAGAGGTGATACCAACTCGCGTGATCCCGGCCAGCCAGGAATAGTCGAGTTCCTCAGGTCCGTTGATCAGGTATGCGGGGATTCCTTTGTTTATGGCCACATCTTTCAGGCGGTTGCAGTTAGAACTGTTCTGTGCGCCGATCACAAGCACCATTTCCGTCAACTCTGAAAGCTCCGTCGCAGCAGCCTGACGGTTGGTCGTTGCGTAGCAGATGTCGTTGCGAACGATTGCGCTGGGATGAATCTCCCTGATTCTGTTGACGGCAGCAGCGGTGTCTCGGACGGAAAGCGTCGTCTGCGTCAGCACTGCGACCTCGGTGCCTTCATCCCAATCGGGCAATTTCCAATCCCCGCGCTCATCGACCAGCTCCATCTCGGTTTGTCCGGTGGTGCCAATCACTTCCTGGTGTCCGTCATGCCCGACCAGGACAATTTTTTTACCTTCATTGGCGTATTTTTTGGCTTCGTTGTGGACGCGGGTCACCAGCGGGCAAGTTGCGTCGAGCACTGTCAACCGCCTGTCACGGGCGATCTGATAATCACTGGGAGGCGAACCATGGGCAGAGAACACAACTACTGCGTCTTCCGGAACATCCGAGACCTGTTCGACCGTGATGGCACCCATCGCCTCGACATCCGCGACCACTTTGGGGTTGTGGACGATCTGGTGCTTTACGTAGACAGGTGTCCCGTACTGCTCGATAGCCAGCTGAACGATATCGACTGCGAGGTCAACTCCGGCACAAAAGCCTCTTGGGCTGGCGAGGTAGACATCCATTAATTGGCATCCAATTCGAAGTGGGATTCACGTTTAGCGCAGTCAGTCGTCAGATTTGAGTTCTCCAGCCGACCTAGCCGAAGCAACGAAGCCGTGAACTGCAATCATGGTACGCACCGATTATATCGGCGATGAGAATGTGTTCCCGTGCCGAGGCGCCAGGTCTGGCACCGGTTTAGACCTGTTCTGGTGTGATTGCAGCGACAGGTTCAGACTCGATCACGTGGCGATCCCGCTCCGCATTCCGCGCCACTTTACCCAGGAGTACCGCAGACATGGCAAAGGCGAACGCTACCGACACAAGAATTACTTTGTATCCGAAATGTTCCGATACGTTATTCAGTTCATCGATTCCGATTCCGGCGAACCTGGCTGCGGCGGCACCAACCAGCGTGGCGATACTTGTATACCCAAGTTCTTTTCCGGCGGAAGCACGCCTCACGAGGTCGTTCGCAACGGTCCACGTCAAAGTCAGGAAAAGCCCGATGGAGATGCCGACGGCGATACCGATCAAGAGGACAGGGCCGATCGAGTTGACGAATAGCAGAGACAACGATGCCAGGGCACCGCTGAGTCCGGCGACACCAAACAACTTATCTCGTCCAAGGCGGTCGGCCAGCCAGCCGGCCGGCACGACCACGATCGCCGCGGCTGCGACGATGATCACGACGAGCCGATCGGCACCGGCTGCGGGATTTTTCAATCCAACAACGTCTTGCAAGAAAAATAGTGCGTATATCTGCAACGATGACATTGCCGCAATGCCGAACGCTAGGGCCACAAGGAACGCGAAGTAATTTCGACTAATAGTTGTCCGGTCCGGGCTGTTGACGACGTCTCCGGGCTGCTTCCGTTCCATCATCAGAATTCGGATATTAGGAATGGAAATTCCGGTTCTCGGACGCAGCGACAGGACGGTCCACATGGTGGTTGCGATAAGAACGACGACCATCAACGCGATTGCATACCACATCCATTCGCGGGAATCGACGGGATCGTAGCGCGCCATGAACTGCAATACGATTACCGTGACGATTCCGGCGCCCAGCAAACGCCAGAGGTTGAGCACGCCAGCCGCTTCACCACGCCGGGTTGGCGAAACGTGATCGATGATCAGGGCGTTCGCTGGACCCTGACCAAAATTTCCGAAAATCTGCATGGCGAGGATTATCAAAGCAAGCGATACAAAAGTCGTGACGTACCCAAAAAGAACTGTAACGACTGCGAGGCCAAGACCACCGACTAGAATATAAGGCAGGCGCCTCCCGCCCCTTTTATCGCGGTCACTTAGCGTTCCAGCGAACAATTGAATAGCGGCAGCAGTGCTCAATCCAAGGAGCGAAAGCAGACCAAGTGCGCCATTTTTGTCGAGGGTGTAACCAAGTACTTCGACTGTTCTCATATCAAGCGCTTCAAGAATTTTAAATGGCAAAATCCCGGAACCGACCCCGGTCCATACACCGGATAGTCCGAACGCGTAGAAACTCAGGTTCGTGAAACTACGCGGACCAATTCGATAGTCTGCAGCGACACGCCCGAACACCGTCCGGCGCGGCCTCTTTCGGGCTGGTCTGCCCGTGGACTGATTATCTTTGTTATCTGTCCCTGCACTCACAACTCAGAGTCTGCCTTTGCTGTTAAGGTGCAGCCTACTCTTTGATCGTTCAATACGTGAGTACAGTGTCGGAGGTTCCTGGTGTCAAAAGTGTTCAAGTTTTATTGCTGGACCAGTTGAAGTACCTGCCAAAAGGCCCGGCGGGCCCTTAATGATTCAAGCATTTCATATGAGTACCGAGATTTCTTTAAAGACCGGCTCTCGGTCGACGAAATCAAAAGACTAAGTGAACTCTCGACCCCCGACGAGATGTTTGCCTGGCGGAGTCCAAGCTCGGTTCCGTACCGCGGCCTCCGCGGAAAGGCTACCGATCGGGAACTTATCGACCTCATGGCAAGCGAACCTCGATTGATTCGACGTCCAATTTTGACCGATGGCAAAGCAATTGTTCACGGGTTCAAAAACGGCGCTTATGATCAGTTGATCTAGCTGTCTTTTTGCACGACGATTTCACCTGATCGGTCCGAGAGCGGAAGTTCCTCAATAACCTTTTCGAAATTTGGGGTTAGCACACAGACAACGTGTCGGTAGAGACGGTCGAACAGAAGGCATGTGACAGGTAGCCTGCTGCCACTTTCTGTACGAATCCGGCCAATGGAGACGATAAACGAGATGCTCTACCTCAAATCATGCCCACGTTGCACTGGCGACATTAACGCCGATAGTGACACCCATGGGACGTATCTAAAATGTTTGCAGTGCGGATTTTCGAAAGATCTTTCGCCCCAAATGGCAGCGAAGTTGTTTGGCTACCAAAAGGCAACCCCTGAAGTCGCTGTATCGCGTCCTGATCGACAGGTCGCGTGACACAGCCTTCGCTGGCACCCACGCTGGCATTTGGTGTACCTGTAAGCCTTTTTGTTCGCCAGTTTCGGTTCATTCTGGCGTTTGGGCCTGGCGGATGGGATTGCCGTGAACAGTCAGGGCGAGTTGATTATTTGCCCTTCATGACGCTGCCACGGTGCTAGAATTTCAGCATGCGAGGCGACGCCGAACCCCAGACAAATTCTTCGAGCAACACCGTAATTCGGGCCGAAAATCGTGACAGCGGTTACACCACGATTATTCTCAACCGCCCTGACCGACTCAACTCACTCAGTAACGAACTGCTTCAGACACTTGCAACCACCTTGGACTCGGTAGCACACGACGACTCGGTTCGAGCGGTGATCGTTACGGGTGCCGGACGAGCCTTCTGCGCGGGGGCAGACACAGCCGAGATGGCCGGTGGTACGTCCGAAGGGCCGCACAAACCCGGTCCTGGCGGGCCCGAGGCTCTGAGGCGTGGTTTCCAGCTCGCCCAGAAAGTGATTCTGGGCATTTACGAGATGGAAAAACCTGTCATCGCCGCGGTAAACGGTCCGGCAGTAGGTGCGGGATTCGATCTTGCCTGCGCCTGCGATATTCGAATTGCCTCTCAGGCTGCGCGTTTCATGGCGGCGTATGTCCACGTTGGCCTGTTTCCTGGTTATGGAGGTACGTGGCTATATCCCAGACTTCTTGGTTCAGCCAAAGCAGCCGAGTTAATGTATGTCGGCGAGTACCTCGAAGTAGAAGAGGCTGAACGACTTGGCTTCGTGAACAGGGTAACCACTGCCGAATCTCTCCTGGAAACCGCTGAAGCAATGGCCCGTAAGATCGCGTCTGGACCGCCTGTTGCTATCAGGCTTGCGAAAACCATGATGCGGCGCGGGATGTCGATGGACCTTGAAACTTCCCTCGAAATGTCCGCCGCTGTCGAAGCAATCACGTTATCCTCGGGTGACCATCTTGAAGGGATGGACGCTCTGCGTCAGAAGCGACGACCAGTGTTCAAGGGGAACTAATGCTCGGAACCAACGGACACCCTGTTATTTTTGGGGGAAATTCTCACCCCCAGCTAGTGCGTGACATATGTGGTTACCTTGAGCAGGAAGTCGGCAAAGCCGAGGTGTTCAAGTTCAGTAACGACAACACCTTCGTCCGAATTCTCGAGAACGTTCGGCAAAAAGACGTTTTCATACTGCAATCGGACGTGGCGCCGGTGAATGACCACATTATGGAAATGTTGATCATGATCGACGCGGCAAAGCGAGCATCGGCCGGGCGCATCACTGCCGTCGTCCCGTACTACAGTTACGCCCGCACAGACAAGAAAGATCAACCCCGTGTGCCGATTACCGGCCGTCTGGTTGCCGACCTTCTGGAAACCGCAGGTGCCGATCGCGTCGTGATGGTCGACCTCCACGCCGGGCAAGTACAGGGATTTTTCCAGGTACCGGTGGACGAACTGACTGCATTGCCAAAATTGGTCGATTACTTCATCAATCGAAAACTCGAGAGTCCTGTCGTCGTGGCGACCGACATCGGCATCACGAAGAAGGCTCGTGATTTCGCCAACTGGTTGAACGCGCCCCTCGCGATCGTTGAAAAGCGCCGACTCGGAAATGATGACCGCGTTGAGAGTTTGAACGTGATCGGTTCTGTGGCGGGGCGGACCGCCATACTCTTCGACGATGAAATCGGGACGGGGGGCACAATGATCGCCGCCACACAGGCTGTTGTCGGAGCTGGGGCGACAGACATTTATGCGGTGGCGACCCACGGAGTGCTACCCGGCGACGCATCTTCGGCGCTGGCAAAGCTCCCGTATCTCAAAGAAATCGTAATTACCGACACAGTGCCCTTGCCTGACCACAAAGTAAACTCGAAAGTGAAGGTAATTTCAATCGCTCCACTCCTTGGGGAGGCGATAAGGCGAATCCACGAAGGTCGATCGGTCGGGGAGCTATTTATCCCGAAGCACCGATGAGAGCTAGCCGGCCATGTGACCGGTAGTTGCGTGGACATCCAACAGTCAAAAAATGTTCAAGTTAATCAACAAACTCGTTGGCGATTCCAACGAAAAAGCAATCAAAGAACTTCAACCGTATGTTGACGCGATCAACGAACTGGAACCGGAATTCAGGCAACTGGCCGATGATTCACTGAAGGGTTTAACCGAGGATCTCCGGTCACGATATAGAGACGGCGAAAGCCTGGACGATCTATTGCCCGAGGCATTTGCCGCAGTCAGGGAAGCTTCGCGACGGACGCTGGGTCTACGACATTTTGATGTCCAGCTAATCGGTGGGATCGTTCTTCACCAGGGGAAGATTGCCGAAATGCGTACAGGCGAGGGTAAAACGCTGGTCGCAACCCTCCCGGCCTATCTGAACGCAATTACGGGCGACGGTGCCCACGTTATTACCGTCAATGACTACCTGGCAAAGCGCGACGCAGGCTGGATGGGTGCTGTCCATCACTTCCTGGGGTTGACCGTAGGCTGTCTGCAAAACGACTCGTCTTGGATTTTCAATCCACACGCACCGATCAGTTCAAAGGCAGTTTCAGAGTCTGACCTCGACGATGAGTCGGGCGACAACGCTCCACCCGTTCGGCTCCCGGAGCATAATTTCGAGGCCGCGACCAAGCAAGAGGCCTATGCGTGCGACATTACCTACGGGACGAACAATGAGTTCGGATTCGACTACCTGCGCGACAACATGGTCGAGACCGCGGATCGAAGAGTCCAGCGTGGGCGGAACTATGTGATCGTCGATGAAGTCGACAACATTCTCATTGACGAGGCGAGAACTCCGCTGATTATTTCTGGTCCGGCGCGTGAGCAGAGCCAGGAATACCGGCGATTTGCGGTCCTCGCAAAGCGACTGACTCCAGATGTGCACTTTGAGATCGAAGAAAAGCGCAAAACTATTGTTTTGACTGAGGAAGGCATAGCCGCGGTCGAACGGGAACTCAAGGTTGAGAACCTCTATGGACCGGAGAACGATGTTCTTTCACATTTCACCGAGAACGCAATCAGGGCCGAGTACATCTATGCGCGCGACCGTGAATACGTCGTTCAAAACGAAGAAGTCATAATTGTCGACGAGTTCACCGGCCGGTTGATGACAGGGAGGCGCTTCTCTGACGGACTTCATCAGGCGCTCGAAGCCAAGGAGGGCGTAAGGGTTCAGCGGGAATCGAACACGTACGCCACCATTACTCTCCAAAACTACTTTCGCATGTACAAAAAACTGTCCGGGATGACCGGTACCGCGGCAACCGAAGCAGAAGAACTGAACAAGATTTACAAGCTGGAAGTCGTAGAGATACCGACGAATAAACCGTCTCAGCGAATCGATCGTGGTGATTACATTTACATGACCGAGTCGGCGAAATGGAACGCCATCGCTGAGCGAATCAGTGAGCTCCACGACGACGGTCGACCCGTGCTCGTGGGCACCACCAGCATCGACAAATCTGAGCTTCTCGGAGATCTGCTCAAGAAGCGGAATATTCCACATAACCTGCTCAACGCGAAGCAGCACGAGCGTGAGGCGCACATCGTGGCGGAGGCAGGAAAGCCGGGTGCTGTTACGGTCGCCACCAACATGGCAGGTCGTGGCACAGACATTATTCTTGGTGGGAATCCTGACCTGATATCTGCCTCTGAAGGGGGCTGGCAGGTCGATCACGACGACATCATTACCAAGGGTGGCCTGTTCGTGTTGGGCACCGAGCGACACGAGTCGCGTCGAATAGATAACCAGCTCCGGGGGCGATGTGGGCGGCAGGGCGATCCCGGCGAAACGCAGTTTTTCCTTTCGACCCAGGATGACATTGTCCGGCGATTCGGTGGTGACCGTATCCGCGGTGCCATGAGCCTGTTCCGCTGGGAAGAAGATGTCCCCATAGAGAACAGGATGGTCTCCAAGTCGGTTGAGACTGCGCAAACCAAGGTCGAGGGCCAGAACTTCGAAGTTCGCAAATACCTTGTCGATTATGACGACGTGGTCAATATCCAGCGCGATGTCATTTACAAGCTCCGCGACAAAGTCATCGATGGCGAAGATCTGCGTCCGACCATCAGCGAGTATGTTGAAATCGAGCTTCGCGGGATAGTTTCGAATCACATTGTCGGTGGGAGCGAAAATTACGATGTCGAAGGTCTCTACCGGGACCTGATGACCATCTTCCCGACGACCGAAGGGTTCCCTGCTGCGGACGATATTTATGAGATGCGCCCCGAAGAGGTCGAGGATGCGGTGATCGAGCTTGTCGACAGGATCTACGACAAACGCACGGAAGAATTCGGCGAAGACCTTCTTCACCGTCTCGAGCGAACGATCATGCTCCGGACAATTGACGAGAACTGGGTCGAGCACCTGACGGCAATGGACAACATGCGACAGGGCATTGGACTCGAGGCGGCCGGACAGCGCGATCCGCTGGTCGCGTACAAGCGCCAGGCGTTCCAGATGTTTGAGTCGCTTGACGGCACGATAAAATCGGCCGTTGCCAGGACAATATTCAGGGTTGCTATGACCCAGCAGCCCGCTCCATCCCAGGCGCGACAGCTAAACGCCACCAAGGCCGATACTGACGTATCTACGCAGAAAGCCAGTGCGCTTGCAAGTCAGAAGTCGGTGATGGCAAACGTGAATTCCGGTCATGGTACCGGGCAGCCCGGCGGGACAGGATTGGCCCAGGTGCCAACCCATACCCCTGACGGCCGCAAAATGTCGCGAGCGGAACGCCGAAAAATCGACCGGTTACAACGGAAGCAGAACAAGTAAGTCAGGGCATTCGAGGCGCTGACCGACATGCGTTACTCTCATTCCGAACGGGATGAAACCCTCGCGGATGATTTCCGAGATCCGCCACGACCACCCTGAGCCAGTTGCGTTATTGCTGACGGTCGGAGATAAGACAACAGCTACTCCCGATTCCAGGTCCGATGTTGACCCAGACCGACTGCGGTTCCTGTGAACCGCTCGGCAGGATAAGCTGTTGTTGATGGACAACAATGCCATATCCCGAGTTTTTTCCGAGGTTGCCGTGCTAATGCAGGCGAAGGGTGAGAACGTGTTCAAAGTTCGTGCTCACACTAGGGCTGCCGGCACCATCAAAAACCTGCCATTTCCGATCACCAAGATCGTCGGCGATACCGATCGAATGCGCGAAATACCTGGGTTCGGGGAAGGGATAGTCGAAACGACCCGGGAACTGATCAATACGGGTCGACTGGACCTGCTTGAGCAGCTCAGGCAGGAGGTGCCAGATGGCGTGGCCATGTTGGCCGAGATCCCCGGCATCGGTCCAAGGACGGCGTGGAACGCCGCGACAGATCTTGGCATCAGCACTTTCGAGCAACTGGCCGCCTCAATCGCGTCCGGTGAGTTCCTGACACTGCCAAGAATCGGCAAAAAGGCTTCACAACAGATATTGCGTCATACCGAAATGCGCATTGCCCAAGGAAGTCGGATCGGACTCGGCAGGGCGACCGATGCGGCAGCGCAAGTCGTAGCTGAACTCAAAGATCGGTGCCCTGATATCGAGCAGATTGAAGTGGCCGGGAGCATAAGGCGCGGGGCTGAACTGATTGGCGATATCAATCTTGTTTGCGGAACCAACAGTCACACTTCGCTGATCGATGCGTTTACGAACCTGGGTATTGCGGACGAGGTGATGTCTCGGGATCGGTCTGGCGCTCGGATTCGCGATACCGACGGCCTGGAATATTCGGTCTACGTTGTGTCGCCGGATGCGTTTGTCGGTGCACTGGTCTACGCCACTGGTTCGATCGCTCACGGAACTCGACTAGAGCGGATAGCGGCGGACAGAGGATTCAAATTGACCAGAGATGGTCTGTTCGTGTCGGATTCAGATCAGCCTGTCGCTGCGGCTACAGAGCAGGACCTGTATGAGCGGCTTGGACTCAATTTCATACCGCCCGAAATGCGAGAAGATTCCGGCGAGATCGAGCATGCAGTCGAGAGCGATTTTTCCGACATCGTAACGGCCAACGACATTCGAGGTGACCTTCACTCCCATACCGATTGGTCAGACGGTCGCTTCCCCATGGCGGAGATGATCGAATCTGCTCAAAAACAGAGTTACGAGTACCTGGCTATCGCTGACCACTCGCAGAGTGCAACGATAGCGAACGGGTTGAGCCCAGAACGGCTGATTGAGCATAACAACGCGGTGCGGCATCTCAATTCAACCGCTACCCTGAGACTTCTCACAGGTACCGAGATGGATATCAAGCCCAACGGTTCGCTCGACTACAGCGACGAACTACTGGCCGATCTCGACATCGTCATCGCATCGATACATTCCGGTATGGATCAAGACGAAAGAACCATGACCCGGCGGGTGATCTCCGCAATGGAGAGCCCTCACGTCGACGTGATCTGACAGCCCGGTTGCTTGTACGCCGAGCCCCTGTAATGATGGACATAGACGAGGTTTTCGCAGCTGCGGTACGTACTGGCACGGTGCTCGAGATCAACGCATCGCCCGAGCGGTTGGATTTGAAGTCTGACCATGTAAGGCGAGCGATGGAACTGGGTGTAGTCTTTGCCGTAAACAGCGACTCGCATCGAACTCACCAGTTCGACAACATGCGATTCGGGATCCAAACCGCGAAAAGGGGTTGGGTTACGAGCAGCCGATTCATCAACACGCTTAACTATCCCGAACTCGAAGCATTCCTCAAACTACCGAAATCCGATCGGTATCAGTTCATTTATTCTCGTGGTTAGCAGCGAACAACAAGAAGATCCGTCAGGTTCGGCACGCGCTTTTAGCACCGCTGACACAGCCGATTCTCGAAGCGCAGGGATCGCTGAGGCAAAAGCCGCCGTCGCTCGACTGAAATCACAGATCCCGCAGGCTGGTGACGGCTGGAAAATCACCGTGCTGGAAGCGATCGCTGACTGGCCGCTGGCGAACGAAACGATCAATGGCGAGCGATTCGACTATCTGATCGGCGGCGAAGCATTCAACTGGCGGCTCTTAGCCGGGCGACTGCTCGAAGAGTGTGGCTCGAGTATTCCTGAGGAGGTGCTGACAGATTGGTTGTCTGATCCGGTGCTTTTTGGTGGACTGGACGAGCCAGAGTTTATGCGGGCTGTAGGTGTCGACAAATTCAGGGCGCACCTTTCATATTTTTACGGCGTAACTGTTGAGCAGTCGCTACTTGTCTCCGTTGAGGATGAAATTATTCACTGGCGGGTCGCAAGCGGACGACAATTGAACGATCGTTCCCTGGAAGCCGCATACGAGCGCCTATACGGCAGCACTCGTGACCAGCTCTGGGAGGTGTTCAAGCTCGAATCAGGGGTGGGTTCGGCCCGCGAGGGCTGGCGACATCGCGACGAGCATTCTCTTGGCACCGAGGATGCGTTCACTTACTGGTTGTTTAAATTGCGATTGGAGCGGTCAGATCCGGCGAAGATCGCCAGTGATACCCGTAAAGGGCTCGCCAGGCTAGAACTGATGCGTCAGAACGACATTCGGCGTATCCAGTTGCGTAAATCAGACGAACTGCGCCAACGAACCCGACAGAATCGTGATCGTAAGAACTGATCCAGACATGTGCATGGTGCCTGGCCCGAACCGTTAATACCACTGTCATCCTAAATGGTGATTGCGCTCCGGAGGCTTACAGGCTAGCCTAGAGGTGATATCGAAAATGCTTCGACGAGAAGTAGTAGCGTGTTCGCAGGGTCTGAGAGAGCCGGTGGTTGGTGCGAACCGGAACCCGTGTGGCCGTGAAGTCGTCTCCGAGCTGGCAATCTGAATTTCATCCGTATTACTAAGATTGTCCGGTTGCACCGTTACAGCAAATGAAGTGGTTCCACAGGTCAGATCTCCGGGTCAGACAGTTGTGGGCAACAAAGGTGGTACCGCGGTCAACCCGTCCTTTGATCAATCGATCTGGGCGGGTTTTTTGTTGCCAGAATTTTGTGATCCTGGAAGTGGGCGGGCCACTGTTGGTCGTCAGGCCACGTGGGCGAGGCAGGAATTAAAGTGAAGTCGATAGAGTTTGGCGATCTCCCGAAGCGTTTTGATATTGCGGAGCGCGAGGCATTCTGGCGGGACCGTTGGTCTGCGCTCGGCGTCGAGAAACGCGACCCCGAAGCTCCACGCGAAAAAACCTACGTTATCGATTCACCTCCGCCGACGGTCAGTGGCTCGCTGCACATCGGGCACATCTTTTCGTACACCCACCAGGACATTCTCGCCCGCTACAAACGCATGGCAGGTTGGAACGTGGCTTATCCAATGGGCTGGGACGACAACGGGCTGCCGACGGAACGTCGAGTACAGAACTATTTTGGTGTCAGGGCAGAACCGAACGTCCCGTATATCGAGAATCTGGATGTCGAAATAGAGCGGGAGCGAGCGGGTCTGAAGAAGGATCAGTCGCTAGTCATCAGTCGACAGAACTTCATCGAAATGTGTCATGTGGTGACGGAAATGGACGAGACGGTGTTCAAGGACACCTTCAACCGTATGGGCTATTCGATCGACTGGAGTGACGAATATGCCACTATCGACGACAAGAGCCGCCGTATCGCCCAGCGCAGCTTTCTGGACCTGTACGAAAAAGGGCACGTTTACCAGATCGAAGCACCGACCATGTGGGACGTCGATTTCCAGACAGCTGTTGCACAGGCAGAGGTAGAAGATCGCGACAAGGGCGGGGCGTACCACGATATCGAGTTCGGGGTATTTGAAGCAGACGCGCCTATAGAAAGCTTTGTCATATCGACCACACGTCCAGAATTGCTGGCCGCATGCGTTGGGATCACGGCCCATCCGGATGACACCAGGTTCAAAGGTTTGTTCGGCAAACACGCCGTGACGCCAGGATTCATGGTGAAAGTCCCGATCTTCCCCAGCACAGAGGCCGACCCTGAAAAAGGGACCGGAATCCTGATGGTTTGTACCTTCGGTGACCAGACCGACGTTACGTGGTGGCGCGAGCAGAACCTTGAACTTCGTCAGATTCTCGGTCGTAACGGGAGAATCCTGGATCGAACGTTCGGGAGCGACGATGGCTGGGCAAGCGAGGATCCTGAACGCGCCAATGCAAACTACCGGCAAATCGTCGGTAAACGTCCCCCTGCTGCGAAGTCGATTATGGTCGATCTCTTACGCGATCTGGAGAACTCGGCTACCGGGAACGGTGCGCCCCTTCGGGACGAGCCCAGGCCGATCCAACACCCTGTTCGCTACTACGAAAAAGGCGACAGTCCTCTCGAGTACCTCACAACGCGGCAATGGTTTGTCAGGCTTCTGGACAAGACTGACCAGATGCTCGAGATGGGACGCAAGATGACGTGGCACCCCGAATTCATGCGAAAGCGATTCGAAAATTGGACCGAGAATCTCAATGTCGACTGGTGTATTTCGAGACAGCGGTACTTTGGTGTTCCGATTCCGGTCTGGTACCCGCTGGACGACCAGGGCGAGCCGCAGTACGACGGGGCCATCGTGGCAACGGCAGAAATGCTTCCGGTCGATCCGGAATCAGCGACCCCACCCGGTTACAGCCCTGATCAGCGTGGGATTCCCGGTGGATTCGTTGGCGAACCAGACATTTTCGACACGTGGTTCACTTCTTCGCTCAGCCCACAGACCGTTGCGAGGTGGGGTGAGGTCGATGATCAGATGAAATCGATGTTCCCGATGGATGTTCGTCCGCAGGGTCACGACATTATCCGGACCTGGGCGTTTTACACCATCGCGAAAGCAATGCTGCATCAGGAATCCGTGCCCTGGCATAACGTGATGTTGTCTGGATGGGTGCTTGATCCCGACCGCAAGAAAATGTCGAAGTCGAAAGGCAACACGGTTACACCGGTCGAAACCCTCGACGCCTATGGTGCGGACGCGGTCCGGTACTGGTCTGGCTCGTTCAGGTTGGGATCTGATGCTGCCCACGACGAAGCGATCTTCAAGATCGGCGGAAAGCTGGTCACGAAGATATACAACGCCGGGAAATTCGTGCTTTCGCAGACTGCCGAAGACGGGCCAATCGTTAACGAACTCGATCGCGCTTTCATCGCCGAGTTGAAGGAACTGGTAAGACGGGTGACCCGTGCATTCGAGAACTACGAGTTCTCGGTAGCTTTGCAGGAGACAGAGAAATTCTTCTGGGGTGCATTTACAGACAACTACATCGAGTTGCTCAAGCGGCGGTCCCGCTCGGAGGACGATATAGCCGGCCGGGCCTCCGCAGTAGCTGCTCTTCGTCTCGGCCTCAACGTCATGTTGCGTCTTTTCGCGCCTTTTGTGCCCACGATCACCGACGAGGCGTGGAGCTGGGTATTTGCCGGAGAAACGGGTAACCAATCGATTCACCTGGCGTCCTGGCCGACGGTCCTCGAACTCGATGCGGTCGCTCCTCCGGCAAATGCCGGATCGTTTCAAGCCGCTTCCGACGCCATTTCCGCAGTTCGCAAAGCGAAAAGCGAAAGCGGCGTGAGCCTGAACCGAGAGCTACTTCGGCTCGAAC
Organism: Chloroflexota bacterium; assembly: GCA_027623655.1. GTDB lineage: Bacteria > Chloroflexota > Dehalococcoidia > Lucifugimonadales > Lucifugimonadaceae > Lucifugimonas. Next base: position 20,109 of record JAQBVG010000014.1, read on the forward strand.
TCGAATCGGATGAACAGGGTGAGAACGAATTGCGGCTTGTGGTGGACGACGTGGCGGCAGCGGGCGGCGCCAACACGATCGTATTCACACGGGGTACGCCTTCCGCAGACTGGCGTTACACGGCAAAGATTGAACCAGCTGAGGTAGAGGCCAAAGCCTAGAAAATCTTCGCGAAACTTATTTCAACCCTTGGATTTCCACGCACCCCACTTATCCAGTGTGAAATCCGAAGCGGAGAAGTAGCGGTGTAGGACGCCCTCTTTCTTTCGGACTTCGGCGCACATTTTTGCGACGTCGACAGCGGTTTCCACATCCACCCGTGTTGCTCCATCGGCATCGCAGACGAGGATGTCCCCGGGATTGATCCTCAATCCAGCGACCGAAACCTGAACGCCGTGATCGATCATGTTGAACGGACCGTGTCCCGGAACTCGACCCGTCGCCCAGAGCGGCAACCCGGCCTGTTGGATACCGGGGATGTCGCGTGCATTGCCATCGACCAACGCTGCGACGGCACCCAGGGCCTTCATCTGGTATGCCATGCCATCGCCGATGATCGCGCCGCGTCGCGCGGGTCGGTCTATATCCTGCTGCACCACGATTACAGGCACATTCGCTCGAGCGATCGAGTCGAAATAATCGATTCGCCCGGTAGCCGGCGCGTCAGGTTCGTTCAGGGGCGTCCACGTAGAGGTTAAAGCGTACCCAACCGCCGGTTTCGCTCCCGGTGAAATATATTCACGGAGACTGGGATCGGTGTAGTCCTCGTCTGCGCTGATATTCCCGCGGACCAGGATGCCGGCGTTCTGTACCGTTGCGGAGTCGTATTCTGCAAGTGTGTCGAGTATTGCCCGGTCGACTGTTTTCATGTTGCCAATTCGTAATGGTGCGGTGGAACTATCTTGAAAGCAGCGATGCGTCTACTGTTCCAGAGGGATGATGTCCGGCTCAAGCGAAAGCATGTCGCCTGGGAAAAACTCTCGCCATGGTTCGAACTGCTCGACAAACGTGCGTCCTTCTTCGATCGAACTCAATCCTTTTATCGCCCGTCCTGGATCGTAGCCAGTGGTCTTAGCCAGCGCTTCGATACCCCGCTTTGTGTCGCGGACTCCGCCGACAGAGTAGGTCTCACCTTCGTCATCTTCGACAACGAGGTCAATTCCCTTTTTTTTCTGTTTCCAGTACAGCCTCATCGGCATCTCCTCGGGTTATCTGTATGGGTTGAGGGCTCGTCAAAGATCGGCCGGCGCATCAGACGAACATTCTGATCGACCGGGCCTCGAGTGATTGCGGTGTTGAACAGCCATATTCTACGACCGCTACCGAATTTATGGACAGCGTAGCGAGAGTTCGGTCGTCCGCCATTGCCGGCCAGATTCGGGGAAGAATCAATGCTTAATCAGAAGGGGTCGAGCGCGATCCAGGATTGCATGACCAACGTCGAGCTTGCTCATGAGCGGTAGTGCATCGCTCAATCCTGTCGCATCGACGAAAGTTACTCGGTTGGTATCGGTGCCGAATCCGCTTCCAGGTTCGCTCACATTGTTGGCGACCACGAAAGCCGCCCCTTTCGGAGCGATCTTGTCCCTGGCATTTGCTTCAAGATCATTTGTTTCTGCGGCAAATGCTACCTTCACAAGCCGGTCTCCTTTTGCTAAGGGCATAAAATCCTCGACCTTCGTCAGCTCCAGCGACATCCCGTCACCGTCCCGATCCATCGTCTTTTTAATCTTCTCTGTCGCTATTTTCGTGGGTGTGAAGTCGGATATTGCAGCAGCCATTACAAGAAGATCGGCATTCGCGGACTCCGGAAGGATTGCCTCTCTCATTTCTTCGACCGTCGATGCCCTGACAACTTCGATTCCGGCCGGAGAGGGAAGGTCGGAAGCGGTCACCAGTAAGACATCGGCTCCACGGTCGCGCGCAGCTTCGGCGATTGCATAACCCATTTTCCCGGTGGATCTGTTCGAGATGAACCGCACAGGATCGATTGGTTGCCGGGTGCCACCGGCTGAAACGATCACCCGGCGCCCTTCGTAATCGCCGCGCACACCGACCGCCTGACGAACGAGTCCGACAATCGTCTCGATATCGATCAGTCGTCCCTTCCCAACCAGGCCTGATGCGAGTCGACCTTCAACCGGTCCTGCGAATCGCACGCCGTCGCGCTTGAGCGTCTCAACATTACGTTGTGTTGCTGCGCTCTCGTACATACCGGCGTCCATGGCCGGTGCAACGATTACCGGGGCAATCGTTGCCAGCACCGTAGCCGTCAACGGATCATCAGTAATCCCCAGCGCCAGTTTCGCGATCGTATTGGCCGTTGCCGGGGCAACGATCACGCAGTCGGCTCGCAGCGCAAGCGCTACGTGATCAATGTTGAGTTCCGACTGTGCGTCCCACAGACCGGTGGTTACGGGCCGGTGCGTCAGTGCCTGAAACGTGGTTTTGCCAATAAACTCGTTCGCCGATCGCGTCAGAATCACATCGACCGTGGCCCCGGCCTGGACAAGCTTGCTGGCAAGGTCGGCGGCCTTGTAGGCTGCTATCGACCCAGTCACGCCGAGCACGACCGTCTTCCCGTCCAGTGGCAAGCGTGCGCGGATCGGGTCTGCAATCGGACTATTTGAACGGATCGTAGGCGACATGGCGAAAAACTGCCTAGGCGTTGTTCATTTCGTATAAGAGTCGAAGACCGATCAGGGTCAGCTCCGGGTTGACGTGATCGAAAACATCCGTCTGTTTGGCCATAAGTGTGGCCAGTCCACCCGTCGCAATCACGGTTACATTCTCTGGCGCCTCAGGATTTAACTCCTGTTTGAACCGTTCGATCATGCCTTCGATCAGTTCGGCGAACCCGAACACAAAACCAGACTGCATCGACGCTACCGTACTGCGACCGATCACTCGATCTGGAGCGATCAATTCGACCCGTCGGAGCTGTGAGGTTCCTCGAAACATGGCATCCGCCGCTATTTCCAGGCCGGGAGCAATTGCGCCACCTATGTAGTCGCCGTCGGCGGTCACCGCGTCGAAAACAGTTGCGGTACCGATATCGACCACCACGAGGGGACCGCCGTAAAGACTATGCGCTGCGACTGCGTCCACAATTCGATCCGAACCGACATCCTGGGTTCGATCGTAGTGAATGCGTATGCCGGTCCGAACGCCAGGCCCGATCAGCAGCGGCGACGCTTTGATCGTTGATGAAAGCGCAGCGAGATAGGCCTCGGTAAGTGGCGGTACCACTGAGCAAATGACGGCAGCGTCGAACGAATCCGGCTCAACACCCTTCGAGCGCAGTACACCCTGAAGTGCCCAGGCATGTTCGTCTACGGTGCGGGTCTCGCGGGTGGCAAGTCGCCACGTCGCGGTCAACCGCTGATCGTCGAACGCACCGATCGTTATGTTCGTGTTGCCAATATCGACAGCAAGTAGGGATGCCAATGTTTGCTAATTATATGTTCGGAACGCACAGAATCGGAATGTTTTACACGTGAACGGATTGGGCGGAGGAGGTGCTACTTGAGTTTTGGGACAGCGCACCTGCTGAGACGAACAGCGAAAATCAGGCCAGGTCTCGATAAAATCGACCGAGGCGGTCGGTTACATCTGTGGCACGCATCCCGGTCTCGCCGATCTCGTTCCGCGCTGCGTCGGCAGCGTAGCCATGAACGAACACTGCGAGTGAAGCCATTTCGAACACCTCGGTAGGCTCCTGAGCCAGGAGGCCACCCAGTAGTCCGGCCAGAACGTCGCCACTGCCGCCCTTTGCAAGCCCTGAATTCACCCATGGCGATACCATCACTCGTCCATCTGGAGAAGCGATCAGCGTGGCGGCGCCTTTCAATACGATCACTTTGTTGAATTTGCGTGCGGCTTCGAGGGCAACACCCAGCCGGTTCGCTTGAACTTCCGTTGTTGTGATTCCCAGGAGCCGGCTCATTTCACCGGGATGAGGAGTGAGCACGGCCGGATTTTCGAGCCATTCCCACCATCTATAGGTTTCCGCCAGAATGTTGAGAGCGTCGGCATCCAGCACCAGCGGGGTATCTCGATTTAGCTGGGGAAGGAGGCTAACCAGGAATTCGGTTGCGTCGGGTGACTGCCCCATGCCGGGACCGACGACCACTGAATCTGACCGGTTCGCGAGTTCGAGGGTCATGCCCAACGCAGCGCGCGGATCGATGTCGCCTCTGAGCGTGACAGGCAGTGACCTGTACATGGCCTCTGAGACGCTACCCGCGATTCGTTGATAGGCGGGTTCAGGTGTGGCCACAAAAGTGAGACCGGCCCCCGATCTCGTCGATGCGTCGGTGGCCATCGTAACCGCACCCAGGTAATCCTTCGACCCGGCGATGATCAGGGCGCTGCCGAAGGTTCCCTTGTGCCCGTCTGTCGGACGCAGAGGTAGAAGTGATATGGCAATTTCGGAAGTGAGTAGTTCGGTATTGACGTGGGAATCGAGTCCGGGAGGAATCCCGATGTCGAGGACGTTGGTCCTTCCTGTGGGGGCCGATCCTGCTTCAAGTGCGGGACCGAGCTTTGGATATCCGAGCATCAATGTGATGTCGGCGGGTAGTCCGTCGATGTCGAATGCGCCGTTGTCTGAATTTAGACCTGTTGGTAGATCGAGGGCGATGACCGGGACGGCAGATTCAACGACCGCAAATATCAAAGAAGAAAGCGGCTCGGAGAGCGTACGGGACGAGCCCGTACCCAGAATTGCATCTATAACGACATCGGCCGTGGCGATCTGTTCTCTGAACGATCCGATATCGGACGAACCATCGGGTAACAGGGTAATGCCGACGACGGAAACCCCGACGCTCTCGGCAAGAATCCGCTTCGAATCAGGTGTCTTACGATTCAGGCAAAGCACCGCCGTCACGTTCGCTCCCCAGATCGCAAGGTGTCGGCCCGCGATAAGACCGTCGGAGCCGTTGTTTCCCGGTCCGACGAGAATCACAATCCGCTTGCCGAAGATATTGCCTGGGACGGTGGAATCCGTTAGGCCTGACAACTTGGATCGCACGGCCTCTGCTACCGCGAGGCCTGCGTTTCCCATCAATTTATCGAGTGAAACCCCGGCTTCTACTGCACTTCGTTCGATAGCTAGCATCTGTTCACGTGTTACGAGTTTCATGGTTTCCAGGCGTCATCGCGCGCCTCGCCGACCGCTGACGCCACAGCGATTTCCCGTGAATGCGAGAGACTGAGGGCAATACGGAAGATGCCCATTTTTTCTGCACGAGCTTTTGCCGCTCCATGCAGGACTATTTCAGGCGAGCCACCTCGTTTTCGGGTCACCTCGACAGTTTTCCAGGGCACCCCGCGCACACCTGTGCCGAGAAGTTTCATCACAGCTTCCTTCGCTGCGAACCGGCTGGCGAGTTGGTGTGGACGGCCCCGTGCGTACCGTTGCTCACCACTGGTGAACACCTTCGCCAGGAAACGTTCGGGATAGCGCTCCAGCACGCCTGCAACCCGCGGAATCTCGATTAAGTCGACCCCTGTGTAAATCATGCGATGGGTGTCTCTGCTTTCAGGTCGTCAGCGGCTCTCAATTGATGTCCGGAATGATACTTGTAAAGACAATTCTCGGTTAGGATTTACTCTCGTTACGCACAAACTCCCGAGTAATTTCCGATGGTCATCGCTCGGCTTTCCAACGAACGCGACCCAGGAGATCCAGCCACCGTGACAGCTCGAATCATATCCGGCAAGGAAGTGGCCTCAAGGATCCATGCAGAGGTGTCCGCTGGTGTCGAGGAGTATCGTGAAAAATACGACGGCGTACCCGGTCTATCCGTTGTTCTGATTGGCGACGATCCTGCTTCTCACTCATACGTTAAAGGCAAGGAACTTGCCTGTGAGATGGTCGGGATAAAGACCGAGACTATCCGTCGTGATGCATCGACGACCCAGGCCGAGTTACTCGGTATCGTCGAGGGACTGAATCGGGATCCACAGGTTCACGGTATTCTCGTGCAGTTACCGCTACCGAAGCACCTCGATGAGTCGACCGTCATACACGCCATTGATCCGATGAAGGACGTCGATGGTCTGCACCCTGAAAACGCGGGCCTGCTACTGCTGGGTCGGCCAAGGTTTGCACCAGCGACTCCCCTGGGTGTACAACGAATGCTTGTCGAAGAAAATGTCAATATGAACGGTGCCCGAGTGGTCATCGTGGGACGCAGCAAACTTGTGGGAATGCCACTGGCAGCCTTACTGCTTCAAAAAGGCCCCGGGGCAAACTCGACAGTAACCGTTTGCCATACCGGCACTAAAGATATTGCCGCGGAAACGAAGCGTGCAGACGTCCTGATAGCGGCGGCAGGTTTTCCCGGTACAGTTACGGTCGACATGGTAAAACCCGGTGCTGTTGTGATTGATGTAGGCGTCTCGCGGGTCGACGATCCCTCGCGAAAGCGCGGCTACAGACTGACCGGTGACGTAGATTTTGAGAGTGTGTCCGAAGTCGCTTCGGCTATTACGCCGGTTCCGGGTGGCGTGGGACCTATGACCATCGCTATGCTGCTCGTCAATGTGTTGCGGGCTGCAAACCTTGCGGCTACAAACCAGGATCACAACCGGAAGACCGATGAAATTCCGTTAGAATGAACCTTTTGGGGATTCCGACGAGGCGTCTGTAGACGACGCTACGTGGTTCCTCCGAACACGTCTGCACGCAACGAATATTTAATGGCAAGCCGCACTAAACCAAGAGAAAAATCCTCATCGACCGACGCGAAACCGGCAAAGAACGGTAAGAGTGTCGTATCGGGGCGGGGCAATACTGGCGTAAATGCTGCCACCGACTACATTGAACTATTCCGGCAGATGTACCTCATTCGCGAGTTCGAACTGGCCTGCGGGGAGAACTATTCGAAGGGTTTGATCCGCGGCTTCCTTCACCTCTATATCGGCCAGGAAGCTACGGGGGTGGGCGCAATTTCCACTCTTCGGGCAGACGATTACATAGTCAGCCACTACCGGGATCACGGTCACGCTCTTGCCAGAGGGCTCGATGTCAACCGCTCGATGGCGGAGCTATTTGGACGTGCCACTGGCCTGTCGAAAGGCAAGGGCGGTTCGATGCACTTGTTCGACGCCGCCAAGGGATTCATGGGTGGGCACGCGATTGTTGCAGGCCAGTTGCCACTGGCCGCAGGCCTTGCACTGGCACAGCAGTACCAGAAGACCGACGCCCTCACGATGTGTTTCTTCGGTGATGGTTCGACAAACCAGGGCGTATATCACGAGACATTGAACCTGGCAGCGGTCTGGAAATTGCCCGTTTTGTTCTTTCTCGAAAATAATATGTACGGTATGGGCTCATCGATTGAGCGCGTCCGTGCTGGAGGCATCGACTTCTATCCCGGCATGGCAACGTATGGGATCCCCGCGGCTGAAGTCGACGGCATGGACGTACTGGCAGTAAAAGAAGCGACCGAGTATGCGGTCGATAGGATCCGGAAGGGCGACGGACCCCAGTTCATCGAGGCCAAGACTTTTCGGTTCACAGGCCATTCGCTGGCAGATGGCCAGAAGTATCGCGGGCAAGAAGAGGTCAAGAAGTGGGAACAGCGCGACCCGATTGCTACGTTCCCGGAAAAACTGATCAAAATGGGCCTCGCGTCGAGTGCGAAGATTGAAGCCGTGAAGGCGGAAGTGAGTAAGCAGATTGCACTCGCGGTGAAGTTCGCAGAAGACAGCCCCGAACCAGATATTTCCGAACTGTTTACCGACGTGTTTGCCTGATCAATATGCCTGAAATTGCCGTAAGACAAGCACTGAAGCAGGGTCTCGAAGAAGCGCTCGAGAACGATCCGCGTGTGTTCATGATGGGCGAAGACATCGGCGAATACGGCGGTGCGTACGCTGTGACAGATGGCTTCTTAAAGAAGTTTGGACCAGAGCGAATCAAAGACACCCCGATTTCCGAACAGGCATTTGTCGGTGCCGGGATCGGAGCTGCTGCGGCAGGTCTCAGGCCGATCGTCGAGTTCATGTCGATATCGTTTTCGCTTGTGGCATTTGACCAGATCGTCAACATGGCCGCCAACTTGCGATATATGTCGGGTGGCCGGATAAGCGTCCCCATGGTCATTCGAGCACCGACCGGTGCGGGTGTCCAACTTGCAGCGACGCACTCTCATAGCTTCGAAACATGGCTCGCAGAAGTACCTGGCCTGAAAGTTGTCTGCCCATCGAATCCTTACGACGCCCTCGGTTTGATGAGATCAGCAATCAAGGATGACAATCTCGTTTTCGTCGCTGAGCCGGCACTGTTATACGGTGCGCGAGGCGAAGTTCCAGACGAGTATTACGAGGTCGAGATCGGCAAGGCGAATGTTGTCCGTTCCGGCACCGATATCACGCTGGTCTCATATGGCTATGGGATGAGATCGGTCAACACAGCCGCCGACGTGTTGCAACAACGCGGTGTATCGGCTGAGGTGATCGATCTTCGATCACTGAGCCCGCTCGACCTGGACACAGTACTGGGATCGATTCGGAAAACAAACAGGGCTGTCGTCGTTGATTCAGCGCGCCGCAAAGGTGGCGTGATGGCCGAACTTGCGGCCGATCTTCAGCAACTGGCCAGCGAGTGGCTCGACGGGCCAATCATGCGAGTCGGTTCAGAAGATGTTCCCTGGCCTTACAACCGCGGCCTCGAACAGGCGGCCCTCACCGACGCTGATGACGTACTGAACGCTGTCGCTGAAGGCTACGGACTCTGATCTCCAGCCGATTTGATCGTGCTGTCGTTACAAATTCTTGTGATCCGCGGGATAAATAGTCGGCAACACGATAATATCTATCTGACGAGTACGGTATTTATTCCCGCTCCAAGCAAATTGGCGCAGGGCACGAGTACAGGGAGGAACTTTTCAATGAATGTAATTGATCTTGAACTCCAGAGTTACGCGCCCACAGTAAAAGCCACCTCGGAACTGTCTATTCGATCGCTCATGTCGTAGTCCATCTTGAGACGTGCGTTAGATTTCCCCGGTTGCATCGAGGAATCCCCACGTTGAAAATGTCTTCCGAAGAAGCCAATCTTGATGAAGGTCGAGGCGGTCTGAACGTCCCTGCCGACCCTTCGTCACCCAACGCAAAACTGATTCGATATGGCCTGACGCGCCACGTCGACGATTGCTTTATCGCAGCGACGAAAAACGACCCCGCACTTGTCCCGGGGAGAGTTGCGCGCGTCGACGGAATCTCAACGTTCGTCCATGCAATCGGGCAAGATTTTCGTGCTGTGAGCACGTTCGCGCGGATCGCTCACGATGACGAATCGGCGGTCGAACCTGCGCAGCCGACCGTCGGCGACTGGGTCCTGGTCCGACGAGGCCAGAACGCTGAGCCCGACACCATCGAATTAGTTCTTCCTCGCACTTCGCTGTTGCAGCGAAAACGAGTGATGCGTGGGAAAGAACAGGGTGATGAGCAGCTACTTGCCGCCAACGTCAGCACGGTGTTTATTGTCCAATCCGTGACCTACTTCAATCCGGGTCGTTTGGAACGGGAAGTCGCGTTGGTCTGGGGCAGCGGTTCTACCCCGGTCGTGCTCCTCACCAAAACCGACTTGCTCGAAGACTCAGATGGCGACGACAAATCGACGTCGATGGAACTTAATGACGTAATTGTGGAAGTTGAACTGGCCGCTCCGGGAGTAGAGGTATTTGGTGTGAGCGGAATCACAGGTGAAGGTACCGACCGTCTCAAACGTTTTACGGCAGCAGGTAGCACCGTCGTGCTAATAGGGGCGTCCGGTGTCGGTAAGTCGACACTGGTGAATCATCTGATGGGTGAAGATGTCATGGATACGGGTGAGATCAGGGAGGCTGACGCTCGCGGACGGCATACTACCGTCACGCGCCAACTCCTCCCACTGCCGGGTGGCGGTGTTTTGATTGATACTCCCGGCATTCGGACCGTTGGTCTGGCCGCTGGAAGTGAAGAAGCTCTCGCTAAAACATTTTCTGAAATCGATCAGTATCTCGGGGAGTGTAAATTCCGCGATTGTGCCCATATGGAGGAACCGGGATGTGCAATTGCCGAGGCGATAGCCGACGGCCGACTGCTCAAATCGCGATTCGCTTCGTACACGCGAATGGGTCGTGAGCTGGAGCACGAACAGACCAAGAACGTGCCGGGAGCGAAGACCGAGCATCAACGAAAAATGCGAATCATCGCTCGGGGTCACCGGCAGCGCAGTCGATTGGAAAAACGTGAACGGGAAGAGTAGGCCCGAAGTTCCGGACGCCTGTGAGGCAACCACAAAATTACTCTGATCCGATACGCTGTCGGCAGATTGTTGTGTAACCTCTATGGCACGGCCTTTCAGGATCAGCCAGGACGTTGGCTTTTGCCCTGGGTCGTTTCTCTCCAAGTTCACGCTCGACGTGAGTAAATTGTTTGTCCAGGAGTGCAGATTTGATTACCGAAGTGACTATGCCTTCGATGGGTGCCGATATGACTGAAGGCACCATAGTGAAATGGCTCAAAGCCGAGGGCGATCAGGTCAGCCGCGGAGACAAACTCGCCGAAGTTGAGACCGACAAGACGGTCGTCGAGATGGAGGCCTACGCCGAGGGACTTCTTCGCAAAATAGTCGTCGCCGAAGGGTCGCTCGTACAGGTCGGCACGGTCATCGGGTTCATTGGCGATGCCTCCGACGAAGTCCCCGAAGTCGCTGCGACTCCCGCCAGCAAGCCGACAGAGCAGAAAGCCGCGCCGGAGCCTGTGGCCGCGACACCGGAGCCCGTGGCTGCCCAGGCCCCGGTTCAGCGAGCCGAGCCTGCAATGGTACCGCCCCCGGCCACATCGATTTCAGTTTCTGAGGGTGGACGTGTAAAGGCATCGCCTATCGCCAGGAAGATCGCCTCCGAGAAAGGCATCGATATCGCGGCTGTGCCGGGGACAGGACCGGGCGGACGCATCACCAAATCCGACGTAGAAAACTTCAAGCCGTCACCGAGTTTCGCGAAATCTGGCGGTCGCTCTCCGGTCGTTATCGACGGTTCCGATATCCCACTGTCTCCGATGCGACAGGCGATCGCCCGCGTTACCGTTCGGTCAAAGACAGAATCGCCTCACTACTACGTTACCCACGAAGTCAACATGGGACCGGCAATGAGGTTCCGTGCTCAACTGAACGAGGCGCTGGTCGATCAGGGCAATGGCGACCGAGTTTCCGTTAACGATATGGTCCTCAAGGCAGTCGCGACGGCACTCATCAAGTACCCGAAGTGGAACTCGACTTTCGCTGGCGACAAGTTGATTGGCCATTCAGATATTAATCTGGGAGTCGCAATCGCGCTGAAAGAAGGCCTGATCGTTCCCGCGGTCATCGGAATCCAGAACATGACGCTCATCGAGATATCGAGAGCGGTACGGGACATTGGTAAACGTGCTCGCGGCGAGGGTGGCTCACTGAGTCAATCCGAAATGACTGCTGGAACGTTTGGCACTTCGAACTTGGGAATGTTTGGAACGGACACCTTCGCCGCGATCATAGTGCCGCCAAATGCCGCAATAATCGCAGTCGGCATCGTGAAAGAGAAGCCGATAGTAAAGAACGGCCGGATAGTAATTGGTTCAATGATGAACGCGACTATCTCGGCCGACCACCGTGTCGGTGACGGTGCTGAGGCGGCTATTTTGCTCGGCGAGTTCCAGAAGACGTTGGAAAACCCTGCGCGTTTGATGCTTTAGTTTCCAGCTCATTTCCAACCCAGGGATGAGCAAGGACCCTGGACATTCCAGTGTTCGAAGCGTCAGATGCCGCGCCGATCAGTCCGGGTACTCGGTAGAATCGCCTCACGATGTACGCACGAGAAACATTCAGTACAGAAGAGCGAGCTGTTCTCAGCCGGTTCTTCACCAATATCGATGGCCCGGTATTCGCCCTGATCAATCTCCCCGAGGTTGTGAAAGGGGCGCTCTTTGCCCGGTACAGCCGCTCGCCTAAATCGCTCCGCAGACTGTTTTTAGACGAATTTTACGATGAAAACGAGCTGGCGGTAGAGGGTTTGACCGGGAATGCCGATAGCTCGTCGAACGTTGCTACCGGGCGCGCCGAAGGCCTTTACGACCGGGTGTTCTCACAGTTCGGTGACGATTCAGTTGCCCAACTCGGCGGAGCGCATATCGCATGTGAACAGGCTTCAAACCTGCTGACCAAGGTACTTGAGTGGGGGAGACTCGCGGCGTATCTGGAGCAGTCGACCCGGTACATTTTTTACGATCAGAAACTGGGTGAGCGGTACCGGTACATAACGCCGCCGGAGATCGAAGCAGGCCCGCTGTCTAACGAGTACGAGAAGACTATGAACTGGTTGTTTGACGAGTACTCGGCACTCGTGCATACCTGTGTCCCGTTCTTTGAAGAGCAGTTTCCGAAACAGAATGGAGACTCAAAATTCATCTACAACGCCTCGATCCGTGCCAAGGCGTGCGACTCGGCCCGCGGACTTTTGCCTGCTTCTACGTTCTCCAACGTTGGAGTATTTGGGACCGGGCAGGCCTACGAACAGATGCTGATCCGGATGAACAGTCATCCGCTAGATGAAGTACGCGACTACGCACAATTGATGCTCGAGGAACTCCGAAAAGTTATCCCGTCGTTTTTGAAACGAGTTGATTTGCCAGATCGGGGTGGTGCATGGTCGAGCTATTTTCAGCAAAATCACGATGCCATGGAAAGTCTCGCCTCGGAAATACGGGGTGAACCTGAACAGGTTGATGAGGTCACGCTGGTTGATTGGGACGAGGATGCAGAGGATAAGATCGCAGCAGCCGCGCTCTACGCCCACTCCGACCTCTCCGATGTTCAAATCCAGGCTGCTGTGAAAGGCATGAGCGACAGTAAGAAAACCGAGGTGATCAGCGCATACGTCGGCGATCGCCAGAACCGACGCCACAAACCCGGCCGCGGAATGGAAAGGTCTTTTTACCGGTTCGACGTGCTTTCAGATTTTGGAAGCTTCCGTGACTTACAGCGACATCGCATGCTAACGATCGACTGGCAGCGGCTCGGCACAAGACACGGTTACTCGACGCCTCCGGCCATCGAGGAAGTCGGCTGGTCTCAACGGTGGGACGATGCCATGGGCCGAATGAGCGAGCTCCACAAAACAGTCGCGGCCGAACACGGATATGAAGTTGCCCAGTATGTCGTCCCTTTTGGATTCAAACTTCGATACTCGATGCAATTCAACGTCAGAGAAGCATTCCACCTGCTGGAGCTCAGGACATCGCAGCAGGGGCATCCTGACTATCGACGTGTTTGCCAGGCCATGCACAGGCTAATACGTGACAGGGCGGGACACGGAGCGCTCGCCAACGCCATGAGCTACGTGGACCATGGTTCTTACGACCTCGAAAGACTCGAGGCGGAACGTGGGGCAGAGCGCCGCCGTTCCGCACTGGCCGACTAGGATTACTAGATCTGCCGGTGTGAAGACCGCGTCATGAGGAATGCCGGTATCAGCGCAACCAGTGCAATCCCTGCGGCGTACCGGAAGAAACGGGTAAATACCTCCATGCCGGCGTTTGTTGCCGTCTCCACAATCTGCTCCTGCACGTCGGGATCGAGCGAAAACGCCGGTATGTCCGCTACAAGTTGCTGAAATTGCACAGTCCCGAGGGCGGTCATCGCAGCCAGACCAGCGGTCATGCCGATCATGCGAGACACGGTCAACAAAGCGGAGGCGGCACCACGCTCATCGCCCATGACGCCGAACAGGGCGGTTTCTGCAATTGGTGAAACGAGTAATCCCAGGCCAAGCCCGGCGATAGCCAGATGGAAAGTTAGCCAGGGCTCGCCTATGTCGGCTGTCCAGTTCGCCATGAGCAGGAATCCGGCTGCCGTTACGACCAGCCCGAGCATGGCGGGCATTCTCGGACCAGTTCGCTGGGTGAGGATCCCTCCAATTATTGCGCCCAGGCCAATGGCAATAGTCATGCGCAACAGTTGAAGTCCACCTTCGAGTGGGGATTTTCCGAATACAGACGCTGCCATCAACGGGACCGTTATCATCCCGATAATCAGTACGGCGCCAACAAGGAAATGGGTAACACCTGCCAGGTCGAACGAACGAAATCGGAACAGCGCGCGCGGGAAGAGAGGATTGTCGGACTTTGTGTTCAGCGCAACCAGAATAACGACTAGCGTTGCAGTCGTAACGAGAGAGATCGTCATGAGCGCATCTGGTTTGCCGATCCTGACCAACCCAACGGTCAGTAGGGCGAGCGCAGCCGCGAAGACGATAACTCCGGGGAAATTGATCTTCACCTCGTTCCGACGACCGGGCGGGTTTCGCATGATCCACACGGCGGCGGCAACCGTTAGCGGGATGTTGAGCCAGAACGCCCATTCCCACGACAGCCAGGTTGTTATGCCTCCACCCCACAGGGGTCCAAAGACGCCCCCGGCCTCAGCACTGGCTCCGACTAACCCGTACGCGATAGCCCTGTGTTTATTGTCGACCAGTTCGCCGACCGCGGCGATGGAGATAGGTATCGCCGCACCGCCACCGATGGCCTGAAATACTCGTGCCCCGACCAGCCAGCCAAATTCCGGCCGACCACCGTAGAGCCAGCCAGGAATTTGCGGTGAGATCGCCACAAGTATCGAGCCAATCGTGAACACCGCCATCGCGAGCAAGAAGGCAAGTCGATACCCCATGCGGTCGGAAATCCTGCCCATCAAGGGCATTGCTGCCGTGTAGCCGATTAGATAGCCGGTGATCGACCACGATGCACGGTCGAGTTCACTCACTCCGACCCGCAGGTCGGCCATCATGTCGGGGAGAAGTGTGACTACAACGGTCTGGTCATCTGCGGCGATGAACACGCCGAAACACAGTGGCAACAGAAGTTTGTAGGGTTTTACGAGTCGCGCGATTCGACTGAACATCGACTAAATCGGAGGCGCGAGGGCAACAGGTTTGTCGAACTCCGATAGATGGATAACCCTCACTGTGCCGACGTCGTCTTCGGGTTGAACGACTCCATTGATGATGATTTTTTTCAAGAAAAATGAAACTGGGTCAACCGTTAGGGTGACATTAGGGATGGCCTGAGGATCGACACTGCCGACCAGGGCGGCCAGTGTCGTTGCGGCGATAGAGCCGTCAACAGTCAACTCTTTACCGGTCCCGGGCGTTTCCCGATAAACAGGATCCTGAGTTTCGCCGAGAATGTCTGCCACGAGTTTGACTGGATCGAGGAACGAGAACGGGCTTTCTTCGGGAGGGATTTCGGACCAGGTGCCAGTTAATGGGTTGGTCATCCACGTTTTCTCGTCGATAACGATTGCGCTGACCCGGACGAACGCGCGGCCAATGTTCGCCTCGGCTTCAAGATCAAGCCCGACCGGTGACACTACCCCGCCTGCCCGGGTGAGCTTCAACCCGCCTGCGAGCGCTGTGTTCCCGGAGTCGTGTGTGAGTTCAAATTTAAAACTATCCAGCTCTCCCATCGCATCGCGCGAGTTTGCAACAACTTCACTGGCCGTGATGGCTGGGTCCGCCAGGGTGGGTTCCGGCGCAGATTGCTTCGAACAGCCGATCACGACAACCGCGATCGAAGCGATCGTAAGGGCGAATAATTTTGGGGACAGACAGGCGATAAGTCGTGTGCGGGTCGTGATCATTTCTGAGCCTTTAACCTAACTCAGAACTACATTACTCCGCCCGTCTATTGACCGCATGTGTGGCGTATCTGCACCGCAGGAGTTGTCTTATGGATCACTGCAGTCGCGCATGAAGCCGCAAACATCACACCTCAGTTTGCAGTGGAGGTCGATCATCTGCGTGCCGCATCGATCACAGGCCCAGGTTTTGATTTTTAGAGAAGTCGCCATTTTCAACCTGGCTCCAAACTCTGGTGGCACGTTGGGGAGCCAGAACATTTACCGAAAGCTTATGAATTCCCAGTCGGAAGCGGTTGAAACAGAGCTATTTGGTATCTGCTGAAAGGAACGTCACGCCGCTTGGATCAGATCCAATGCTGTCCGATCGCTCCTGGGTCACTGCGATGCTAGAGAAGAAGGTCAGAGGAGCGGGAAGCAGGAACGGGAACGTCGCCGAACCGATTTCGCTTACCTCGAACCGAGCAGCCTCCCACGGCGCCCCATTTCCGATCAACCAGAGCGTGTAAACGTATCCGGGACTTGCGGGTTCGAGACCATTGACCTGGAGCACTGCCTCGTTTCCGACAACTCGCACCGCAATCAGTCCTGCTGCTCCAGCACCACCGGGGGCCTGCGGACGCGACGATTTAGGCTGGTCGTTTGCGAGCCAGCTTTCAACCTGATAGCCCTCTTTCATTGCGACGTAGGTCAACCAGCTCTGATCCCTGAGCGCCTTCCTGAACGCGTCGTTCGCTACCGCAAGCTCGGAGACTTTTTCCTGCTGGTGAACAACCATCTGAGTCGTGGCGTCAAATTCACTCTCCATCTGGTCCATGTCGGTTTTCATGGATGCGACCCTGGAGTCGGACACGGCTGTTAC
>JAQBVG010000127.1 GCA_027623655.1 Chloroflexota bacterium
CCCTGAACAAGCCGCAGAATCAAAACCGCCCGCAACCCTGTAATCGGGTTGCGGGCGGTTCGCTGAATCTCGCAATAGTCGCTCTGGTGGCTAGTCACCTGCTCCCGCAGGTACTGCGCCACTGACTCGAACAGGCTGCTCGACACGCTGGCGGCCCTCGATGGAGATGTTCGGAATCCACTCGAGCCACTTTGGCAGGTACCAGGCCCTCGGCCCAAGCACTCGCATAACACTCGGCACCAGCAGTGACCGGACGATCGTCGCAT
This sequence comes from Chloroflexota bacterium, assembly GCA_027623655.1. Lineage (GTDB taxonomy): Bacteria > Chloroflexota > Dehalococcoidia > Lucifugimonadales > Lucifugimonadaceae > Lucifugimonas. The sequence continues at coordinate 267 of JAQBVG010000127.1, forward strand.
CAAGCAACACAGCGGCTCCGAGACCGAATCCCATCGACTGGAAGAAGGCAATCTCGCCCAGGGCAAACCCACCGAATACGGCAACCATGATCAATACCGCCCCGGTGATGATGCTGGCTGTCGTCCGAAGGCCAAACGCTACCGACTCAGAGGCCATGCGGGTCACGTCGTAGCGCTCTTTGATCCTGCTGAGCATGAAGACGTGGTAGTCCATCGACAGGCCGAACAGGATGCTGAACATGAACAATGGCAGCCAGAATTCTATTTGCTCAACCTGCTCGAATCCGAAGAAGTCGATCAGGAAGCCTTTCTGGAACACCAGCACGACGATACCGTACGCGGCTCCCACCGAAAGCAGGTTCATGATTATCGATGTGATCGAAATCGTGAGCGAGCGGAACGCCAGGAGTAACAGGATGAAGCTCAAGCTCAAGACGGTAGCCAGCACTATTGGCAGGTACTCGTCGGTGATTTTTATAGAGTCCACCACCTCCGCGGTGTCGCCTCCAACAAGTACCTCGTAAGTACCTTCCGGCACTCCGGCAAATGCAACCGGAATCAGCTCTTCCCTTAGGCGCCGAATCGTATTCAGCGCCGTCTGGTTGGTCGGGTCACCCGGTATTTTTGAGGTCAAACTGGCGAGATCGACACTCGGCTCGATGCGCACTTCGGCCGCCTGCAAGCCGGGGTCGGCGATAATTGCCTGCTCCAATTTTGCAATTGCCTGCGAGATTTCCGGTGAATCGACCTTGCCGTCGACCGCGATTCTGGCCGGGGCGTCAGACCCGAATCCAAATTTGGCATCGAGTAGCTCAAAGCCCTTTTTGGTAGGTTCGTCGTCAGGCAGAACAGATATTCCGCTGGTCCCCTTCTCAAGATCGAGATAGAAATAGGCAAGTGCCAGCAACATGGCGGTCGCCAGCGCCATACTCAGCCAGGGGCGACGCATGACATTGATTGTCAGGGTGTTCCAAATGCCCGATTCTGCATCGGGATCTACCGTTTGTTCGGCACCGAGGCCAAAATTCCGGCTAGATTTGCTGAAACGTCTTAGAAGTGTGAGGACGATCAGGATGCCGATCGCGGCACCTGAGACGATAATCACGTCTGGCCCGAACCCGGCGGTAAGCGAAAGGATCACCACTCCAACGATGAACATACCGAGTGTCAACGGCAGCGGCGCTCGGACTGCCCAGACCTTGTCACCAAGTATTCCAATCAGTGCCGGAAGCAGCGTCATTCCTGTAAACACAGCAGAGAAAACAACCAGGATCGCACCAATGCCAAAAGCGGCGAAGGTGCGCTCAGGAATGATCAGCATTCCGAGCAGAGCGAGCACAACGGTCAATCCGCTGAACACGACCGCACGACCGGCCGAAGCCCCTGAGGCCTCAATTGCCTGTTGCTTGTCCAGTCCGCGGGCACGCTCTTCCTTGTAACGAGACAGAATGAACAACGAGTAGTCGATTCCGACCGCCAGACCCATCATCGTGATGATGTTGGGAACGAACTCGTTGAGTTCCATGAACTGACCCACAATTGCGGTCAGCCCAATCGCCGTAAAAATGGCTGCAATCGCCAGAATTATCGGCACGAACGCTGCCACAACCGCCCCGAACACCAGGGCAAGAATAATGATGGCCACCGCGACACCGATAGTTTCACCGGTTACAAGATCACTTTCAGCCAATTCGCTGAACACGTGGTTGATGCTGACGTTACCGACCATGTAGACCTCGAAACCGTCAGAAGTAAACTCTTCGGTAACGTGGATCAGAGTGGCAATCCGGTCAGCAGAATCGTCGTAGACACTGACCTGCGTGAGTAGCGTGGTGCCGTCGTCAGAAACCTGGCCCTCGTAGTCGCTAAAGTGACCGACCAGGACGGGCAGAACGCCTTCGTCAACGTTGTCCGCGATCTGGGCGGCTTCCAGGGCATCACCGAACTCGGCGACCCGCTGATCAAAAGCCGACTCGCCCGGTCGCGAGCCTTCGGCGACAATTAACACGAATTCCGAAGAAGTAGCCGGACCAGACGAGTCTGAATCATCTGGCTCATCTGAACCGTCCAGTTCACCGAATCGTTCGTTGATGAGAGTCTGTGCTCGCTCATACTCGAGGACTTGCGTTGGGCCCTGCTCGCCCTCAAGAGCACTCTCCAACATGGTCGCTGCAAGACCGCCTGCCGCGACAAGGACTATCAGCCAACCCAGCAGGGTCCACCACGGTCGGCGACCGCTAAAGCTGGCAATGCCTTCTACTGAAAATCTCATCATATTCTCCGCTGACTTCGCTTCAGGGCCCGTACTTGTGGTCCGTCGATGGTGAAAATTACCCGGTCCGTCAAAATGCGCCATCCATTGTTACCTTAACAAGTGACAATTTACACACGGCAAAATAAATGAATGACATATTTTTCCGGTCCGGCAAGAAATCTAGTCCCGGACTTCGATGTAAAAGTCCCCACTAAGGGGTATTTTTCGTATGTGTTTGATCACGTACGCGCTACACGGCGGCGGAAATCGATATTCCGCGAGTGTCATCGATAGTGCCAGCAAAGCCCGTGCCGTCAGCTGTTTGCATGGGTCCAGGATCCCCCGGCGTGTGGCCCGCAAACCGCCGGATTGTCAGTACATGTGGCCATGCCAAGGCAATTTCCTGCGCTCCTGGCACGAGGCCCCGCAACGTCAGAAAATATTCGCGGATAACAACAATTCTTCAATTGGCGATCACATATACATGACGTTCCGACGGCCAATCATGCCTCTCCTGATGTACAGTGCGCCGCAAGTACCAATTGCTAGTTTTATGAAGGCGATTTAGACGATATGACCAGGATGACCGGCGCTCGATTTCTTGCCGAAACACTTCACGGGTACGGGGTTTCACACTTCTTCTTTATGCCAGTGATCGTTGCCGACGCGATGCCAGAAATGGAACGACTCGGCATCACAAGGGTGATGGCCCACAGTGAAAAACCCGCCGCCTACATGGCCGATGGTTATGCTCGAACGAGCCGATCGGTGGCCTTCTGCGGTGCACAATCGGTCGGTGCGAACAATCTCGCCGCCGGACTCCAGGACGCATACCTCGCGAGCTCGCCCGTCATTGCGTTGACCGGACGACTCGTACAGGAGCAACAAGATCGATGGGCCTACCAGGAAGTCGATCACAGCGATCCGTTTAGCGCTGTCACAAAATACAGCGGCCAGGTGAATACAACAGAACAGCTCCCGATGTTCCTTCGGCAGGCGATACGAGAGGCGACGACAGGCACTCCCGGTCCCGCCCATCTGGACCTCGCCGGGATCGCCGGTGGGACAATAACGACCGGCGAAGCCGACATGGAAGTTATCGTTGAAGGTCAATTTACAGGCCTGCCACCGTTTCGACCTGAACCTGACTCGGACTCCGTGAACGAAGCACTTGGAGAACTTTCCCGCGCCGCACGACCAGTCATCGTGGCCGGCGGGGGCGTGACGACATCAGATGCAAGCAAGGAACTGATCGCACTTGCCGAACGGCTGAATGTCCCAGTCGCTACGGCGCTCAACGCCAAGCAGACATTCCCTGCCAACCATCCGCTGGCCGTAGGTGTGCCCGGCTCTTACTCAAGAGCCTGTGCAAACCAGGTGCTGGCCGAGGCTGACCTGGTCTTTTTCATCGGCAGTCACACCGGAGGACAGGTCACCAACGACTGGAAGCTCCCCCGTCCCGGCACTCGCATAGTTCAGATGGATATCAATGCAGCGGAGCTAGGCCGATCTTTCCCGATCACTGTCGGATTACAGGCCGACGTTCGTTCTGGCCTGCGGAAAATGCTGGACGCAAGCGGCGAGGTCGGTGTGCCACGTGACCCGAAACAGCGTGCGACCTGGGTGACCCGAGTCCAGCAACTGGTTGGCGATTGGAAGGCCAGCGTCGATCACCTGTGGAACTCGGAGGACGATCCGATGCGACCGGAGCGACTTTGCAAGGAACTGACCGATTCGATGCCGAGCGACGCCATTCTGGTGGCGGATACCGGCCACTCCGGCATATGGACGGGGACCATGATCGACCTGACCAGCCCGGAACAGTCGTACATCCGATGCGCCGGTTCGCTCGGGTGGGCATTCCCTGCTGCGTTTGGTGCCAAGGCCGCTGCTCCCGACCGTCCGGTCATCACGTTCGCTGGAGATGGTGCACTCTGGTACCACTTTATGGAACTGGACACCGGTGTCCGATACGGACTGAACACGGTGACGGTGGTCAACAATAATGCGTCGCTGAACCAGGAGCGCCATCTGAACGAACGCAACTACGGCGGCGCCCTGCCCGGTTCGGACGAGTTGTGGAAGCTGACCGACCTGGACTTTACAGCGATGGCTGAATCTCTGGGAGGTTTTGGCATCAGGGTCGACAAGCCAGCCGAATTCCAGGGCGCACTGGACCAGGCGCTGAACGCAGGCAAACCGGCAGTCATCGATGTGAAAACAAACATCGATGGCATCGCTCCAGCAGCCTGGAATTAGCAGGCTTCGGACACGAATATCTAAAATGCCTGAATCGAAAAGTGCTGGCGTTTCGTTCAGCTCTCACCATCAGAACCCGCTAACAACTCGGGTACTGGAGTAAAGATGCTCGCCGCTGGAACCGCACGTGTCGACATAACACCGCCTATCGGCATCGCACACGCAGGCTGGGGTGCACAGTCCCATGAGGGTGCCGAAGGTATCGACATGCCCCTCACGATTACCGCCCTCGTCATCGAAACCGACGGCAACACCGACCCTGCGGCTCGAATCGCAGTCCTCGACATCGACACCTGCATGCTGGTCGAAAGCTACGACCGGAATATTCGCGAGGCAGTCACATCCGCCACGGGAATCCCCGCAGGTAGTCAGCGGGTCTCCTACACGCACACGCACTCCGGTCCTATCGAAGGTCTGTCGTGGATTGTCCAGGGTTCGGAAATGGTCGAGCCATGGTTTCGATCTATGGCACCGGCCTCTGCCGAAGCCGTACAACAGGCGATTTCGAATATGACTCCAGTAAGGGTCGATACCGGTTCAGGCCACTGCGAGATCAACATCAACCGACGTCCGGTCAGCCACGACGGAAGTGTCTTCACGGGGCGAAACCCCGGTGGGTTTGTCGATCATGAGGTGCTGGTGACGGCTTTTGACGATCTCGATGGAAATCCAGTCGCGACCCTTGTCAACTACGCCTGCCACCCAACAATCATGGGCCCCGAAAACAGGCTCATCACCCCGGACTACCCGGGGCCGACCAGGGAAACGGTTGAGAGCATCGTCGGAGGCACGTGCCTGTTTTTACAGGGCGCAGCGGGTAACCAGGGCCCGATCGACGGCTTCACCGGCGACACCTCGGTTTACCGCAAACTGGGTAAGCAACTCGGCATCGAGGCGGCGAGAATTCGCCTGAATATCGACCCTGTGCCACGTGAGGAAAAACTCGAAAAAATACTTGCCTCGGGTGCCGACCTCGGTATTTACTCGTTCAGGCAGGTCGGCGAGTCGGATAGCACACTGGGCATTATCGAGGCGACGGCTTCGCTGCCGATCAAAGAGATGCCACCCGAATCTGAGGTACAGGCCAATTTCGACCGAATCAGTGCGAATCTCCGGAGCGTGAGAAGCAGCGGAGGGTCGGTCGAGCAGATCAAACAGGCCGCTTTCCCCGCAAAACGAGAAACCCTCCTCCTTCGACACACCCAGACGTTCGGCAGCGGTGGTGGTAAGCGAGACATCCCGATCCAGGTGATACGCATTGGCAACACCGCGCTCGTCGCAATTCCGGTTGAGCCTTTCGCTGAAATCGGAACCGCAGTAAAGGCACGCTCGCCTGCCGACTGGACGCTCTTCTCGGGTTATTCAAACGGATACTACGGCTACCTGCCGATGGCCTACGCATACCCGGAAGGCGGGTATGAGGTCGGGCCGACCGCACCGTTCGAGGCCGGCGCGGCCGAGCAGATGATCGAGGATTGCCTCGCGGCAATCCAAAAACTCTGGAACTAGAAACTCAATTCACCTTTGTATCTGGCAGGCCTTTTGCCCTGCGGATTAACGGAGACTACGAATGACCGACACCCCAAACGGCCCGAAACTGGGAATTT
>JAQBVG010000128.1 GCA_027623655.1 Chloroflexota bacterium
TCAGTCGTCTCCGTTCACTGAGCAAGGCTAGCTAAGTTGCCAGACGCATACCGAATCGCCCGAGAAACGTGGCATTCTGTCCCGACTGACCTACAGCAGATTCTGGCTAAGCGCTCGCCGGTGCCGCCTCTGCCTTTCGGACGATTTCTTTCGTCGAGACAATATGCTTCTGTAAGCCGAGTGTCTTCTCGCTCATCCCCATGGCCAGGCCGATCAACTGTGGCACGTGGATGACAGGCAGGTCAGCGCTGTCACCTCTGACCTGCCTGCGAGCCTTGGGCTGATAACCGTCCAGGTTCAAATGGCAAAGGGGGCACGGAGTCACCATTGCGTCGGCACCGAGGTCTTTGGCAGTGCCCGTATGATTTGCCACCATTTTCATCGAGTTGGCCTGGTTGATAAACAGTATCGGGAAACCGCAACAGGCGGTCTTGCCAGCGAAGTCGGTCACGTTTCCACCGACCAGTTCGATCAGGGTCTCCAGTGAAGTCTCCCGCTCCGGATTTTCTTTGAACCCGAGAGCCTCCGACGGTCGAACGATGTAGCAGCCGTAAAACGGTGCCATGTTCATTCCCGTTAACTCTCTGGTGAACGTAGCCTTCAGCGTGTCGAGACCGATGTCTTCGATCAACGCCCACAAGAGGTGCTTTACGGAAGTCGTTCCCTTGTATTCGAGACCTTCGGCTGCAAGGTGCTTGTTAATCTCCGCAAGGTACTCCGGCTCGCGCTTCACACGGTGATTTGCCTGGCTCATCACTCCCTGGCACGTCGAGCAGAGAACCATGATGGGCAGACCGAGTTGCTCGGCCATTGCGAAAGTCCTGACGTTCAGGACATCACCCATCTTAAGATTCTTCTCCTGCAATACACCAGCACCGGTGCAGGCGGCCCTGGTGAGCTCGACATGTTCGATACCGAGTCGATCCATTACGGCGATTGCTGAATCGTAGAGTTCGGGCGCTCCACCACGAGCTACGCATCCCGGGTAAAAGGCGTACTTCATTTCGATTCACCTTCAACGCTTTCGTACAGTCTTTTGACCTGGTTGTGGTTTTCTGATTTATGCGGACGTATTGGCGGCAGTTTTCCTTTTCGCATCGCCGCAATCCCGATCGGAGCAAGATCTAGCAACCGTGGAATGTTCATCCAGCCTGCGGAATCGATCGCCAGGCGGGTTTCGTCGAGCCTGCCATTCTTCTTCACGGAGTTGTAAAACGATTCGGTGTGGTGATATCCAGAGGTGTTCGTATTTCCGGCTTCAATCGCGGCCTCACGAAGCTCCATGATCCGATCCATCGGCGCAACGCCCTTGGGGCAGACTTCCACACACTTCATGCAACGAGTGCAGTCCCATATGCCGCCATCTTCATCGTTCAAAGCCTTGAGTCGCTCGTCACGTTTCGAATCGCGGGGATCCTCGGTAAATCGCCACGCTTTCGCCAGCGCAGCGGGACCGATGAAGTTGGAGTCGACTTCAAGCACGGTGCAGTCCGAAACGCAACAACCGCACATGATGCAGTTCATCGACGTTAGGAGGTTTTCCATCGACTCGTTCGAGGCGGTGTATTCCCCGTGGTCTGGGACAAAACCGGGTTGCAGGAACGGCTGTACTCGTTTGATCTGTGCAAAGAAGGTATCGAGTGAAATCACGAGGTCCCGAACGACGTGCTGATTACCCATCGGCTCGATTGTTAGCTGCTCACCGTTCGGCGCGACATCGACAACGCGGGTTTTACAAACGAGCCTCGCACCACCGTTGACTTTCATGCCGCATGAGCCACAAATCGACGCTCGGCAGGCACAGCGGAGAGCAAGTGTTCCGTCGACCTGTTCCCGCACATGAATCAGTGAATCAAGTACCGTCGAGTCTGGATGAATATCGACGGTATATTCCTGCCACCAGGTCTTACCACCCGAGTCGACCGGATCGAATCTTTTTACCTTCAGGTTGACCTGCATTTAGTAGACTCTCCTGACTGGTTCCCACTGGGTTATCGACACGGGCGATGTTTCTACTCGAGTATCGTGTTCGGCCGTCTCATCCCTGTACACAAGGGTATGCTTCAACCAGTTTTCATCGTCGCGCTCGGTAATATCCGTCCTGAAGTGCGCCCCGCGGCTCTCTTTCCTGGTGAGCGCGCCAGCAACCACTGCGTCTGCACAATCCACCATGAATTCGAGTTCGAGAGCGAACATAAGGTCGGTATTGAAAACCTTCCCCTTGTTCTCGACCGACACTGCTGGCAATCGTGATTTAATATTGACCAGGTTCTCCAGTGCTCCCTCCATCGAAGCCTGGTCACGAAACACGCCGATCCCCTTCGTCATGCCACGTGCCATATCGTCTCGAACGGTGGCGGAACGTTCACCTGTCGGTCGATCCAGTAGCGCCTGAAGCCGTGCCTTTTCCGTAGCCAGATCTTCCTCGGTCTTCGAATTGGAGCCAACGCTCTTGATATATTCGAGTGCGTGAGCGGCAGACCGTCGCCCAAATACAACGGTATCCAGAAGCGAGTTCGCACCAAGCCGATTGGCACCATGGACGCTGACGTTCGCACATTCTCCAGCTGCGTATAAACCGGGAACGATCGTTGCGCCGTCGACGGTGGTTTTGATTCCACCCATGATGTAGTGCATGCCGGGTTGAATCGGCACCGGCTGTTCAGCCATATCTATCCCCAGGAATTCGACAGAGACCTCCTGCAGATATCCGAGCCGCTGCTCGATGAACTCGCGGCCAAGGTGCCGGAGGTCGAGAAGAACATTGCCGTCTATTCCCCTGCCTTCATTTATTTCAGTCTGCTCGGCGCGAGACACAACGTCCCGTGATGCGAGTTCCATATAGTCGGGCGCGACTTTCTCCATGAAACGCTCGCCCTCAGAGTTCAACAGGTAAGCACCCTCGCCCCTGGCAGCCTCGGACATGAGTATGCCCGTACGCGCCAGGGTTGTCGGGTGATACTGGATCATCTCCATGTCCATCAGCGGTGCACCCGCTCTGTAGGCCAGCGACAGACCGTCACCGGTACAGATCAGGGCGTTCGTGGAAGGCTCAAATACGCGACCGGCTCCACCTGCAGCCATGATGACCGCTTTGGCCTTTATCGTGTGCAGATCACCGGTTTTCAGATCGATAGCAATCACCCCTCGGCAGACGCCATCTTCGATCACCAGTTTGGTGACAAACCACTCCTCGTAGACGTTCAGTCCGAGCTTGAGTGACTGCTCGAACAACACGTGGAGGATCGCAGAACCGGTGATAGCGCCGACGAAGAAGGTCCGGGCCTTTTTCTGGCCTCCAAACCGACGGGTACCCAGCTTGCCGTCGTCGCCGCGACTGAAAATTACGCCCATGCGCTCGAGCTCTAGCACCGCTTCGCCAGCTTCACGCGACATTATTTCGACCGCATCCTGGTCCGCGAGGAAGTCGCTTCCCTTTATGGTGTCGTAAGCATGGCCTTCCCAATCGTCGCCACGGTCGGTCAGCGGGGCATTAATTCCGCCCTGGGCGGCGTTCGAGTGGCTGCGGACCGGATGAACCTTGGATATCACGGCAACATCTGCACCATGTTTGGTCACTTCAACTGCTGCTCTGAGCCCGGCAAGCCCACCGCCAATTATCAGGACGTCATGCTCGTACATGGAATCGCCTCGTGATCTGCTTCTTCAGTGGTTTTTTCATTCTTCCGTCATCGATTAAATCTGGGTACACATGCTTCGCCAGCAGCAGCGCCGCTACAGACATTTGATCTTCTAGCTCGCCAGAGATCATCAAGCGATGGACATCATCAAGATCAACTGATTCGATCACAATGTCTTCGCCGGTATCGGACGGCAAGGGATCGGGCGAAAGCTCAGTCGCGATGTAAATGTGTGAGTACTCGGTCGAATAACCCGGCGCAACCCAGGAGCCACCGATAGAGATTAGTTTTCCGGCCCTGTATCCGGCTTCCTCTCGCAGCTCACGATGAGCGGTTACTTCAGGGTTTTCCCCCGGTTCCCGCGTCCCCGCAGGCGCCTCGAGCAACTCTTTGCCGACCGATTGCCTGTACTGCCGAATAAGCACGACTTTACCATCGTCGGTTATGGGCACCAATACGATCGAACCGGGATGCTCAACGATTTCGCGTTCGAACGTCGGGCCGTCATCGAATCGGGCTGTGTCAACTCGAAGAGAAATTCGATTGCCCTCGTACTTGCGGTTAACTGAGACGGTGATGGGGTGTTTTGGTCGCAAAGTAGCAGCATTTTAACCGTTTACCGACAGTTAGAGGTATCTTCTACGTGAGCTTTTGAGCGAACCTTTTCGCAGTCCGAGCCGCCTCGAAAGGTCGCCCCAGAAAGCCGCCGGGGGTTTACGTCGTAAAAACGAGGCGTAATCGCCGGCCTGCGTAACCGTCACGGTTTCTCCCGCAGCGACAGCAAGATCGATGAACCCATCTGCGTTCAGGGTTGCATGGTCCTCGGCCTGTACTGTCAACTCGACCTTCGACGTCTGCTGTAGCATCACCCCGCCAAACTGGCTCATGTGGGTTGCGATCGGTTTCACCAGGAAGTCCCCGGAACTCGGATCCATAACCGGACCACCAAGTGAGAGGCTGTAACCCGTCGATCCCGTTGCAGTCGATACGACAACCCCATCGCCACGGTAGGTCGCCAGATGGACACCATCGACGACGGTACTCACCTCGATCACGCGTAACACCGCCCCACGCGCCACAGTAACGTCGTTCAACGCCAGAACAGGCTCGGTTTCACGACCGCTGACAGCGGCACTCAGCATGTATCGTCGCTCGATTCGTGCATTGCCATCGAGATACCAACCAACATTTTTGAGCGCACTTCTAGCTTCGAGATCGCTCATAAAGCCGACGCGCCCCATGTTTACGCCAAGTACGGGAATGCCGTGCGATGCAGCTGCATGCACTCCGCGAAGAATGGTGCCGTCACCGCCAATGGTTATGACCAGGTCGGTCGTGTCGAGGTCGCCCTGATGTTTGTTCAGCGTGTCCTGTGTGGCCAGCCACCAGTTGCGTCCGTCCGCGTATCGATCGACAAGTAGTTTTGCCAGTTCGGCCGCCTCGTTTAGGAGACCGTGGTGGACTATTCCGATGTTTGCGTAACGAGGCATATGCGATATTTCCCATTGGCAATGGATTCGGGCCACTTCACCGACGACGCCCTGCGCAGAACAGTACCGCAGACGAATTTACAGTATCGAGAGCGCACTTTCGGCGAACTCAAGAAGCAGGAACGGGGCAAACCCAAATACCCCTGCACCGATCGCGGCTACCCCGGTGGCGACAAGTGCCGGCCTATCAACACTTAACGCAGAGCTATCGGCGGACTCTTCGAATACGATCGCCCGAATCACCCGGAGGTAGTAGTAGGCGGCAATTACGGTGTTTACGACACCTATGACCGCCAGCCACGCGAGGTTCGCGTTGAGCGCTGCTCCAAACACGACCACTTTGGCCATAAATCCTACTGTCGGTGGCATGCCCAGTAGCGACAACAGACCGAATACCAGCAGTCCGGCCATCAACGGAGACCGTTTTAGCAGCCCGTTGAGCCCTTCGATCGAGTCGTCGCCGGTCCGGGATATAATGGCGACAAGGGCGAAGAAGACCGCGAGGTTCGTGAATGCATAGCCGGCCAGGTAATACATGACGCTTTGTGGCCCAGCTCCCGCAAATGTCGCACCGACCTGGTTCGCCGGTACTGACGCCACACCCACCAGAATGTAGCCAGCCTGCGCGATGGTCGAGTATCCCAACAGGCGTTTGATATTCGACTGCGACAGGGCAAGCAGATTGCCGACAGTCATCGACACCGCTGCAAGGATCGCAAAGAGTCCCGACCAGTCCTGCATCAACGACGGATCGCCGAACGCCGTGTACATGATCCTCATGATGACAGCGAATGCAGAGGCTTTTGAGGCCACCGACAAAAAGGCCGCAACCGGAGTAGGTGCCCCCTGGTAAACATCCGGAACCCACATTTGCCAGGGTACGACCGCCATTTTGAAGCCGAACCCGGCGACGATCATGATTACCGCGAGCAACACGGCGTATGAGCCGAACGGAACTCCGGCCTCGGTTGGAAGAACCGACAACCGCTCCATGATCACGTCGAGGTGCGTGCTACCGGTATAGCCGTATATGTAGGCGAAGCCGTAAAGGAGAATTGCGCTAGAAATCGCCGAGAGGACAAAAAATTTAGTTCCGGCTTCAACACCCTGCCGGGTTCGGTGAATCGCGGCAAGTGCCACAACGGGCAGTGCAGTCAGTTCAAGAGACACGTAGATCGTTATCAGCTC
>JAQBVG010000129.1 GCA_027623655.1 Chloroflexota bacterium
TTCCGGCAAGCGGTTCTGGCAACGCACCCCGGTCCCGCTGCTGGCAACACCAAAGTTTGACTATCGACCGGCGCAGTATCGACCGAAGCCGCTTCCGGTGCAGTCTGCCCTCAAGATCGCATCGGTAGCGATACTGGTCCTCGGCGTGTTCGGAGCGTACCAGTCGTACAAAGACCAGTCTGACTCACTTGCTTTTTCGGTACGTACCCAGGGGATACTCGAACAGCAGATCGTGAGTCGCAGTCTCCAGGTCGAAAAAACACGTGAAGCCAGAGAGCTGCTCGACGTGGCGAAAAGGAAGACCGAACGCCTTATTGCGGCGAACGATGTCATTCAAGACAGGGCCGCAGGATTCCCCGAAACGATGGCAGTGATTTCCGCTCTCACCCCGGAGGATGTTCGACTAATTTCAGTGGACGATGACGGACGTATTGTCGGTGTCAATGCAGAGGCCGATGACTACCCGATTCTGATTGAGTTCATCAGGTTGCTAGAAGCGGTTCCTCAATTCGTTCACGTGCAGGTACATAACCTCTCACGAAGTTCGGTCAACGATTCAGGTTCAACCTCCGGACCGGCCGATCAGGCCGGTGGTGAGGTCGTATCCTCCCAAACGTCAATCAAGATGTCGGTCGAGATCAGACGCGTGAAGATCATGGATAGCGACTCCGCTCTCAAAGAGGAACTGGCGACCGGGGGCGTAGGCAGATAACACCGATGCGGCCAGTCGTGATTCACCGAATCGGGACTGGCCGAGACATCGAACGTTAGTGACCCATCTCCTCGTGGACGGTACGCATCGCCTGGTGATGTGGGACGCCGTCGTCTCGAAGCTGCTTGTATCGAGCTTCATCGATGTTTGAACGATCGAGAAAGCCACGGATGTCGTAGCGGCCTTCCACCTCGACCTGAAGCTTCCCTTCATTGATCATCAATTCTAGCGGATACTCTTTCTCCGCCATCGGCAGGTGAATGACCCTGTTTTGCCGCGCTGACTCGTACATGGCCATCATCACCTCGACTGTGTCGCGTGCCTTGCGGCCTGAACCACGGCTCTCTTGCCCGGTTTCGATCCACCTAATGAGCTCCAGCGTTTGAGCCGCGTTGGTGTTGCCACCGATAGCCTGGTCGCCTTCCTTCAACTTCAGATCGATGTCCTTCCAGCCACCGGTCTCTGCATTGAAAAGCTTCAAGATGGTTTCACGCACGTGAAGCATGCCCTCGGTACCGCGGATAAAGAACTTCCCGGCGTCGCAATTTCGGTCCCAGAGATCGGACTGAATGAAGAACTGCAAACTCCCGCCGAAATGGATCAATCCCATACAGGAATCTTCGATTACCGTATTACGTTCATACTTGTCGGTCCTGCGCTCAACGGCACCCATAACCCACTCGGCAACGGGATCGCCAAGAACGAAACGCGCGCCATCGATCGAGTGTGTACCCCAGTTAGCAAGTCCCTCCTTTACACGAAGATCGGCCCGTAGCGGGATTCCAATCGCGCCATCCTCGACCAACTCTTTTGCCTTCTCCCAGCCCGGGGTGAAACGACGCTGGTGAGAAATTGCCAGCTTTACGTCATTGGCCTCACATACGTCGACCATCGCGTCGGCCCTGCCCATCCCGATGGCCATCGGTTTTTCGCAGATGATGCCTTTCACCGACGGCCCGGCCGCTACCTCGGCGGTGACGGTGTCGTGGAGTAGGTGCCATACGCAGATACTGACGATATCGGGCTTCGCCTTTTCGAGCATCTCAGCAACAGTCGCGTAGCCCGCCGGAATCCCGTATTCCGACATGTACATGTTTCGAGCAGGCTCGAGTGGGTCGGTCACTGCAACCACATCGATATTGTCGATCCGCTGGTAACCCTGCATGTGCGCCTGGCCGATCGAACCGCAGCCGACAATTGCTGCCCTGTATTGCTTCGACATCTAAAGACGATCCTCCGAAGGAATTGTGTACCCGAATGAAAACTGAAAGAGCAGAACTGCCCCGGGTGCGTGCGGCAGTTTACGCCTGCCCGGTATGGCTCGCTCGGAGCTGACGACTGTCGCAGGCGTTACACAAAAAGTGTCGGCAGGTTATCGGCAGTGCCGAGTATGAACATCGTTCCCAGCACCAGGCTGAAGACTGCTATGACAACGCCAAGCACTGTATAGACGACTCGGTGGCGTTCTGTCCCAATGAGTCCAAGTGTTGAGGCGATGGCGATCACGGTGTTCGACGCTATCAGCCCGACGACGAAAGCAACGAGCAGGATGCTGCCGGTTAGTGCCGATGTCGCCCCTGCGGCAGCCGCAAGCAACAATGCCTGGCTTCCTGTTTCCGCCCCGATACCATGTACAGCGCCGATCGAGACCGAAGTACCGGAGCTGTACTGTCGACGCTCACTCGTCTCCGATCGCGTATTTGACCGACCGGAAAGTTTGCCGTAGCCCGATCTGGCGAAATCAAGAACGAGCATCCAGCGGCTGCGCAACACGAGCCGCCCACGGTTTCTCGACATAGACCAGATTAACCATGCTCCCAGCAGGAGCAGCGTGCTGCCGACCGCAATCTCAACGTAACCGTCTATCCAGCTCGGAAATAGCGTGCCAAACCAGATTGCCAGCAATCCGAGCACAACTACAACGGCCGCATGCCCGAGTGCATAGAGCGTGCCCATCCAGATGCTGCGCTTTCGGTTTTTCTGCGAACTGGTCACGTCGGATATTGCTGCGATGTGGTCCCAGTCGATCCCGTGCCGCAATCCCAGCCCCAATCCGGTGCCGAGTAGCGCAAGTCCGATTTCAGCCGACAAGAACTAACTCCCGCCTCAGTGCGTGCGCCCGCCTCAGCATGTGCGAAGAGGAAGCTCAAAAAGTGGTGCCGATGCCCGGCATATGGGCCAGACAAGCGCCCGGCGTGGAGAAAAGTATTCGCGAAATTGTGCAAATGCAAACTTTTGCATATGAGCAATAATGACCGATGGAATCGAGGATCAAAAGAAGTGATTCGAACGGTCGCTGATACCGCCAGTCCCACTACAGGCGCGATCTGCCGGGTCTGAGTGATAGTCCCCTGAATGTCCGTCGGACTACCAGATTCTCGCTGTAGTTGAGGTGTTGTCTACGATCTGGATACCACTGAGTGCCAGGTGGGCGTCACACGATTGCAATCCCGCATGGACTACACGTAACCGTGTGAAAATACTTGTATAACGCGATATCTACACCGAAAATACACCAAAACTTGACCAAATCTTGACTTAGCGGCCGATGGCTCGGATCGGCGACACTGAGCAAGTCAAACCATATCCGTAACCAACGCATTAGCCGTACAAAGGTGAAATTTGGACGGCATATCGATGCAAAGTGCTCTGCCAGGTGGAAGTGGGAAAGCAGTCAGGATAGCGGCGCGTGAACAGGATCAACTCACCTATCTGATCCATGATATGCGGTCAGTCACCACATCGGTGAGCCTGATGGTGGATTTACTCGAACTCGCTGCTAAAGCCGAAGGCGATTCGACCCAGTGATCGAGGGCAGTATCTGCCCAGAAGAGTTGCCAGCAGATGGCGCTGCTCTGTGCCGATGCGGCAAAACTGCTCAACGGTGCAGGTGCAGACGAATTGGAACCGGATGGGTTCAGTCTGCTGGAGTTGCTGGTTGAGGCAGTTACGGTTTATTCCCCTGTTTTCGACCTGGCAGGTAAGACGTTGAGGCTCGACGCCAGATGCGGAACGGTTGAAGCGTTCGGTGTCCGCAATCGCGTGTTCCGGGCGGTGTCGAATCTGCTGGATAACGGTCTCAAGCACACGTCGAGCAGGTCGGTCGTGTCGATTTCGTGCGCTGATGTTTTCAATGAATTCGCAATTACAGTCAGTGACGACGGTCCGAGGCTTGCTGAAGTTCCGACGGTTAGTCCTGTGACAATTGAGACGTTTATAGCGGCCATTCGTGGTGGATCCGATCCTTCGGCAGATTTTGCACCGGGCACCGGCTTGAAGTTTGTGTCAGAGATCGTCGCGATGCACGGTGGACGCTCGACGGTCGAACGGAACGACCGAGGCGGGACCAAGTTCACCCTGATATTCCCGAAAGGGTGATTTGACTGCTGTCCGGTTTGCCGGGGGAGCCGATTCTCTCCGCAATCGGGCTGGCGGCGTTCAGGGACAGGCGTGGCGCGATCACAACCCTGTGACCCTGCCTCACCGGGTGAATATAATCAGCCATCGTCTTTCGCGTTCGATGTTGATCGGAGCATTGATATGGCCGAACCGAAAACCAAGAAAAACAAGGCGAGCGTTTCAGATTTTATTTCGTCCGTTGAGAACAAGACTCGACGTGCGGATGCCGAAATACTTCTCGGGATGATGACCGATATCACATCAGAACCGGCTTCAATGTGGGGTCCCAGCCTGATCGGATTCGGTAGCTATGATTACACGTACGCCAGTGGTCATTCCGGTACCTGGTTTGCGGTTGGATTTTCTCCCCGTAAACAAAACTTGGTGGTCTACATCATGTCGGGTTTCGACAAATACGAACGGACATTGACGAAGCTCGGGAAGTATCGGACCGGCAAGTGTTGCCTCTATATCAACAAGCTGGCCGACATCGATACAGACGTACTGAAGGACCAGATTTCGAAGTCATACACTGCGATGCTACCTGCCGGGTAGATCTGCCCTTTCCGGCAAAGCCTCCGCTGGCCCGGGATTCGCGGAGCCAATGGAGGTTTTGGTTTTGGTCGAATCGGACTCAGAGTATCCGCTTGGCCGCCGCATTGCTGTATTTGGCAAGGGAGGCAAGACGACGTTGTCGAAGGCGCTCGCCCGGCGATTTCATCTTGAATTCATCGAACAGGATTCGATCAAGCATCAGGCGAACTGGGTCGAGCTTTCGCCTGAAGAGCACTGGTGTGCAGCCGAGACGAGGTTCGAGCAGGCGCCGAATGGTTGGGTATCCGACGGCAACTACAGTGCTCTTCGAGATCTTGTGCTCGCCCGGATCGACACGGTGGTCGTTCTGGCATTACCGTGGCGCGTGATGCTCTGGCGAACCTTCAAAAGGACGGTGATCAGATTGGTGACGCGTGAGGAACTGTGGAACGGCAACCGAGAAAACTTCAGAGGCAGTTTTTTGAGTCGCGATTCGATCATTTACGATCTGTTTCGTCGACGCAGGCGTTTCATGTCATTTGGTGAACAGGCTGAAGCCGAAACGCCAGCTCACATCAAGTTGGTGGTGGTGCGCACTTCACGAGAACTCGATGATCTTTACCGCGAGCATGGGTTAATCAGAGAGTAGAGCGCCGATGCGTCGGGCACTCCCGTCGAGTACCGGAGATTAGCTGCTGAATTCGTGATTGAGGATGCTCATGATTACATCGTCGTACCAGGAACCGTCGATGAAGGCAGAATCTCGCTCGACCCCCTCTCGAACGAATCCGCATTTCTCATACGCTCGAATTGCACGCTTGTTTCTCGCGAGGACTCGCAGATCGACGCGGTGCAGATTCATCGTGCCGAAAGCGTGGGCCAACAACAACTTGATGGCCTGTGTGCCGTAGCCCTTGTTCATGTCCTCGGCCCTCATGATTCCCATGGCCAGCGTGGCCCTCTGGTTCGGCTCGCTGATGTCATGAAGGCTGATCGTGCCGATGTGTCGATTGTCGACGGTTATGGCCCAGCGCATCCAGCCCGGCCGACCTCCGAGCCATCGGTCAGCCTGTTCAGGAGTCTTCTTTCCGGCATCGGCCTTGCCTCCGCCAAAACCCCAGATCGTCTCGACACCGCCCGCATGTGCCAGGTAGCTATCGCGATCCGCGGCGACCACCGTGCGGAGGGTTACTGACTCGCCTGAAAGAGTCGGTACTGAAGCTGACATGTTTCAAACTCGGGAGAATGCGAAGCTCGATATGGTGTCGCGAACAGCCGAAATATTACATGCTCACACCGAAAGTACTGCCATTCGATAGGCAGGCCGCTTGACTGGAACGCGGGTAGGTTGTCACGATACCCCGATGCAAAAGTTGACCGCGGTGCTGTTGATCGTGATCGCTGCAATCCTGTCCCTCCCGATCTACCCGTTTGAGTGGCACCTGTTTCTTCACGTGGGTGGAGCCGTGATATTTGTCGGGAACATCATTGTGACGGGCGTCTGGATGATCCTGGCCGATAGAAACGGTGATCCGGGTGTCATCAGGTTCGCAACTAGCAGGGTGCTGAAGAATCCGTGTTTTCCCGTTTGAAACGTTGTTCGGGCGAAGTTGGTGGGGG
>JAQBVG010000015.1 GCA_027623655.1 Chloroflexota bacterium
TGAAAGCGAAAACCGACGCGACAACCACGAAAGCGATGAGAATGATCGCGGTCTCAAGACCGGTAATTCCCTTTTCTTTCTTCGGTGAACCGAAGGAATTTGCGAACATGTTTTTGGTCTCCTCAAAACCGCCTCTAACGGGCGGGGCCGGACTGGTCTATTTGATACCGCTGACGACTGCTGAACTCTTGTCTGCAGTTCTCTAGTCACTACGGCCATGACTTCAAATCTAGTCGCCAGGGAATCGGTAAGGAATTGCGGTCACCCCAACTTTGAGGGGCGGATAGCCCACACCGTCTGTTAAGCGAAACAGCCACCGAGAAACCGATGGCTGTTTGCATTCTCTGTTCGATTCCTGGACTTACTTGAGGTCCATGATCGTATCGAGCCTGGAAGGCGCAGTTCGCTGCACCGTGAGTACAGCTCCGCTCTCCGGTTTCACCTCAATTGTGAATTGATCGTTGGTGCCGATGATCGTGTCGGTTGAAAGCATTCCACGCGCGCCGTTCACGTCAGCGGAAGCGTAGTAGTCAATACCGTTGTTGGCCGTCGGGTCGGTAGCCTGGGCTACGAAGTCCCGCCTGAGTAGCCACACGGTCACCTCGGCCTTCTCACCTGCTTCTAGAAGGCTGTCTGAGTTGTTATTGCCAACCCAGGCAACCGTCCATGGAACGTCGGAAAGGTACTGGTTTTTGTCTGTGTACGAGATAACAGTCTTGTACTCAGCGCTGGCCACGATGTCTGGATCGCTGCCGGTTCCGCCAGCTGTGTAGGGTGCGGTCAGGTCGACCGGTTCACCAGATACGGCATTCGAAACTACAAACGATACTTTGTAGACGGTGTCCGTCGCACTGGTGGCATCGACTCGCCCTTTATAAGCGATGACTGAACCCCGTGGTTCGATCGAACTCTTCGCTTCTTCAAGTCCAGCGAAGACGGTTTCTTTTGAACGCTCAGAGGCAAAGATACCTGTTGAGAGAACAGTGAAAGCGAATACCGATGCGACAACCACGAAAGCGATAAGAATGATCGCGGTCTCAAGACCGGTTATTCCTTTTTCGTGCCTCGGTGCCCCGAGGCTAAGAGTTAGCATTATTCGTGTCTCCTGAATTCCGCCTTCGTGGGGCGGGGCCAGATTGGTCTTCCTCATCGCTGCGACTGTCACCCTGTCTCCGGCCTGGCACAACGCAACAGCAAATGCAGTTAGGATTACCACGGTATGCTCGGACTTTCGCTATAAGAATTGAGACCACTCCAACGTTCACGGGCGGCTAGCCCGCATATCTCGTTAAGCGAAACAGCCATCGGAATCCGATGGCTGTCTGCAAATTACTTTTTGTTGTGGACTTACTTCAGGTCCATGATGGTGTCGAGTCTGGAAGGCGCAGTTCGCTGTATCGTCAGCACGGCTCCGCTTTCAGGCTTAACCTCTATCGTGAACTGGTCGTTGGTGCTGACGATCGTATCGGTTGACAGCAAGCCACGTGCACCATTGGCGTCCGGTGCTGCGTAGTAATCGACACCGTTGTTGGCCGTCGCGGCGTAAGTGTTGTCCCGTCGCAGCAGCCATACGCTAACTTCGGCTTTTTCGCCTTCTTCGAGAAGACTGTCTGAGTTGTTGTTTCCAACCCAGGAGACCGACCACGGAACATCAGCAAAGTACTGGTTCTTGTCCGTGAATGAAATGACCGTCTTGTACTCGGCACTAGAGACGATGTCTGGATCACTGCCGGCATCGTTCGCCGTGTACGGTGGTGTCAGATCGACTGGCTCACCGGAGACCGCATTCGATACAACAAACGAGACCTTGTAGATCGTGTCGGTCGTACTGTCCGTGTCAACTCTTCCCTTGTACGCGATAACCGAGCCGCGTGGCTCGATCGAACTTTTCGCTTCTTCGAGACCGGCGAATACCGTCTCTTTGGATCGCTCAGAGGCAAAGATACCTGTCGAGAGAACCGTGAAGGCGAATACCGATGCGACAACCACGAAAGCGATGAGAATGATCGCGGTCTCGAGACCGGTGATTCCTCGTTCGTGCATCGGTGCACCAAGTTTTTGCGTAACCATTGTGAACGTCTCCTAGAATTCGCCTTCGTGGGGCGAGGCCAGATTGGTCATCCTCAATACTGCTACCACCGGTGCCCTCTGGCCTTGCGAGCATCCGTGGTCATTACAGCTACAAGAACTACGTTATGACTCTGGGTACTTCGTCGGTACCGGGGCCGCTCCATAGCTATGGGGCGGATAGCCCGCACGAGTTCATAGGCGAAACATCCAACGAGGTTAAATAAAAACGACCAGCGGGAAATTGCTGGTCGTTTTGCTAAGCTCGCGATTTGGCGCCGCTATCTGAGATCCATGATCGTGTCGAGCCTGGACGGATTGGTCCGCTCGATAGTCAGCACCGCACCGCTTTCGGGTTTTACCTCAAAAGTGAACTGGTCATTGGCATTCAGCAGCGTGCCGCCTGTCAAAATTCCGCTGCTGCCGTTTACATCGGCGCTCGTATATCTGGCGACACCGTTGTTACTTGTCGGATCCGGTACCGCCGCGTCTCGCAGCAAAAGCCACACGCTTATTTCAGCTTTTTCGCCGGCCTCTAACAGGTAGTCAGAGTTCGACTGGCCAAGAAGGTTTATCGTCCATGGGACGTCGGACAGGTACTGATACTTGTCTACGTAAGAGATGACAGTCCTGTACTCGGAACCGCTGGCGATATCGGGGTCTGAACCAGAATCGTCTGATGTGTAGGGTGGAGTCATGTCTACGGGCTCGCCCGATATCGCATTTCCAACTACAAATGAGACTTTGTAGACAGAATCGTCTGCGGTGGTCGTGCCTGCGCGGCCTTTGAACGCGATGACACTGCCTCGCGGTTCAAGTGAACTTTTCGTTTCTTGGAGACCTGCATACACCGTTTCTTTCGACCGTTCCGAAGCGAACATTCCGGTAGAAAGCACCGTGAACGCAAAGACCGAAGCGACGACCACGAAGGCGATCAGAATGATTGCGGTTTCAAGCCCGGTGATTCCGCGTTGCTGGGCACGATCAGCCAGCTCTTTCGTGATCATCTTTAGGTAACTCCTCAACATATGTCAGCGTGGCCGATCACTCGCACTCCATCTTGAAAAGCAGGAGTGTGTGCAATACCAGACCCGGACCAAACGTCCTAATTTCCGCACTACCTGCAACGATATTGGGACAAACATGGACTTGGAATTGGGAACGCACCAAGACCTCTGGCGGGCCTGCCCACATGGGCGGCGGGGTGACGGGTACGACGGCGTTGCGGGAACGCACACAGGTAGTGCCACTCAGCGTGTCGCGTGGACGACGCTAACGACACACGGATCGTCGCGAGGCACGCTTAGGAGACAGGTACGGTGGACATCGGTCAGCAATTCCCGGCATCAGTCTTGCGCCTTTAGCCATAACCTTTCAGATACTGATGCAAGCGACAGGGCCCTGCGCGGAGGTCCCTGTCGTAATAATGGGAAAAATGAATGCAAACGATATCTATTCTTATAGCGGATGATCACGAACTAACACGTGAAAGCCTTGCACTGCTGCTCGGGCGGGAACCCGGAATCGAAGTGGTTGGGCTAGCCGCTGATGGCCGTACTGCCATTTCGATGGCCAAGTCGCTTCAACCGACTGTTGCCATCCTCGATGTCGGCCTTCCAATGATCAACGGTATCCAGGTCGCCCGACAGATTCGCGTCGACAGCCCACGTACTGGCCTGGTGATGTTGTCGGCTCACGACCGGGGCGAGTACTTGAAAGAGTTCATGCGTGACGATTCAGCAGGAAAGGCCTTCTTGCTCAAGGCCACTCTGCGCAACACACGCGACATCGTACGTTCCATAGAGGACGTCACGGCGGGGCGCACAGTGCTCGATCCCATGATGGTTTCGAAACTTACTTCCGATGAAGGGATCCGGCTAAGCGGCGCACTAAAAACGCTTAGCCCGAGGGAGCTGCAAGTTCTGGGCCTGATGGCCAGGGCTCACTCAAACCGAGCGATCGCGCAAGCGTTGTTCATTCAGCCACGCACCGTTGAACACCACATCAGCAGTGTGCTGGCAAAACTGGGATTCAACTCTGATGGCGAACGGCACGGCCGCGTATTCGCAATCCTCACATATCTGGAGTCGACCGGTCAACTACCGGTGCGGGAGACAAATTTCGAGCCTGCATCAGGCGTCAATCCGATAGTTCAGATGGTCGCCTGACAAACATCCCCATACCAGGGGCTCATATCAGAATTCGGGGCCGATGCACTGCATCGGCCCCTTTTTCACAAAGAAGCGTGTGAAAACCGACTACGGCACTACGGCGGTCGGCGACTCTGCCCAAGATGCCACGGGTGTCCGATTCAGGTAATAGCAGCTGTCGCACGTTCCGCAAATAGCCGATTTGCTTCAATCATTGTGGCGGTTCATCCAATCGATCATTCTGCTGAAGTATTGCTGGCGAATGAGCGGGTGTTTCGCTCTGAAAATACCATGACTGGTACCGGGGAGCCGGACAAACTCAACCTTCTTGCCATGACGTTTTAGCGCCACAAAATACTGTTCACTTTGTTCGATTGGCACACGAGCGTCATCTTCGCCGTGGATGAGTAAAACCGGCGTATTGACATTCCGCGCGTACGTTAGTGGAGAGTGTTCACGGTAGTGTTCGATAGCTTCGAACCGCTCTCCGTTCAACTGTGTTTCGGTGAAATTAACGCCAATGTCCGATGTCCCATAGAAGCTCGGCAAATAGGTCACTGGCGCCGCGATTACGGCTGCGTTGAACCTGTCGGTATGTCCAACTGCCCAACTCGACATGAATCCGCCGTAACTCGACCCGTGGATCACGACCTTACGCTCGTCGATATAGTCACGTGAGGCCACGATTTCCATTGCTTCCATGACGTCTTCGAAATCGCCCCCACCCCAATCGCCATGAACCGCTGTGGCAAAGTCGAGACCGTACGTTGAAGATCCCCGGGGATTCGGTGCCACTACAACGTAACCGGCACCAGTTGCAACCTGGTGGATGGGATAGAACGCGTCGTAAAAGGCGCTGTGCGGACCACCGTGAACGTCGAGGAGAAGAGGATATTTGTTGGTCGGGTCAAAATCGGGCGGGAACCACACCCGTGTTTCGATCTCGAAATGGTCTCGTGTGAACGAAAACTTCTCAAGAGATGCGACCGAATGGTCGTCAAAGAACCTGGCGTTCAAACGTGTGATGCTGTTAACGTCGCCCGAGTTCAGATCCACCCTGTACAGTTCGCCGAACGAGGTCGGCGATGTAGCGGCTACAACGACGAATCCCGAATCGGACCTGCCAGCCATTTCATTTATCTGCCACCCTCCCGAAATTTTCCTCAGTTCGGATTTCGATCCTGGATCGACGATGCAAACGTGTGACTGGCCACGCGAATCCGCTCCAAGAACAATTCCTTTGTCTGTCCAGAGCATGGTCGGGCTGTTGCCACCAACCGGCAACCCTGATCCGTTGGAGAGGGGGCGGATAGAGTCGTCGGTCAGTTTTGCCGCACTTGATCCTGGCCCAAGAACGTAGACGCTTGATTGAGTTGTTAGCCCGTAGCCCCCGACCTCCGAACGATCCCTGCCACCGGTGACTGCAATCCGGTGCGAATCGGGTGACCATGCGATCGACTCGACCATAAACAGGTCGTCCGACCATTGACGCGATGAAGATCCATCCACTCCACAGACGTATAGCTCGGTATGTGAGGTCAACTCCCGCTCGTCGTTTCGGTCTGTAATGAAAGCAATGTGCTGCCCTTCAGGCGACCAGACCGGTGGACCGTCGTCACCCTCGCCCTCTGTGATCTGGCTGACAGCGCCTGAGGAGAGGTCGAGAACGAACAGGTGGTAGAACGAGTCACCGCGCCAGCCGACGCCGTCCTGCCGGTATCGAATCCGCCTGGCGACCCTTATTTTCGGCTCGGCCGAGTCGCTGGCTATCGCGTCGAGTTCATCAGGCCCCGGCACGAGGCCACGGAATGCGATCTTTTCGCCTTCTGGCGACCAGGCGAAGGCGTCAACATCGGCGACCTGATGCGTAAGTTGCTTTCGAATCGCTTCAGGCCGAGACTTTTCTTCTTCACTGGGCTCGCGGTCCATTGCAGATTCAGGTGGTCCCTCTGCTGGGACGACGAAAATCTGCCTCACACCGGAGTCGTCATGGTCAAGATAGGCCAGTCGATCTCCAGCTGGCGACCAGGCAGGCCTCGAGACATCCCCAGAATCCGAGTATTGGACCGGTTCGCCCGACCCATCTGTACGCGCAACGAAAAGATCGGTCGTTGCCTCGTGGGTTTTTCGGTCGAACTGATGAACGGTAAACGCCACCAGAAGACCACTGGGGCTGATCGCCGGATTGGCGGCCGTTTTCAAATAGTAGTGGTAGTCCGGCTGTATCCTCTTGCTCACGTTTCACGTCCCCCGGTTACGCCATTCGGTCATACCCCCTGGTATGCCCGTCGATTGGCTGCGCGAGATTCTATTCTTACCGGCCACACTCGTGGAGACGAAGTAGAATTTTTGTCGTTCAGAATCGAGCCTACGCGACCAGCCATTATCACTAACGCCAGCACAGCGAGCAGCGACGGGAGCACCCGAATGAAGATTGTCGATATCAGGACAGTGGTGGTAGGAAATCCATGGAAAAACTGGATTTTCGTGGTTGTCGAGACAGACGAAGGGCTTGCGGGGGTAGGCGAGGCGACCGGCGGATCCGAAACACAACCGCGGGTTGCTGCTGTCGAGGAGATCAAGCATCTCGTAATCGGAATGGACCCTCGTAACGTCCACGAGATATTTCACAAGCTATATCTGACGGCTTTTCTGAGGGTGACGCAGGCAATGGCCGGAATCGAGATGGCCTGCTGGGACATTCTTGGAAAGTCTCTGGGCGTTCCGGTGCATCGACTACTCGGGGGCAAAGTTCGAGATCGCGTTAGGGTGTACGCCAACGGCTGGTACTCGGGCGAACGCACACCAGACGGTTTCGCCGAGAAAGTATCCGAGGTCGTTGCCAGTGGCTACACCGCCCTCAAATTCGATCCCTTTGGCGACGCACATATGCAACTCTCACGAAGAGAAACACAGGAAACGAAAGCCCTCGTCGGTGCCGTTCGGGATGCCGTTGGACCAAATGTGGACATCCTCATTGAGGCCCACGACAGGTTCAGTACATACGCAGCGATCGAGATCGGGAACTGGCTGAAAGACTACGAGGTCACCTGGTTCGAAACGCCGGTCCTGTCCACCGATGTGAGTGCGCTGGTCGAAGTGGCCCGGCGTGTTCCAGTGCGCGTGATCGCTGGCGAACGAATGCACGCGATCCACGAATTTGGAGAGTTTCTCTCGCACAACGTGACCGACGTGATCAACCCGGAACCTCTGGGTGTGGGCGGAATATGGCGTTCGCTACAGATAGCCGGAATTGCCGAAGCACATCATGCCGAAATCGCTCTGCACAACGCAGAAAGCCCGTTCAAAACGATGGTCGCGTTACATATCGATGCCGTGACCCCAAACGTGTTCATCCAGGAATGTTTCGACGACTTTCTGGAGCCGTGGGTAACGGATGTTTTGAAGGGATTCTTGAGAGTCAAGGACGGATACCTTGAAATGCCCGATGCGCCAGGGATCGGCGTCGAACTGAACGAGGACGAGGCCAAAAAGCATCCCTATGGCAAGAGCAATTTCTTGCGTATGTTCAGGCCGGGCTGGGAGAAGCGCGACACGGCAAAGCAGGAGTAGTGCCAGTCAACCGACGAAAGCTGGTGACTGGCGAGATGCAATGCGAATCCGGAGTTGGCGCAGCAGATATCGTGCGACGATTCGGGACGATAGAACAGAAAGTCCCCGACCCTACCGGGTGCGAACGCTTCCGCGCACCATTCTGGCGTCGTCGCTGGCCAAGAAGGCATACACCTTCGATATCTCATCCGGCGAGACTAGCGCGCCTATCTTCTCTTTGAGGTTTCCCTTGCGCCCCCCTGCCTCGTGCATGTCGACGACGTTTGTGACCTTCAGCAGCGTGTCGACAGCTCCGGGTAGCACGTCGTTCACCCTGATCCCGTACTTCTCGAGATGAGATTCCATGACCAGCGCGAGGCCATGAACCCCGCCTTTCGACGAACCGTATGCGAGAGAAGAACTTCCCCCGTGCACGCCAGCGCCCGAAGCGGTAAGGATAATCACGCCGGAACGCTGCTTCTTCATGATGCCCGTTACATACTTTGAGATCGTAAATGAGCCACGCAGGTTGATGTCGAGCACGGTGTCCCATATTTCTGCCGGGAACTCGTCAAGTTCAACAGCGGCACCCTGGAGAACCCCGGCAACATGGATCAGTACGTCAATCCCCCCGAGCCACGTCTCGGCGGTAGCAACTGCACCGGCAACCGCGGTTTCGTCTCTGACATCGACGTGCCAGTAGCGTGCATTCCCGCCAGCTTCGTTGGCATCACTGATGGTGGCCGCGCCGTCGGCATCGTTCACGTCAAACGCTGCTACTTTGGCTCCGCTGGCAGAAACCCGCAGCGTTGTAGATCGACCGATGCCGGTTGCGGCACCAGTGACGATTATTCGTTTGCCGGAAAGATCGGCTGGCATCTCTTTACTCCTGGGGATCGAATTAGCAGAAACACTGATTTAGGTGGTGCGGACGAGTTCTTCTCGCATGGTCGGTGGAACGGCAATCGACCGCACGGTGGTCAGAACCGGTCAAATGATTCCTAATCCCACTCAATGCCGGCTCTACTGGCAACCCGACGAATCCCGGCTGCGGCGATCGGAATCTTATCGGCGGGTAAATGCTCCACCAGTACGTGGGCCCTCGGGTTTACCTTCTGTAGACCGACAAGAAGTGCTTCGTTATCGAGCAGGCTCTCAGGTTGATCTATTATCGACTCCTCAAAGTGGGGTAGCAGTCCGTCGATCACCGTGAAGTCCTTGGCATGGGCGCCGACAATGCGATCCGGGATCAACCGGTAAAACTCGTTTATTAGCGAGGTGGTGTCGTACGCAGTATCGAGATCGCCAACAAAATTGACCGGGTCCATGTTCAGCCCAAGGTTTTTTGACCCAACGTCGTCGATAAGGTCTTTCATCTTTTGTGGTGAAGACACAGGGCATACCACCCCGCCTTCAACAGCAATCATGATTCCTTCGTTCTCGGCAACACTGCAAATCTGCTTTGTGCTGTCTACCAGTCGGTCCCAGACCTCCTGTGAGTGGTTTTTGGGATGAGGCATCCAACCGCCTTTTGGGTTGAGACTCCCCGGGCGGAGATATGTGTTTGGACTGCCGAGTCGAGCCGTCAGATTGACCATCCTTTTGACGAACTTGATCTCTTCCTTGCGCTCGGCTTCGTTTTCGGCCACTAATTTTCCGCCGTAATTACCGACCGTCTGGGGCATCTCGAAACCACGGGATTCGAACATGGACTTCAACCGGGCGATGTCCTTGTCCTTCATCGACTGCGGATCGTTGACCCGAATTTGAACCGTCTTAAACCCATGTTCAGCAACATTGTCGAGTACCGCTGCGTCGATCGACTTCCAATCACCCGGCACCAGACCAGCAACACCTAGCAGCATCAGAAAACCTTTCCGAGAATATCCCGTATTCGTGCACGAGACCGTAGGATACGTTGAAATAACTATCCCGCGACGGGGCGCACAGCGACTGCGGTTGAATTTGCGTCGACACGACGAACCGTGACCAAGCTTATCTAGGTGTCCGCCACCTGGGAGCTTCGCGGGGCATTATTTTTATGAGAGACAGCTCGAAATTCAGGGTTATGAGATAAACACGATCATGTCAGTGGAGCGCGAAACGCACCAACCGAATGTGACCATCACCGGGCTTGCCTGGCAGCGGAATGTCGAGCTCGAACATGAGCAGTCAGACCGCATCCGCGAGGAAGCGGCATCCGATGACTTCTGGAAACCCGTGGCGCAGAGGTTTGTACCGCCAGAAAAAGGCGACTCGGGCCCTGACAATACGGTAGAACAACTCAAGGAATTCATTGAACCGAAAGACACGGTGCTTGATGTTGGGGCTG
This sequence comes from Chloroflexota bacterium, assembly GCA_027623655.1. Taxonomy (GTDB): domain Bacteria; phylum Chloroflexota; class Dehalococcoidia; order Lucifugimonadales; family Lucifugimonadaceae; genus Lucifugimonas. The sequence continues at coordinate 10,102 of JAQBVG010000015.1, forward strand.
GCGGCGGCCGCCTTGCGATTCCCCTGGCTGAATACTGCGTCCAGGTGACAGCTGTCGAACCGTCTCAAGCTATGCGCGAGCGATTAATCGCGACAGCCAGAGTCTGGGACGTCGAGAATGTCAGTGTATTGAGCGACAGATGGGAAGATATCGAAGTCGCACCACATGATCTGGTTGTCTGCGCTCACGTTGTATACACAGCCACCCATATCGAACACTTCATTGCCAAACTCACGTCGCACGCCCGAAAAACCGTCGCGCTGATTTCGTTCGAGACACCGGCAACCAGCAACTATGTACCGCTATGGAAGCTCGTGCACGGCGAAGACCGAATTACGCTGCCTACTCTCCCGAACATCGAGGAACTCCTTTCCGAGATGGCGATCTGGTACCGCAAGACACCACTTGAAAGCTGGATTTCCCGGCCATTCGTGAGTAGAGATCAGGCTATTTCAGAATGTGAGTCGCGTCTTTTCATCACCCCGGGGTCCAGGAAGTCAGAAATGCTGGCGGATGCACTCGACGACTCTCTTGTCGAGGTCGATGGCGGGTACAGACTGGGGTGGGCTGAACCACATAGACCGTGGATCATCAGTTGGAACGCGTAACCCACGTAATCTCGTAGCGATCCGACACAGGATGCCCTGTGCAACGGCACTTTATAATCTTCCCCCAGTACGAAATCGCGATCGCTCATCATCGCACGCTGTGATTTTGGTACTCCCCAATGTCCAACATGCCCGAAACCGAAACCAACCAGGTCTCCGATACAGAACCACGGATTCAGTCGCCCGGCGCGCCTGATGCCGACAAGCTTGAGGAAATCCAGGAGTCGATCCAAACTCTCGTTGAGTCGGGAGAGGAACAACGTGCGCTAACTGAGCTGCAGGGACTCCGCAACCCTGACAGAGCTGAGATTCTGGCCGACCTTGAACCGGAAAATCGGCGCGCGCTGCTCGGAAGTCTGTCGAACGACGAAATTGCAGACGTTCTCGAACACATGGATGTTGACGAAGCGATCGAGGTTACCGGTCTGGTTGACGTCGCTCGAATGGCGGCCGTTCTGGAAACCGTCTCAGCCGACGTGGCTGCCGACGTCCTGAGGGGCATCGACTGGGCAGATGCCGCAAACATCCTGGTGCGGATGGAAGACAGGTCAGCAGTCGGGAAACTGCTCCTGTACGACGATGACGATGCCGGTGGTTTGATGTCGACCGAATTCGTCGCCATGCGGCAGACGTGGACGACTACAAGGGCTCTGAGCGTTCTGAGATATTCCGGTGTCGACCCCGAAGACATGCGCCAGCTATTCGCCGTTGACAACGAAGGCGTACTGGTGGTTCTGTCAGAACTCAGTGCTCTAGGGCAATTTGGTGCCCAAACGAGTCCGTCTGATATTCGTCTTCGTTCTCAACAGGTCAACATTTAGTGCCGACTTAATGGCAAAAAACGAGGTTGTGCGCTGAGTCCTGACAGAACCCCTGGATTCAGAACTTTTTCAACCGACGACGAACCGACCTACCTGCCGATTGCATAGCTTTCGCGTCGCATGTCTGCTCCTGCCGACATCACACCATCACCCTGGCCTGCGTCAACAGCACAAACTGCGCCGGTGCCGGCATCGTAGGTCTGGATCCACTCGACCCGGTGCCCCAGTTTCGAGAGGCCATCGGCCACATGTGAATCGATGGCGCCCTCAAGTTGCAGCACGCCCGGCCGGTAACTGTGCGGATAAAACGAGTTCGGAAAGCTTGCCGACTGGAATCTTGGAGCCTCGACTGCAGCCTGGACGTTCATCCCGTTGACGGCCATGTTGAGGAATACCTGTGTCATCGACTGGGGTTGGCTGTCACCACCGGGTGTTCCGAACGGCATCATCAGTTTTCCGTCACGGAAAGCGATAGCCGGATTCGGAGTCAGCCGCGGTCGCTTGCCGCCTTCGACAGCCGATGGGTGGCGCTTGTCGAGCCAGCTCTGTGCACCGCGGTTGGACGGTACAAAGCCGAGTCCCGGTACGATGGGTGAACCGCCTGCTCCGTCGCTTGGCGTAGCAGAAAATGCGTTCCCCCAACGATCGACCGCACACGCGTACGACGTGTCCATTTCGGCAGCCACTGGGAGTGCAGATGGGTGCTCGTATCGCCAGCTATCGGGCTGCGAGCGGCCCTCAAATCTCCACGGGTTCCCGTGCATTGGCATCTCCGGAGCGGCACGATTCGGATCGATTTCGGCTCGCCTGGCCTTCGCGAATTCGGCCGAGGTTAGTCCGTCAATTGGTACATCAACGAACTTTGGATCACCAACAAAGGCGTCCCGATCAGCAAATGCGAGTTTGAGCGCCTCCGTGACCAGGTGGATGTACTCGACCGAATTGTGCTCTACTCCTCGGAAGTCGTCTGGCCGGAGTATTTGTAAGGTCTCGGCGAGGACCGGCCCCTGGCTCCAGGGGCCACATGCGACTATTTCGTACTCACCGAAGCTGCCGGCGACGGTATTTTCGACTTCGACCTCGAAATTTGCCATATCGTCCTGATCCAGCAAGCCGCCTTCGCGTTGAACAAACTGTGCGATCTGCTCTCCAATGCCGCCCCGGTAAAACTCGGCACGTGCGGCCCTGATCCCGGCTTCGCGGCTGATCGACGACTGTGATTTTTCCGCCGCAATCAATTTTTCGAACGTGGTAGCGAGATCGGGCTGAGTGAACCTCTCGCCGAACCGGATTGATCGCCCGGCCGGTGCGAATACCTTCATCGACGAGGGCCAGTCCTTCGACGCCTCGACCACACCTGCCATCCCGGCTTCCCCGGTGAAGTGGAGGACAAAACCATCGCGTGCCAGTCCCAGCGCCGACTCAACGATTTCGGCAAAACTCTTTGTGCCCCACATTTCGAGCGCTGTTAGCCATGCACCTGCGGCGACAGGTACGACAACCCGGGGCATACCCGACGGAATGATTCCGCCGTGCTCGCTCATGAAATAATCGACGGAGGCTTTTCTGGGCCACGTTCCGACGCCGTTCAGCGAAACGACGCGGTCTTCTTCGGCGATGTACACCATGATCGGCGCCACTCCACCGAACCCGCACATTTCGGGTAGCAACACGTTAAGGCAGATACCGGCGGCAACTCCCGCATCGATCGCGTTGCCTCCACTCTCCAGGATCCGCATTCCTGCTGCCGATGCCAGGTAATGGCCTGTCGATACTGCGTGTGTCGTGCCCATAACCGGAGGTCGGTACGATCCGGTGCGTGTGGCAACCATGATTCAACCTTTCAGCGCTATTTTTCGCGAGATTGGCTGAAATATACCTGAACGCCACGTTTATGAGAACGTACTGCCAGCCTGGGATCGAAATGACGGCTGTGCTACGGGCGGGTCGGCGATGGTCGACACACGACCCGGTTATCGATTGAGCTCTGTTGGCGAAACGTCTTCACCTCGTCTCAATGTCGGCCAGATCAGAGCCGCCATGACAAGCGCAATAAGTCCTTCGATAGAAACGATCAACACAGCGTCAGACGCACTAAATAAATGCGCCATCAATCCGATATTGAGTATGCCGAGCGGTCCGATCCCGATCCCGACCGCGAGCAGCCCCAGCATTCGCGAGCGCATCTCAGGTGGCGCAGCCATAAGCATTAGCGCCGACTGAGTCGTGGAAAAAGCGGCAAGTCCAAATCCGCCGATAAATACCAGGGGGAGCGAGACCACAAACCAATCGGATAGCGAAAAGAGCAGCGCCGGGACCAGGTACAGGAACGATCCGTACAGATACACCCTGCCGTATCGTCTGGGGTCGGAACGGAGCGCGATGGTGGCTGCTCCTAACAACGACCCAGCTCCCTGGGCCGATACCAGCACTCCAACGAGCAGCGGGCTGAGTCCCAGTTCGTCCTCCCCGATCACGGGAATCATGCTGCGGACGGGGGTTGCCCAGAGATCAACGATCACAGTGACCATCAGGATGCCAATGATCACTCGTCGCGAGCGCGCATAACCAATCGCCGAACGAAATTCGGAAGCGAAACTATGTCTGTGAAGTACTTTTACCGGCCGCTGGTACCTCACGGAGATGGCGAGAGCTACACCGAGGGCGTATGCGGTCGTAGCGAAAAAATAGACGCCCTGTATGCCGACGAATTGGAGTATTGCTCCACCGATCACTGGTCCGAATGCCAGTGCTGAGATGAGCAGGGCACCATCGAGGCCAACGGCTCGCCCCACCTGCGATTCGGCAACACTGTCAGCCAGCATCGGTCGCCGTACCGAGAAATCGGTTGTCCAGACTACACCGTTGATAAAAACTCCAATGCCGACGTGCCATACCTGGATACGGTCTTGAGATGCCAGGAGACCGAGTGAGGCTGCGGTGGTTGCAAGGACTACGAAAATAAGGATGAATATCGCCTTGCGATCGAACCTGTCTGCAAGAACGCCGAACACTAATCCAAACGGAATGGTTCTGTCAGGACTCAGCGCACAACCTCGTTTTTTGCCATTAAGTCGGCACTAAATGTTGACCTGTTGAGAACGAAGACGAATATCAGACGGACTCGTTTGGGCACCAAATTGCCCTAGAGCACTGAGTTCTGACAGAACCGAATCCAGGCGTTCAAACGAGGCCACGGCTTCGAATTCGACCGCGCCATTTCGCAGAACGGTCTGTCGCGCTTCGCATCCTGCCGGTTCAGACTCCTCGATTGTGAGAATATTCACAATTCCTACACGTCGACTGCTTCACCCCGCCGCGTCAACGTGAAACGATCAATAAATAAGGATTAGTTGATCCAAATTTCTGGCGACTGACCGGCACTACAAATTCGTTCGAATGAGTCCTCGAATGGTCGGCCAGATGTCAAGTTTCGAAGTCGGACGGACCACCAAGTCGTGATGAATCTCAAAACTGCGGTTGATGGATGGGAACACCATCACCCAATGGTCGACGTTATCGAAAAGGTCGAAGCCGGTCTGTTGATCCGGCACCGTTGGCTGGTAGCTGTCGGCGCAGTGCTTATTCAGATGTCGCTGGGAGCAATCTACGCCTGGGGTGTATTCACCGGCGAACTCACTGATAGAGGCGGGGAGTTCCGTTTTTCGGCCACCCAAACACAGTGGGTATTCTCTCTTGGACTGGCTTCGTTCGCCGCAATGATGTTGCTGTCGGGCAAAGCGATGGCCGCAGTCGGCCCAAGACCCGTGGCAATCCTCGGCGGCATACTCCTGGGCGGCGGCTACGCGCTCGCCGGGTTGTTCGGGGAACATTTCTGGGTTCAGATGCTATGTATTGGCGTTTTGGGAGGTGCCGGGATCGGGCTTGCGTACGTCGTCCCGATAGCGGTCGGAGTGCGCTGGTTTCCTGACAGGAAGGGACTGATGACCGGGTTCGCAGTCGCTGGATTCGGCTTCGGTGCCCTGTTGTGGGTTCAACTCGCTGGCGACTGGGGACACATGATCGAGCGGATCGGTGTACTCAACACGTTCCTCGTTTACGGTGTTGTGTTTGGAGTCCTCGTGCACCTCGGCGGGCTGTTGATGACATTTCCGCCAGAGGGCTGGAAACCGGAGCGGTGGAATCCTCCGACCGATGAAATCGGTCTCGAAGGTGGCGACGAATTTACTTCGCGGTCCATGCTCAGTCGCATCCAGTTCTACCAGCTCTGGTTAGCGTTCGTTTTTCTTGCTCTTGGCGGACTGATGCTAATCGGAATAAACAAGCTCTACGGGCAGGACGCTCTGATTGCGAGTGGTTCTTTCACCGATCTGACGGCCGCAGGAGCAGCGGCATCTACTGCGTACGCCGTGTCGTTCGCGCTATCGAACGGTCTTGGCAGAATCGGCTGGGGTTTCATTGCGGATCAGTTCGGATGGCGAAGATCGATGATCGCGATGGCCTTTACCCAGGGTCTTCTGATGGTCGGTTTTTACTATCTGGGCGGTTCGTTGGTCGCACTTTACGTCTTCCTCGCATTGACCGGATTTAATTTCGGCGGAAACTTCGCCCTGTTCCCGCTCGCGACCGCCAGTCGGTTCGGCGTCAAGAACCTGGCAACCAATTACGGGCTGATGTTCTCGGCATATGGAGTTGGAGGCATCGCCGGGCCGATCATGGCGGGAATGTTCAAAGATTCAGGTGCTGGCATTGGGGTGGACGTATGGCTTGCGCCATTTCTAATAGCCGGTGTTTTGTGTCTCATTGCCGCCGGGTTAGTAGCCACCTGCAGCGACATCAACAGCGAGTCCAAAAAGGCTATAGTTTGATCGTTTGCTGGTTACTCACGGGCGCGTCGGCCTCCCGCCGCACGGCACATTCGTGTAAATTTTGGGCCAACACCGCCAACATGACGAACGATCTCAAACCCCCTTCGCCACGCGAGTTATTAGGTAACTGGAGACACTGATGGCCGACTCGGAACTTTACGCACCATCTGAATCATTTAGCGCAAGCGCCCACATTGGGAGCATGGAAGAATACAGGTCCGAGTACGACCGCTCGATTTCAGACCCTGACGCTTTCTGGGCCGAAAAGGCGTCCGAATACCACTGGTTCAAGAAATGGGACAAGGTCCGAGACTTCAACTACGACGTTCGAATAGGACCCGTTTCGATCAGGTGGTTCGATGGTGGCCAGACGAACATCGCATACAACTGCCTTGATCGGCATCTCGGCACAAAGGCCGACCAGATCGCCATCATCTGGGAAGGAAACGAACCCGGTGAAGAACGGACGATCACCTATCGAGAACTCCACGAACAGGTCGGCAAGTTCGCCAACGTCCTGAAATCGCGCGGAGTCAAAAAAGGCGACCGGGTCTCGATTTACCTGCCGATGATTCCCGAGTTGGCGATCTCGATGCTGGCCTGCGCGCGGATTGGCGCAATTCATTCGATCGTGTTCGGCGGCTTCTCGGCAGAGGCACTTGGCGACCGGATCGTCGACTCGACCTGCCAGACGCTCATTACCTGCAACGGCACGTTCAGGGGAAACCGTCCAGTTCCGATGAAGCCGGTCGCGGACAACGCGATGGCAGCCGCAGCCGCTCAGATGGATGTCAATGTGGATACCTGCATCGTGGTAGAACGTATCGCCGGAAGCAAGGGCATCGATTGCGTGATGAAAGATGGTCGCGACCTCTGGTGGCACGACCTGATGTCGGACGCCAGCCCGGTCTCCGAATGCGAGGTGATGGAGGCCGAAGACCCGCTGTTCATCCTGTACACGTCAGGTTCGACAGGCAAGCCAAAGGGAGTGCTGCACACCACCGGCGGATACATGGTTTACGCGTCGCTAACGCACAAGTATGTCTTCGACTATCACGATGGTGACATCTATTTCTGCACGGCCGATATCGGTTGGGTGACTGGCCACTCATACATCGTGTACGGCCCGTTGGCTAACGGCGCGACGACAGTCATGTTCGAAGGCATTCCGACGTACCCGGCGCCGGATCGATTCTGGCAGATAGTCGAAAAATGGAAGGTGAACCAGTTCTACACCGCTCCGACCGCGATCAGGGCGATCGCACGGCTTGGCGCAGAGTGGCCGGGCAAGTACGAAATGAAGTCGCTGAAGCTTCTGGGGTCTGTCGGCGAGCCGATCAACCCGGAGGCATGGCGCTGGTATCACACGAATGTCGGCAAAGAGCGTTGCCCGATCGTCGACACATGGTGGCAGACGGAAACCGGAGGGATTTTAATCACTCCGCTTCCGGGCGCTGTGCCGACCAAGCCCGGGGCAGCGACCGTGCCGTTCTTCGGCATTGAGCCTGAAATCCTGGACCCCGAGAGCGGAAAACCTCTCGCAGGCAACGGCGTCACAGGTGTCCTGGCGCTGAAGGCGTCCTGGCCGGGGCAGATGAGAACGCTCTACGGTGATCACAAACGGTTCGAAGAGACCTACTTCGACATGTACAAGGGTTACTACTTCACCGGGGACGGATCGACCCGAGACGAGGACGGCTACTACTGGGTGACAGGTCGGGTCGACGACGTAATCAACGTTTCGGGGCACCGTATGGGCACGGCGGAAGTCGAGAGTGCGCTTGTGCTGCATGAGGCCGTGGCCGAGGCAGCTGTGGTCGGCTATCCGCACGAGATCAAGGGCCAGGGCATTTATGCCTATGTAACCTTGAACGCCAACCAGGAATACACGGACGAATTGAAAGAGATTCTTCGCGGTCAGGTCCGTAATGTGATCGGGCCGATTGCAACACCCGATGTAATCCACTGGGCACCGGCGCTACCGAAAACGCGATCGGGTAAAATTATGCGCCGGATCCTCCGCAAAATTGCCACAAACGAACTCGATACCATCGGCGACACGTCAACTCTTGCCGAACCAGAAGTAGTCGACAATTTGATCGCCGGGAGGGGCGCATAAGCACCGCTAGCACGTGTCGTTCCACACACTTCCCCAATGAGAAAAGCCGCCAGTCGAGGGCGGCAGTTCTCATCGTTCCCGCGAACGAAGTAGACGCGGTCAAACGGTTTGAATCAGATCCATGCATCAACCTTCCTTCTGGCCTTCCGGCCCCTCTCGAAGGATTCGGGTCTGGACATCGACGTTTCGAAGGGACGTACTTTCGTTGTTGGAACCGAAGCCGACGTTTCAGGCAAGCCACGAGGACTTGACAGAGACTCAGCAAACGAACGAGGAAGTTGATGTGAAGGTCAGTCTTTCTTCAAAGGAGAAGTCTGGGGCACAATCGTGTTGCCCAACAGGCCATCCGAAATTGCGCGGAACCAGTTTGTGACAGCGCAATGTGAGCCGCTCGTTCCCAGCTAATTCACGTTATGCCACACGGAATTTAGAATCCGTATGGTTTAATTCAGCGACCTTCGAGCAAAAGGCGATTGCATTCCGTGTAATGTTGGCGTGCGCCGCTATATGGCGAGTTGCTCACCGGGTAACGTCTTGTGCATTCCGGCCATCTGTACAGGGGCGAAGTGATTTGAATACGAGGATATAGGAGAGAGAAATGCATCTTCCCGCAATAGGATCGTTGCGAGGGATTAGCCCAAAACTGATCGCGATCGTAACCGCGCTGGCTTTTGTAGGCATGGTGGCAAATGCAGTCGTCCGAGCTGATGTCACGCCGAACAATTGGACTGGAGAGTTGGCACCGGGAGAGTCAGTTGACATCAAAAAGACCGTGGAAGTCCCCGACATTCCAGAGAACCCGGACATCTACTTCCTGGCCGACACAACGGGCAGCATGGGTTCGGTGATCAATGTTGTAAAAACAGACATTTCTTCGGTGATCAGTCACGGCCGCACAGCCGACGGCCCAGTTTGGACTTGGTGACTACAAGGACTTCCCGTTCGACCCTTATGCGTTCAACAAGATTAATCCGATCGGGACAGACGACGGACCAGGCGGTGCGGCGGATGTGTCCGACGGTGTGGCATCACTGTTCGCTTCAGGAGGTGCCGACGGGTCAGAAGGTCAATTGTTTGCCCTAACCAGGATTGCCACTGATCCACTGATTGGATTCCGAGCGGGATCTACTCGAGTCGTCGTGTGGTTCGGTGACGCTCCCGGTCACGACCCGATTTGCTCTGCCATTTCTGGCGAAGCTGCCGATATTACCGAGGCCACTACAATTGCCGCGCTTCAGGCGGCCGGAATTCGGGTCGTCGCGATCAGCACACTGACCGGATTCCCGAATGGATTGGACGACAACCCTGCAGCAAACGCAGGTAATTACCTCGCAGCCTGCGGAGCAGTTGGTGGGGCGGCCGGACAGGCAACTCGCATAGCCGCAGCCACCGGTGGTGCTCACCTAACTGGCGTAGCCTCAGGCGACATCGCCGCTAAAATTCTCGAGGGAATTGCGTCCGTAACAGTCGACGTTTCTGCGCACGCGGTTGGCTGTGACCCGCTTGTAATCAGCTGGGCTCCGGCAACCCACTTTGACGTTCAGGGGCCGACCACCGTTGACTTCCTGGAAACGATAGCCGTTCCAGACGGGACCCTTCCCGGCGAAATTCACTGCACTGTAGTCTTTACGGCGGACGGTGCGGAACTCGCGAGGCAGACGATCTGGGCCACCGTTACCAGTGGCGAACCCGGAGTGGACGAGCGATTCATGACCGGTGGCGGAAACATTGCTGTGGGACGTGGTAAGAACGCCGAGCGCTCTACCTGGGGATTCGAAATCCGCTGCGATGCGAGCCACGGCCACTTCCAGTACAACGACCACTCAACGGGTGACAATTTCCACCTTGAATCGATTACGTCTGTGACGTGTACCGACTCTGGTGGTGACCCAAGCCCACCTGATGCGTCATTCGACACGCTGACGCTTGTCGGCGTAGGGCGACTGAACGGCGTATCGGGCTCGACGGTTGACGTCACCCTCACTGATGCCGGCGAGCCAGGCAAGGATGTCGACTCGATCGACCTCGACATTGATGGTGGCACGTTGACTCTGGTTGGCGTGTTGAGCGGAGGTAACCACCAGGCCCACAAATAGAGGTCTAACGCAATCACGTTGACCTGAAATCAGCGAAGAAGGCCTCGGCGGAATCACCGGGGCCTTCTCGCGCCATGCGCGGCGGCCTCACGACGCTCTGATAGGGATCGCAGTTCAAACAAAAATTCACCAGGAGACCACTGATTCTGCTCGATCGTGGACGTGGCAGTCCATCGCCACTCCCTGATAAACCTCCCTGAAAAAAACATCGACAACGTGCTGAACAATCAAAACAGAAAGGTCCCGACTTCACCGATGGCGAACGCACAAGCCATACCGCCAGGTCTTGTGCCAAACCTCCAAAGCTGATAGTTACTGTCAGTGCGTCTCGAACACCAGCAGGTTTCAGTCAAGCACTCCAGGTTCCAATGCCGGGTTCTAACCCCAGGTTCCATTCAATGAAGATCACAGAAGTCAAAGCCATCGCAACCGCCGCGCCCCAGGCCGATATGCGCGGAAATCGACGTAACTACGTTTATGTGAAGATCACGACCGATGAGGGAATCGTTGGCTGGGGGGAATCAACCTGCGGACCGCTCACGGTCGCTCACATGGTTGATGAGATAGGCGCAACTCTCATCGGCAAAGATCCCTTTCGTATCGAACAACACTGGCAGGAGCTCTACCACCTGTACCACAATGTGCGAGGTGGCGTTATTCAGATGGCCGCTATCAGCGGGATTGAAATAGCGTTGTGGGACATCAAAGGCAAGGCTTTTGGCTGCCCGGTCTGGGAACTGATCGGCGGCCAGATGCGAGAAAAAATCTGGACATATGGCCGGTTCGATGGCGCGACGCCTGATGACTGTGTTGAGCACGCACTGAGGGAGACTGCGACCGGCCTCACCGCTCTCAAGGGCGATCCGTTCGGGCACACCGGGCTGTTTCCTTCTGCCGAGGCTGAAGCTGATTCCATCGCCAAGGTTTACGCCGTTCGGGAGGCGGTCGGCCCCGACGTAGAACTGCTTATCGAATGTCACGGACGTCTAAATCCGTCGTCAGCGATTCGATTCGCAGATGCCGTCGAAGATATGCGTCCCTACGTATTCGAAGAACCGGTCCCGCCACAGAATATAGACGCCATGGCAAAGGTAGCCGCCGCGGTCAACATCCCGCTCTCGACGGGTGAACGTCTCTATACCAAATGGGATTTCGTTGAACTGCTCCAGAAGCAGGTGGTGGCACTGATCCAGCCTGATATCTGCCATGCCGGTGGAATATCAGAGCTGAAGAAGATCGCTGCGATGGCCGAGGCCTACTACGTGGGTGTGCAGCCGCACAACCCGTACGGCCCAGTGAACACGATGGCGGCGATACAGGTTGACGTTGGAATGCCAAACTTCATGATCCAGGAGGGCGGGCATGGAGTCTGGTTCGACCAGGTCGTTGTTGGAGAGTTTCCGAAACAGACCGACGGCTATTTCGGCGTTCCTACCGGCCCCGGTATTGGGATCGACATGGACGAAGAAGTTCTGCTGGCAAATCCACCTGTCACGGTTCAACCACCGGAAGGCTATATAAAGTTCGCCCGGGAACTCTGGGGATCGAAGCAAGAAACGTTCTGGGGCTAGATTTCAGCTAAAAAAGGGCGATCTACACGCTGGAGCATGGTGACAGCGGGAAAACTCGCTCCGCACAATGGGGCCACCAGGAGTGTCATTACGACATGACATTTCGGGCAGTTGTGAGTCCCCGGCATCGTGTTGAAGGCGTTTGCCCCTGTGCCGAATGATCAGATCACACATAACCGTGTGGTGCGGCTGGCTGTCGACCTGACACCGGCGTCTTTTGTTTGCCTGGTCACCTACAACCCTGAGTCGAGTTTGGTGGCTGTCGAATCGGTGTCCGGGACGCGGAGCGCACTGTTCCGGCAGGTCCTCGCGTCTGCTCACCGAACTGACCTCGATTGGAAACCGCTAACGACGGTTCCCGTCGACGCAAACGCCCAGCTGAGATCAGTGTTCAAAAACTTTTCAACTGTGAGCGCGTGCGTCGGCTCGATCTCAGACGGCGTATTTTCAGAAACGTTGCAAAATTCAACCTTCGCGAGGTTCTCAAATCACTGGTGCCTCGCAACGCCAATCGTCGCTAAATTGCAGGTTTACTGCGCTCTATTGTTTATAGGCCAGCGGCAGTTCACTAGAACCGAGACGGAAAAATGCCTGGCGTTCGCAGATCAGTGTCAACGCTCGATATCCAACATGATCGAAGAACGTGATATTACTGCCGTGATCGAGGAGTTGATTGAACGGCGACGGCGGAGCCAGTTGGACGATCCACTCGGGCTTACTCAGCGACGCAATGGCATGGTCAGGACTCCGCGTTCGTTCGGCGATATCAGGCTTTCTCTTGAAACCCAGACAGCCGTCAGAGGTGGCCGAGATCTCGGGCTGACACGAAGGGAATTTGATCTGCTCGACACCTTCCTGCAGAGTCCGGGAATCGCGTTGTCGAGAATCCAGATTGTTTCCAGGGTTTGGGCTGAACGAACGGGAATCAGTTCTAACGTGTTGAGCGTTACCATCAAAAACCTGCGCGAGAAACTGGAAGCCGAAAAGGAGTCCAGAGTCATCCATGCGATTCGTGGATTCGGGTGCGTACTGAAGGTTTCGTAAGCGGAGTTGACTCAATTCGCGGCAGAAACGATTTCGCTTCACGTGGCCCACAGCTAAAGTAATCGAATGCCGAACTTCAAGCGGACTCTTTTCTTCATCGCCATTCTGTCGAGCCTCGTTCTAACCGCCATCGCCTGCTCAATTGATAGCGACTCCAATTCGGCAACGATCGCCACCGGCGACTATGCGACCTGCGAAGATTTCGTTGATCGTGAGCTCGTTGAGGAGTTGAGTGGCATTAAGGGGCTGGTCGATCGGGTCCGGGTCCTGGATGTGGCGTCGGTCGATGGTTTTGCAGAGAGCGGAGCTACCAACAACTGCCACATCGAAATGTTCCGAACCGTCGACAGCAACGACCAGCCGGCTCCCGGTGACTCCCTGGCAGTTTCAATAGTGAAGTTCGAGTCCAGTGAGCTCGCATTGGCGGTGTACCACTCAACGCTGGCGGCTGTACTGCTTTCGGCCGAGCAACTGGGTGAATTGGCCAAGATCGAGCAGGAAGTAATCGGTGCTGATTCGTACCTGATGGATATTGAGGTCGGCGGTATCGGTGCAATTGTTGTCTACGTGTCAGATTCGACCTTTATAACCTTGAGTTCGACATCCGACGATAATGGTGATGCTCTGTTGGACGGTCGCACACTGGTCACTGCTGCACAGAGCGTACAATCTCGCCTTCCCTAGTGATGTTCTCCGCCAGTTGAACTATCCCAGGATCAGGAACGCTACTGATGCGGCTTTTTGAGTACGAGCGGGCCACCTACATCATGCAGTCGGCAGGAATCGACGTAATTCTTGCGTCGTCAAGGCACGGAGTCGGCTACCTGTCGGACTACTGGCACCCGGTGAGCGACGAGTTCTATGTTCTCTGGCACACCGAAGCGACACACATGACCATCGTTGGACTGCCTGCCCCAGAGCGAACGCGACACATTCATCGTTGCCGGTGCAGGAGAGTCAACGACAATCGGGATTATGGACCTCTGGATCAAGGACCGACGGTTCTGGGGACCGGGCTACTACATTCAGACATGGGACAACCCGCTCGAGCCAGACCCGCCGCCCGGCGATCCGATGGCGGTTACTGCCGACGTGCTGAAGGAAAAGGGCCTGGCAAACGGAACAATCGCGATCGAGAGGCGATACCTCGGCGTCAAATACTCTGAACGGCTACAGGAGCTACTGCCTAGCGCTACATTCGTCGACGCTGAAGACGCTATTTGGCAACTGCGGACGATCAAGTGCGACGAAGAGATCCGTCGTTCCCGTATTGCATGCAAGCTTGGCAGCAAGATCTGGTTGGACACGGTTCACGAAGCCGAAGAAGGAATGACTCAGCCCGAGCTCCAGGCCGTATACAGGCGGTTATGTGTCGAGAATGGAGCAGACTATGAGCGGGCTTACGTGATCTATGGCCCGGCAGGACTAGATCTTTCCAATGGTTCGCCAGCATCGGGAGACGTTGAGCTCAAGAAGGGGATGTTCATCAGGATCGACGGTCAGGCGAAATACGAAGGCTATATCTGCAACCTTTCGCGAATTGTCGGTTTCGGCGAAGTGAGCGACTCGCTTGCAGAAGCCCACGCGATTGAAAAATGGCTGGTTGAACGGTGCATGGAGGAGATGAAGCCCGGGATGAAATGCTCCGATCTGCGGCAGATTGAACTCGATCTCTATGCCGATACCGGCTATCTGCCTGTTATTCCTTACACAGGGCACGGCGTTGGCCGCGTGGTTCACGAACCACCTTACATCGCTCTCAATGATCACACTGTGTTGCAGCCAAACATGATCGAGACGCTTGAGCCGACGATCTGTCACTCCGAGGGTGGAGACATATTCGTGTCGATCGAGGATCAATTCTTGATCACGAATGACGGCATAGAGTGGATGACGGAATCGGCGCCGATGGATCTTTACGTTTAGCGTCGAACTGGCGAAATGCACCGTGTGCAAGCAATCGTAAGCCGCGCTCGCATTGTGGCAGACCGCGCAACTCAAGCGTAGTGCGCTCGCAGAGGTCTTTCGGCAGGCCTGAATGTGAAAGTGGTGCTGCCAATACTCGAGGCCCCGCACCCGGCTTTGTCGCGTTGAACAACCCCTTGTTCACGACAATTTTTTAGCAAGCGCGGGCATTGCTTTCTACCAACTTCCGGCGAATTTCTCGCTTCGATCGGACGCAGATACACAGTGATGCAGGGCGGGAGCAGGCATGCTCTGCCAACGAGGAACGAGATCATTCTGCCTCGTAGCTATTTATCGACCCATGTCAAAGAAAAACTGCTCTACGTGCAGCGGTTATCTCATGTCACGAAGTCCTCATAAAACTTGTGAATCACCTCACAAACTAATCACCGCCCACCTGAGACATTGTTCCTTATAGGAACTGGCTGACTGCGCTTTTGGTTCAGATAGTCGGTTCCGCCCGTACGCAAGTCTCTGCCTGCCTGGCATTTTGGAAATTGCCAGTTCTTTCACGAGGAGCACGGGTGAGAGGAAGTTGAACAACCTATGCTCCGAGGACCGTGTGTAACGGCGGGGCAGAACACGAGGATAAATCCAATGCTTAAAAGCTGGAAATCTCCGATAAGGCTAGGGTTGGGACGGGCATTGCTTGTTTCTGCTATAGCCGGGCTGGTGTTCGGGGTTGCGTGTAGTGGCAGCGACATCTCGCAAGAGGACCTGGACGCTGCAAAGAACCTGGCCGTAACACAGAGCCAACTGGCAACTGCCGAGGCTGGGCTGGCGACAAGCAAGTCGTCACTCACTGTGGCACAGGGGCAGGTCACCGATCTGCAGTCGCAGATTAGCTCGATGGCCGCAGTCCCACCGCCGATCACCGTGATCCAGGCGGGGCAATCAGTACCGGCTGCACCTGGATCGTCCCCGACAGGCTGGGCCAACCAAGAATCGGTGCGAGGGGGACTAACTCTTGTCGCCCAGTACGATTCCAGCGGACCTGATGCCTGGAACCCCTCTGCCCACCCGTTGATTTACATCACGAGCGATGGAACAGAGAGCTCGAGCCCGACATACGATGCCGACGCGCTCTACTTTGCCGGGATCGACATGATCGACGCGTACAGCAAAGAGGTTATTAAGTCCGTCATCTTCACGGAAGTGGAAGGCGGCCTGGTAAGTTCCTTCCCGCACGGTGCCGGAGCTTCGCCAGACGGAAAATGGTTCTACGTGGGATTCGGTGTCGGTGACGACCGTGAAGGCCATGTGGCAATCATCAATGCGCGGACACTGAAGATCGACAAACTGCTCAAGCAGGAAAGTTACTTCGAGGGCGGGACACGTAGCCAGCGGCTACACCACATCCAGTCCTGGGTCGACAGCAAAGGTGAAGACAAGGTCATCCTCCAGTGGGGCTTCGGCGCCAACGGTGGACCGCACCACATCCTTGACCCGAACGACGACAACAAGGTATGGAAGTCCATCACCTACGACGACATCAAGCCCATGGGACACCCTTTCACGACTCCGTCACCTGACGGTCAGTACGTGTACGTCTCGATAGGCGCGAACTGGATTCGGTCGAATCACTCGCCGGCCGCAGGTGTTGCGAAGTACGACATCGAGTCCGGCACGCACGTGGTTATCGAAGGCACCGGGCATCACCCGATTGGTATTACCCACACGGCTGACGGCAGGTACACCTACGTTGTAGACGGCCACGCCAGTGAGGTTTACAAGATCGACAACGAGATCAACGAGGTTATCGGAAAAACGAGTGCTGGTGTTGCCGGACCGTACGGCATTGCCCTGAACTGGGACGAGTCTCGTGCTTTCCTTGTTGGCAAGGGTGAGGGCAGCCACAACCTGGGCGGAGTGCTCGGTGTCCTGGACACTCAACGGATGCAGCAGGCAAGAGACGTCCACCAGATGCCTCTCTGGCTTGGCGGTTCTGCTTCAAGTGTTGACCATGCCATTCTCCACCCAGACCCCGAGGTAAATGAACTCTGGGTGAGCAACATGAACGGTTGGGAAACCATCGTTGTTGACCTCGACACCTACGAGGCAACGGACTGGATTCCAACGGTCGCCGGAGGCAACACTCATAACGGAGCTTTCGTGCGCTACTCCTCTTCGTGGGACGGAACACTGGAGTCCGACATGGGTGGACCAAAATCCGCTGCAATGTGGGACATGGTGAAGGCCAGCGTCGACAAGGCAGCTGAACCTCGTTAGTTCGGTAGTAGCCGACGTTACATAACCCGCTGTGCCCCCGATCGAAATGATCGGGGGCACAGCAAACGATTCACATGGTGAGGGGCTGGTCGATAAATGACAGATCGGCGATTATCCAGCGACGCGAACTCCAGTGCTGTCGCTGCAGAAAACGACAGAAAATTTAAAATAAGTAGACGCTACCTGTTGAAACTTATGGGCGCGACAGCTGCGGCAGGAGCGGCCGGTCCGCTAATACCCGGGGTGATCGCCAGCGCAGTCGAGTCGATAAACAGCTCTGGTGACGCGACCTCCGATCTCCAGGACAACAATTCACCTGCTTCGGCACGCGTCCGCCGTTGGATGATGATCATCGACCAGCGGTACTGTGACGGTTGTCAGTCGCAGGGGACCGCTCCTCAGTGCACCCAGGCGTGTAACGACGGGCACTATGTTCCCGAACCGATGGAGTGGATCGAGGTTTACGAACATGATCTGAGTCCTGAAAAAGAAGCTTATCCCGGCCAGGAACCTTCGATTCCGTTCGACGGCACCCAGTTCATTCCCACCCCGTGCCAGCAATGCCAGAACGCACCATGTGTAAATGTCTGCCCGGTGGGCGCTACCTGGACAACGCCTGAAGGCATAACCCTGATCGACCAGGACAGGTGCATCGGCTACAGGATGTGCATGGCTGCATGCCCCTACGAGCGTAGGTTCTTTACCTGGGGCGAACCGTCCACTCCCGCGGCAGCTCATCATGTCGCCAGCTCTCCGGAGCACCAGGTCTCTTTGAAAAAAGGTGTCGTCGCCAAGTGCGACTTCTGCCCCGAAATGGCCCGTGCCGGCAAGTTGCCATTCTGTGCACAGGCATGCCCGCAAAACGCTATCTACTACGGCGATTTCGAAGAAAACCTGGCGACCAACGGTGCCGGAGTCGTGAGTATCAGTGAGTTCCTCGCCGAGCACTCCGCCACTCGACTCAAGGAAGAGCTCGGCACACGTCCCAGGGTCTACTACATACCCGGACACGGTGAGCTTGCCGGTCGTGATCCGAAGACATCGGGCCGCAGACCGGTAACCTGGATCGATGACGAAAACCCAGAGACGAAGACGTGGGCGAGGGATGGCCAGTGACCACTCGAATCCAGGATGTCGAAACTCGGATTCTTGCGCCGCTGACAGGTAGTTCACGCCCATTCTGGATATGGATTGGTGTCCTTCTGGCGATCATTGCATGGGGAGCGGTCGCGTACTTTATACAGGCACGAGAAGGCCTGATCGTCACCGGAATGCGTGACCGCATCATGTGGGGACTCTACATCACGCTGTTCGTCATGTTTATTGGAGCCAGCATGGCGGGAACGTTTGTTTCAGCCGTGCTCAGGCTGACAGGAGCGTCCTGGCGCGGTCCGATCGTCCGGAGCGCCGAGATGATCACTGTTGCAGCTCTTGTCGTGGCAGCAATCTTCATATTCTTCGATATGGGGCGTCCCGAACGCGCCTTCAATATTGTCCTGTTCGGGAGATGGGAATCTCCCCTCGTGTGGGACGTTTACGGCCTGGCGACATACCTCGCTGGGAGTTTGCTTTACCTGTACCTGGCCGCAATCCCCGACATTGCAATGATTCGCGACCTGGTCCCGGCCTCACAGAGGTTGAGGTCGGCCCTGTACCGGGCGTATGCGGTGAACTGGATAGGAACACCGGATCAACGTCGTGTGTTGCTTTCAACGCTGGGCGCGATGGCGATCATCATGGTCCCTGTCGCAGTCATGATGCACACCGTCACGTCGTGGATTTTTGGCATGACATTGCGAGAGCCATGGAACTCACCAATGTTCGGAATCTTCTTTGTCGGTGGAGCCATCTACTCGGGCGTAGGGCTGATCGTAATCATGATGTTTATTGTCAAACGGGTCTACCGGCTGAATGACCTGATCACCGATCAACACTTCTTGAAGTTGGGATACCTGCTCGCGACTTTCGCCGCACTGATGGTGTTCTTCAACGTCAGCGAATTCGTAACGCTCGGTTACAAGACCTCGGTCGACGCATCGTTCTACATCACGCAGATGACCAGGGGGAGCATGGCCCCGGTGTTCTGGATCTACATCTGGGGTGGGCTGATTCTGCCGATCATTCTGATTGCACTTCCGTGGACCAGGAATACGAAGGGCATCGTGGTTGCCAGTATCGCGGCTAACACGGGGATGCTTCTCGAAAGGTACTTCATCGTAGTTGGGGGACTGACGGTCCCGCTGAACCCATATGAACCGGCGAGCTACTTCCCGACCTGGATCGAGTGGTCGCTGATGCTCGCGGGTATCGCGATATTCGCGCTGATCGTGACGGCCCTCGCAAAGGCTTTGCCAATCGTCGCCATTTGGGAACTCAGGGAGCACGAACAAGAACAAGATCTTGAACATGCCCGAAGGATGGCGGAGGTCTCGGCATGACTACCTCCACTACACGAAAAATGACCCGACTGCTTCCTCTTGTCGCATTGCTGGCATGGCTCACCATGACGCAAGTGGTAAGTGCTCAAGACAGAAGCGCGTCCCTGAGCCTCACAGCTACAGACAGCGTTGTAGCTGGAACAGCAATGGAGGTCACAGCAACCCTCCTGGATGCAGGCGGAGTTCCGATCGCAGGTGAACTAATCGAATTCAGCATGTCTGTTGAGTTCCTGAGCAACTCAGACGATATCTCGATCGGGAGCGCGTCGACTGATGAGTCGGGTGTTGCGCGAATCGAATTCACTCCGAAAGCGGAGGGCGATCACTTTTTGACCGCAAGCACTTCCAGCGAGTCCGATCTGGACGAATTTGCCGAGACGGAGATAACCGTGACTCCCGGCCCACAGCTTTACAGCGAGTTGAGTCCGATACGGGTGCCGGGCGCAAACGTGTGGATGACGACTGCGGTCCTGTTAGCGGTCTGGAGCGTGTTTGTGCTGGTCGCACTCCGTATATGGCAAATAGCGAGAATCGGCGAAGATGCAGGAGGCAGCGCCAATGTTTAGCCGGCTGTCTCGCGGTATCTCCATTGTTCCGGTCGCGATCACGATTGGGCTGATTGCAGCGATGGTCGTCCTTGTCGGGCAGATCACCTTGAAGCCATGGGCGAGTGCCGATGCGGGTTTCGATACCCACCTCAACTACTCGACCGTGAGCGACGGCTATGCACGTACGAAGGTCGCTCGAGTTGAAGCCGATCAGCCTCCGTTCGACGGATGGGTGCCGACTTCGGACGGTGATACTGAAATCCCACTTGCTGCCTGGGCTGGTTATGCATGCGCCAGTTGTCACGGCATAGACGGTACCGGTGGACTCGTCGGGCCCAACCTCCAGGAATTAACACGCGAGGATTTCACCGAAAAGATCCGGTTCGGTCAGGATGGCATGCCCGCTTTCGGCGAACTGGATCTCACGGACGAGCATATAGCGGTGCTCTCCGCGTACCTCATAGAGGTGGGTGGCCCGCCCCCTACCGCGACTCCAGTTCCACCAACTCCAACACCGACGCCGACCGCAATTCCGACTCCAACAGCGACAGGGCCAGCTCCGACATCGGTTCCAACGCCTGAGGCGACTGCGATCTCTGGTGGCGACGCTGAGTTGATAGCCGCTGGCAAGTTGCTCTACGAAGAAACCGCTGGAGTAAAAAGGTGCGCAGATTGCCACGGGTTGAGCGCAGAGGGAGGTGGCCCCGGATCGTCTTCCGCACCGGGCATCGGCGGAGCCACCCGAACGCAGATTCGGCGATCTATCGACGATGCGTTCGAGATGAACGATATCAAGCTGACCTCTGAAGACCTGTTGGCGCTTGAGGCCTATCTCGGTCTGTTCAAGTCAGATGAGTAGAGGGCAAGAGAATTGAAGAGCTACCCCTGGATTGCGGTTCTGTATGCACAGAAAAAAGATTCTGTGCTGGGTTTGTTCGTTCTCTCGTTCGCTGTCTTGATTACCGCATGTTCTGCCGACGCGGGCCAACCTGAAGCGACGGCCACCCCCGAAGTGATGCCCGTCGAGACGGTCGCGGACCCGTTGCAGGGCGTGGCCGATCTGATCGCCGAGGTGCAGGGCGTAGGCGACAACGTATTGCCGCTCATTTTCAACGTGAATCTCACCGACGCAGGACCGGATCCAGCGCACCTGTTTATCCCTGGTTCACGACCGGTCGAGATCATCCTGAGGAACCGAACCCGAGGAGAAGTTCACTACAGAGTGGTCGGCCTGCAGCCCGAGCAACTCCGATGGAGTTCTGAGCCTGAAGAAGAAGCCCAGAGGGAGGCCGGAATTTCGGACGAGGATCACGAAGCTCACCACGACAGAGATTTCGTGGCGTGGCGCGCAGAATCAATGTCGGGCATTAAGCCAACGGGCGACGAAGTTCATGGTTACACGGGTACCGGAGAAATAGACGCCATTTTATTCACGGCAACGACTCTGGGCACGTTTGTGGTTGTCGACCCTCTTCACCCCGAGTTCTCTGCTCAACTGACCGTCTTCTAGGAAATTATCACGTTATGAACGCGACGGCCTTGCCCCTTGTAACAACCGTCACGACACAATTAATTCATCGTACAAAACAACCAATCGGCCAATCACCAGATGAGGGGTGCCGGGATGATCAAAGTACATATCTCGATGGAGAGAAGCATCGTCGTCTTGACGACGGCCGCGACGCTACTGTTGTTAACCGCATGTGGCGGGTCTGACAACAGCAGTTCTCCCACCGCAACGGCGACCACCGCTGCCCCAACCGCTACTGCCGTTGTTCTGCCGCCAACAGCCACACCTGAGCCAACGGCGACGCAACAGGCAGTTCCGACCGCGACCCAGGCTCCTGCGCCGACAGCTACCACGGCTGCTACTTCAGGTGGAGGCGATGGCAATTTCGACGATCCTATGGGTCTGTTCGATCAGGAACTGCTCGCGCAGGGCAAGGTGATATTTGACGAGACAGCCGGGGGAGTCGGATGTGCGTTCTGCCACGGACTTGATGGCAAGGGCGACGGACCGGCCAACGTCGGAGCTCCCGCGAACCGCGGTCTCGACCTGGCCAAATTTGAAGCGGCGTTGACCGACGGTGAAAGCGGTGCCATGGAGTTCTTGCAGGGCAAGCTCACGAAATCCCAGACAGAAGCTGTTATTGAATACATTGGATGGCTGGGCACACAGCCTTAGAAATCGACTGAGAAATCATTCCTGGACAGATGAACTTCACAGTCCTGGAGCAGTAGAAACATGGTCAACGTGAAAATTGCGTCCGACGCGATATCTAATGGCCGCATCGCGTTAGCATTGATTGCGTTGCTTGCTGTCATGCTGATCGGAGCATGCGGTGGTACGGAAGTCAGCGAAACACTCGAGCCCGACTCACAGGTCGTCGGAGCGATGAGTTCTCAGAACGAAATTTCCGACGACTCTATGGCCATGGACATGACCGCCGACAACGTGGCCATGGATATGACCTCCGACGACGTGGAAATGGACATGGCAGGCCACGATTCCGATCATGCCGTCAAAGTAGAACGCGATCCATTCCTGCGCCGACCGGTGGAACGTCAGGCGGCCGGTTTCACGCTGATCGACCAGAACGGTGAAGCCGTCGGTCTGAATAAATTTCGCGGCCAGTGGGTTGTGATGGACTGGATCTACACAAACTGCATGACCGTATGCCCTGCTCTGACGAGTGAAATGCTCCAGGTCAGAGACGGTCTGGGGGATCAATTCGGATCGAACGTTCATTTCCTGTCGCTGACGTTCGATCCTGATCGTGACAGCGTCGAGACGATGCGCAAGTACGCGGAAAATGTCGAAGCGAACACTGATTCATGGTCATGGTTGACCGGCTCAAAAAACGAAACCGATTCCGTTGCCAGGTCGTTCGGCGTCAGCTATTCACCGGCTGAAGCGATGATGGGCGTCGCTATGTTCGACCACACAGCTCTAACCGTAGTTATAGATCCGGGTGGAATCGAATGCCACCACTACTACGGTGTCGGTTGGTCTGACGACATGATTGTCACGCTCGACAACGTTCTCCCGGAAATTGTCGACAACACTGGCGACGCGGCAACGGTCGCACCCCTCGCCGGGCTCAGCACCGGGGCGTCTGAGTTGCTGGCGGAAGCGACGTCTTACTACTGGGAGGACTGGGAACTCGAAGACGGCATCTCGGTGCAGTCGGTCCACAACTTCTCAGGAAAGATACCCACAAAACGGTACTTCGTCGCCCGGATGGACGGCCTGGAAGAAAACGACTGGATAAACATGGGCAGGGAGGACGCAGGCGGTGAAGCACTTGGCCTGTACTACATGTTCAAGAATACGGACACTGATTACATCGGGGTCGGAACAAACGAAAACGTCATGGTCGAGGTCCGGGGCGAGAATTTCAACGTGACACTCGATGCGTTGTTCTGGTTGGGTGGCGCGCTTTGTTGTCCCGCATAGTCCTGGTTTTCCTGCCGTTTTTGTTGCTCGCCTGCGGATCTGCCGAGGACGCAGCCACGCGCACGGTCGAATATGGCACACCGGCGCCACTACTCAACGGGATAGCGATATCCGGGGATCCCGTAAGCACCTCGAGCCTTCGCGGCAACCCCGTAATACTCACGTTCTGGGCGACGACCTGTGCTCCGTGTCGGAGGGAGTTGCCGATGTTGCAACAGATTGCCCAGGACCATTCGGAAGAAAACCTCACGGTCCTGGCGGTGAACACAGGCGAATCAGAGGATGCAATCCGGGATTTCCTCGATGAGATTTCAGTCGATCTTCCGGTTCTCGTCGACCAGAACGCGAAGTTGATGAACCGGTTCGAGGTTCTCTTCCTTCCGATGACCTACTTCATCGATGGTGATTGGATACTCCGTTATCGCACCGTCGGTGAACCGAATGAAAAACAACTGGATCACGGTCTCTCCGCAATTCTTGCCGACCGGGGTTGAATGCCCCCCCGGAGCAGAACACAACACAGATGCGCTGCCTCTGTGCACCACGTTCCGACCCGAAGCGCTCATGTGCGGTTTTGACGGGACTGGACTTCCGAACGAGCTGCAGAGCGTCTGGCGTCCGGTACCGGGCGAAGTCGGTTTCAGCATCGCCCGGTACCGGCCATTTGTTGACTACGAATTCTCGACTGTGCGTCTCGGAATTCTGATTGCGTTTCGGCGCCTGATCAGCACGAACACGATCGCTCCAGCGACCAGCCATGCCGGACTCAGGATCAGCAGCCACAGTCCGGCCGTCGCCAGGAACACCCCGATCGACTCAAGGGTTCGCAAAGCGTCACGGGACACACTGCCAGCGTCAAGATCGGCCGAAGCCACTCCGATTGTTTCACGCACGAACACGAGTACTTCGCCGCGGGACTTGACCTCACCGACCTCGGTTTGGCCGGTTATCGTCAAAACCACGATGTACGGGTTCGGTCGGAAATTCTCGAATACGTGCTGCGTTTCAACCTGGGCGGCGCCTTCAGCACCGTCGATCACGCCTGTTTCGGGTGCCGTACCATCTCCAAAATTCCATGAGTAAGAAACTTCTGAAACACCTTCGGGTCGCGTGAACGATGATTTGAACCTGACCTTACTGCCAGCCTCAACCGTTTGATATTCACCAGCGAACACCTCGATTACCGGAAGTCTGCTCACTGTTGTCACCAGCGTGTCTTCGCCTTCGGCAATTCCAGCATCGCCGGTACCCCGAAGCTCAACCGTCACGATGAACGGGGAGTCCTCGTCCCTGTCGAAAAAGTGGATGATTGGGGCCGTAATTACCTGATCCGCGTTACCCGTGGGTGCGACTCGGTCGGTCGATTCCTCACGAGTTCCATCACCGAAGTTCCACGTAATGTAGAAATCCTCGATGCCTTCAGGTGGAGTGAACTTCGCCCTGTAAGTAACGGGATGACCAACGGCGGCTGCGATGTCTTCACCTGCGTCGATTGCCAGTTCGATCGGAACCGATTCAAGAGATACGGAGATGAACGAAAACGCCGAGCTCTGTGAAAGGAATTTCAGGCGGGCTTCGAGCGATTCAAGATTGCTCTGAATATTGGTGATTTCTTTCTGAATCGTGATCGCATCTTCCACACTGAAGGCGCGGTCGTAAAGCACGCGGAGTCGTTCCAGCGTGTCCCGCAATGTCTGCGAGCGCGCAGTAACGTCGGTGAACTCTTCCGTGAAGTCTTCACTGCGGGTTGTCACGAAATTGACCTTAGCTGCCAGATCCGTCAACTGTTCGATCACATCGTCGAACCGGTCGGCGGGGACACGTACCGAAATGCTGCCCTGGAACTGGCGTGATTGGACCGAGGACACGACCCACCCGCCAGCGGCTGTCGCGATTTTCGAAATGTCGTCGAGTGAATCGGTTACGCTGCCCACATTGATGCCGAGGTCCGCGGTCCTGACGATCACCCGGCCATCAGTGGCAGCCGCGATTTCGTCCTCCACCGACGCCGATCCGCTGCCCGAACTGCCTTGGTCGTTTCCATCACTCCCTGAGGAGATGGAAACGCGAGGGGGCGCGGGCCTTGAAGCCACGGCGGTCGCTGCCGGAGCCGCAGTAGCGGCCGCAGCCGGAACACCTCCGCCAGAAGCACTAGTTGTACTTCCCACGAACGTTGTTTACAGCCTTGAGGCCGGGGTGGCTCCGTCTATACCACCGTGT
>JAQBVG010000130.1 GCA_027623655.1 Chloroflexota bacterium
TTACCCGGGGCAGCCTCTTGCCCCTCAGATTCATCGACTGTAAGAACAGCCTGGCGAGAACTCGCTGTTGAATTTCAGCCATTTCTGACAGGGATTGCCTATCCCTTTGACTCTGCAGTCTCGGCGATGAATACAGGGATAACCCGGTCGGTTCTTTTCTGGTATTCCTCGTACGGAGGGTACGCGGCGACGGCGATCGCCCATAGTCGCTGGTTTTCGGGTGGATCAGTGACCTCGCGTACACGCATTGAGTAGACTTCCGTTTCGTCACGAATCTCGACGTTCGGGTCCGTTTTTAGATTGTGATACCAGAGCGGGTGCTTTGGCGCCCCACCCATAGATGCGACCAGCACGTAATTGTTGCCATCTACCACCTTCATCAATGGGGTCTTGCGGATGGCACCTGTTTTGCGGCCACGGTGAGTCACGATGATGACCGGCAGGCCAGTATCTTTCAGCGTAAAGCCTTTCGTGCCGCCGCTACCTTCGTACAGTTCTACCTGGTCGGCCACCCACGTGGCTGTGCTTGGAACATACTCACTCATTGCTACTTCACCTCCGCCTTCTGGTCACGACGCCAAATCAACTCGTGAAACTACCGAAATTGTAGGCCCTGCATCCCGTCCAGCACACCCGACAGCGAATGTTGGCGGATACATCCGCAGGTTCGGAACCTGGAATTCACTCGTAGGGACTCGTCGAATACCGGTGTTCATACTGGTGAACAGATCGCTCAGGAAAAGCTGTAATATCTCCCGGTTCGAGCGCATTTCCAACAGAATCTGAGGATATTTCACCATGGTGCTCGCGGATACTCTCGAGTTCATTCACATCCTTGCGGTCTTCGTTCTGCTCGGATCGCTGGGCATGATCACCTATTCGTCGGCAATGCTGGCCAGGACCGAGGATGTTCACAAATTCGAGATCTACCTGACCATCGGAAGCACCGGCGGCATGATCTCTGGTCTTGCAACACTATTTACAGGTGTTTTTGGATTTCTGGCAGCCTGGGAGATCGGGTTGTCACTGACCGCCGGCTGGTTGATCGCAGCATACATTGCCACAGGAGCTGCACTTCTCGTGCCGATGTTCACGCTCAAACCTTGGGGGGATCAGGCCGGGAAATTGATGGACGAGTCTATCCAGGCAGGCCATATTCTCCCCGCGCAGCGCGCATTGCTTAGTGGCCCCAAATTCCGGGCCGTTGAGATGTTCATGTACGGTCTATTGATTTTTATCGCATTCGTCATGGTCTTCAAACCGTTCTAAGACTGGCCCGAAGATTTGTCGACAGCCGAGGGGATGCTCAGCGGGCGCCCCTACAGCGAATATCGTGTCGGTTGCGAAATCGAAACCCCTGAAGCCATGCCGATGCCAGGATGAAACTACCGATTGACCGGGCACAAACCTGCTCTACGTCCACTGCCTATCGTCACTGCGTGTTTTGAGATTCCGCCCTCATAGCGTGTGCCAGATTTGGTGCCTTTCGTCCAAAAACTCGGCTCGTCGTCTGGTTATCCCGCTGCTGTTTGATAGCCGGGCTGACAGCACAGAATTACCCTGCATGTGGCGCTAAAAGGTAACGTATTTTTGCAATTCTGTTGCGAGGAAAGATGATCTCGGAACGTAATTGCCAACCTACTGCAAACTTTGCCACTCCTTGAGCCAATCCGCCAATGGCTAAACTAACTGGAGTCCAGTTGATTACATGGCGAAATTCACGGTCGGCTGGAAATGGGGAAAGCGTCCCGGGACGGACGAAACGTCGTCGGTGCCGGGCACTTAATTAGTGGCTTTCAATGTGGCTTGCCGCTCGGAACCGACAGTTTCGAGCTCATGTTGGAATGGGAATGAGGTGTGTGATGGTCAGCATGACAATTACCGAATGCAAAATCTCGAAAGATCAACTGGGAGTGTACGGCCTCCACGGCGGGCAGACGCGGCACCTGTGCCAGCGCTGTGACCGCACGATTTGTGATGCCCATGCAACAAAATTCCAGGGTTTCTACGAGTTGTGTGCCATATGCAACAAACTTGCCGGTCAGTAAATCGGCGCAATCCCGGTTGTTGATTCGATCTACGTTGTAGAATCGAGTCATCCAGCCGGGGTGATGCGACCGGTGGTCGAGCCTGCAAATTCCTGACAGGCTGCGAGTTGACTCAACGAGGGGTGATCTATGCGATATGAGTACTCGCTCTTTTATAACGACGTGCAAAGTGCGTGGCAGGTGGTGTGGACCGGGTTCGACGAGAATTCCCCGCATTCGATGAAGGGCGATGTCGGACTCTGCCGATCTTTCGATGAGGCGATAGTGCTTCTGCGAAGCTACGCAGCGCAATTTGAACCAGATCGCCTGCCGGCCGGTGCGTAGAAATCACGTTCAGGGAAGCCGCAGACTTTGTTCTTGTAATCTAAACTCTGAATACGATAGTCTCGAAGGCCCTGCGGATTTGCAGGGCCTTCACGCGTGACGACATTTTGGACACACCGGTTTCCTATTGATTCAAGTCTCGGCCAATCCGTTCGGCTCGTTTTGCATGCGTCACCTGACGGGTCGTGTGAGTATTACGGTCGTCGCGCTGGGGTTGATGGCACTGGTGGCTACAGCCTGTGGGGCAAAGCAACCTGAGCCTGAATTATTCGATCCTGCATCTTCGCAGTTGGGCACAATCGAATTCTCGTCTGCTGTGTTTGAAGATGGCGCTTCAATCCCGGCCCGATTCACCTGCGATGGCGACGACTCTTCTCCTCCACTCCGATGGTCAGAACCGCCACCAGGCACTCGGGCGTTCGCGATCGTTGTCGACGTCCCCGACACGCCGGGTCGCATCTTCAGGCACTGGTCGGTGTACAACATACCGTCTGGCACCAGGTCGATGGATGTATCTCGGCCCGGCACCGACGAACTCGAAAATACGACCCTTCAGGGCAAGAACGACTTCGGCACTACGGGATACAGAGGTCCCTGTCCCCCAAGGGGCCAGGAGCACGAATATGTGTTTTTCTTCTACGCCCTGTCGGAACCGTTGATTATCCCGGCCGGTGCAAGCCCGGACGAGGTGTCATCGGCGATTCGCGGCAACGTTCTCGGTGTCGGTTCGTTCTCAGGGATGTACGTACGCCGCTAGAAGGTTTGTGGGTTAACCCCACCTTTCGCACACCTTCCGCACACCTACAATCGGACGAGTAATCTTCGGCCAAGTGGTATCGACGGAGCATACGATGTTGCGGCGTTTTTATCTTTCTATTCTCACAGTCTTTTCCGTATTAGTTGTCGCCTGCTCAGGTGGTGGGACGATCGAGGCGGCCGACTCCTATGACTCTCTCGCCGCTGCACTCGAATCCGCCGGAATGAAGATCGACAACAGGTCCGAAAACGGATTCCTTTTCGCCAACATATTTTCAGTCACCGGTATCGAAATTACCGCAAGTGGCGAACACATACTTGCATTCGAATTTGATACCCCCGAGGAGGCCAGTAAACAGGCATCGATGGTCTCTGAAGACGGCTTTGGTATCGGTTTGAAGTACATCAACTGGGGTGACACTCCCCAGTTCTACAAAAACGGCAACATGATCGTCGTTTATGACGGATCCCAGAATCTTGTCACCCGGACCCTTGCTTCAGCGATGGGCGACAAATTTGCTGGCGGAACTTCTGACGGGACATAGACTCGACGGAGTGGTAAGGCGTTATCCTGTGGACCAGCGTGCCAACAGGTTGAGAACTATCGTCACGACGGGTCCTTATTGCTTCGGAACTCTTTTCTTCATTTGCCCGGCTTCAGCGTCGATGACGAGGAAAATCTGTGGGCAGAAGGCGTAGTAGATTGGTCGGGAGCAGCAATGTCCGATCGTTTCGACGACGAACAGAAGCAATCGATCGAACTTTCCGTTGCCGCTCTTGATCGGCGAGATTCCAGCTACTTCGGTGAGAGACTGCGAACCAGTGAACGGTGGCGTTTACTCCCCGACTTTGCCGATGAGACAGCCTTTCTCGACATCGAAACGACAGGGCTGGGTGGCGAAGCGTATCTAACAATGTGCGGTGTACTCGACTCAACGGGTTTCCATGCCTACGTCCGTGGTGAAAATCTCGATGACCTGGCGGCCGATCTCTGCCAGTACAAGCTGGTCGTAACGTTCAACGGCCTATCTTTCGACGTCCCCTGGCTTCGACGTGAACTTGGGCCGCTTCTGGAAGACGCTGCGCACGTCGATCTGATGCACGTGCTGAGAAGAATGGGATTGCGCGGCGGTTTGAAGAAGATCGAAAAGGCCATCGGACTTGATCGAGGTGACGATCTTTCCATGTTGAGTGGACGCGACGCCGTGGTTCTCTGGAACATGGCGCAGGAAGGCGAGCCGCGAGCGTTGGAAACGCTCGTCAGGTACAACGCCGAGGACGTGGCCTCACTGCCACTGTTAGCGGAGTACGCATACGGACAGAACTCGGCTGGCACCCCTATGGCCGTGCCCGGATTCCGATCCCCTGCCCGTTTCGACACATCCGCTCTTCCGTATGATGTCGCACTGGTTCGTTATCTTTGCGGATGACGCTTCGATTGGGTGCTAGACTTGCTGACTTGACATCGAAATCAGCGTAAGTTCAGGCGCTGTTGTCCTGGATACCAACTTGAGGCGCATTTTTGTGCGCAAATGGCGAGATTATTGGCGGCACTCCTCTACACCGAACATCCAATTCTCAGTAATACGATTTTCCTGTCGGCCTGGGGCGGGTGGCCTGATGCCGCCGAATCGGCAACCAGAGCACTCAGGGAGCTGGTAAGCCAGGTCTCGGCCACTAAGTTCGCAACGATCGACCCCGAGGATTTCTACGACTTCGCGGAACAACGTCCCTTGATTTCCAACGAGACCGACGGCTCGCGAAAGTTGACCTGGCCTGAAAACGAGTTTTACTACTGGAAATCCGATGACGGTGGGCACGATTTACTTATTTTCATTGGCGTAGAGCCAAACTTGCGGTGGCGTACCTACACCGATCTTGTGTACAAGGTGGCGAAGGAGAGTGACACCAGGCTCCTGGTGACTGTTGGGGCCCTGCTGGGTTCCGTTCCACATACGCGCTCACCAAGAGTCACGGGTTCATCTTCAAGTGAAAACCTTGGAACAGGATTTGAGCACGTCAAATACGCGTTCCCGAATTACGAAGGGCCATCAGGGCTCACGTCTGTCCTAATCGAACGTATGAGCGGCGATGACGTGCCCTGTGCCAGCGTGTGGGGCCACTCGCCTCACTATCTGCAGGTGGCGCAAAACCCTACGCTCACATACGCGATTCTTTCCGAACTCCAGCAGTTCATTTCAGTTCCAATTGATCTGAGCAATATCGCTCGTGAGTCGGAAGAGTTCGACGAAAACCTTGTGACAGCGCTTTCCGATCAGCAAGAAATCGAGGGCTACGTGAAGCGCCTCGAAGAGCGATACGACTCGGAAGAAGAGTACTTACAGAGCCCTGAACCAGCGGCACTGGTGCAGGAACTTGAAGATTTTTTACGCCAGCAGAGAACAAATGACGACGCGGCCGACGATGGAGATATCGACGATTGAGCAAAATATCCAACCGACTTGCGAAGCTCGGTCAGAAAGAGCGTACCGGGTTTGGATTTGGAGTCCAGGCAACGAACACGAAAATTCCGGTAATCCTCGTCGGAGCCAGAATCAACAAACCGTCTGAAGCTAAAAACACAGCGGCTGACGTGTATATTCTGGCCCCCGGCGCCAATGGCGAAGCGCAATCCGGTCCACCTGCCGCCGGTGAACTCTGGGGAGTTGCGGTCACGGGCGGAACCGGAGACGAAATAGCCTCTGCTATCAAGGCCGGCGCGGATTTCGTGGTTGTCGAAGGAGACAGCGCCCCCGGTGCGGCTCTAAAGGACGACGACACCGGTAAAGGCTACGTGGTGCCGCCTGGAATTACAGAAGAACGAGCAAAGGCAATCGATTCAGGACCTTTTGATTTCCTGATCCTCGATGGTTCGAATCTGAAATTACCTATGAATGTAGGCGCCGCCCTCGATGTTCAACAGCAGATAGAAGCCTACTCAAATCACGTGTTCTTGCAGGTAACACAGGTGCCGGAGGGCCAGGACCTTGAGTTGCTGCGAGACATCGGCGTTTCCGGACTTATTTACGGTTCAGAATCTGCCAAGGAACTGGATCTCGAAGAGTTGCGGAAATCGATTGGACTGCTTGAGCCCAGGA
>JAQBVG010000131.1 GCA_027623655.1 Chloroflexota bacterium
CCATCCTCATACCGAACCGCCCAGTGAACGAGGTCAGGAGACTTTTTTCAGCAGCCTGCTAGGCCCCCCCGGTTAGCTGGAAAATCACCGTGCGGACGCCCCGGGTCTACCTGGAGCCGGGATTGCCGTGTGGCAGCCTCTTCTCAAACCAGCGGGTAAGGGCCTCGCGACCGAAGGGCATCGTCTCAACGAGAGATCGGTATGCTCTTGAATTGCCCGGTCCCCCAAATCGCGGTGCGCGAAAACGCTTCGATGCGCGGGCGGTTACGAGGTACGTGTTCCAGCGGGCATTGTCGTGGGAGAACTGATCACCAGCGATTTGAGTCGCATATCCGGCGATCAAGGCCAGCAACCACGGTTCGTGAAGCCAGAACAGGTAGGCGATCAGGCCGATCAGAAGATATTCCCAGCCGTGGAAGAGCAGAAACTGGAACCGACCGTCGCGGCGTCCGTATTTGACGTAGTAATCGAACAGGTGATCCACATCGGGAAGAACGCCTGCCGCAACCGCTACTGGAACTGCGATTGGCTCTCCGGTCACACCCCAGACGAGTATGCCTGCAGCGGACGACAGCGCTGTGTGTGGCAGCAGTCTCATCGCGCAGTGTTCAGGGCCGCAAAGATGCGTGTATGAAAAAGCCCGGGTGTTTCCTGGTTGTGCGAGACCCGGGAGCTGAGACTGGAATTCAAGCCTGGACGTTTGACGGTGATTTTCCGAATGGGCGGGGAAGTGCTGAACGCCAACCAGAAAAGGTTCAGAATCCTAGTCAAACCATTCATCTGACGATGCTGGGTCGGCAAGGTATTTTTCGACGTTCTTGCCGGTTGCCAGCATTTCGAGCGCGTCGATCCGAGTAGGACCGAATGCGACCGCTTCGTTCGGGCGACCGTACTCCCAGAACTGCACACGAGCTTCCACACAATCGGTCAACTCTGTGATCATGACGAATCCGCCGGGATATTCGGTGTTTGCAATTCTGGCCACGAGTTGTTCTTCAATGCCGATCGGACGATTTTTCATCGAGCGGCAGTCGAACCGGCCATCCTGGTCGTGAACCCACTTCAATTTCGGTGACTGAAGCTCGACAAATACCCTGCGTAAGGACGCAAAGTCTCTAGATATGGGCGCACCGTGAACGCAGGGAGGCATGAGATATCCGTTGTGCTGATTGCACTATCGATATTAACAACTTATTCATACCTCTGTTCACGGGGTTGCACAAGCAATATGCGTTGTGTTGGTGTGGGTACGCAGGGTCTGGAGCGCGATTGAGCAGACGCGCAAGCCTCGGTGGGGCAGCACCTGCAGACGGAAATCGATCTTGTTCAACCGTTTCACAGGCCGAGACAGCCGGGCAGACAGAGTTGACTAAATTTGGCTTTTAGAAACCGAAAAAGCGACCGAACGGGAGCGTTGGGGTCGTTAACAACTTATGAATATTTGCGACGGTGACGTTACGTGGTGCGTTGGTGTGGACAACATCGATGTGCCAGGAGATTGAACCCGATTTTCTGCGCACTGAGCGGTTCGCCCGATGGCAAAATCTACACACCGAGACTCTGTAGCTCTTCGGCGAACATCTGGCGGGTCATTTATCAGTAAGGAATTGCCCGGATATAGCGTGCTGACAAATCTTCAGGCCGTACTGGCGGTGCAGCTCTGATGCTGGAAAACTTGACCCATTTTCAAAGGCCACCGGACAGGCCGGGGCCTGTTGAGCGGTCCCAGGGGGTTGGGCGCCTGTTAGCACCGGTGATGGAGGCAGTGTGCACGCACAGGATCCTGAATCAATCGGGTGTTGATCCACGCTCGGTCGTAGTCTTCATGGGCGTGTCCCTGCCCGGAAGTACTTAATTTCCAAAATATTCATTCGATGTTCACATCACGTTCATAGCATCGGACAAGGGATTGATCTAGGTTGCTCGTCGTGGCCTTCGATGTTCAACTCGGTAGAGAATCAGGTTTCTTTTTTGTCTCGCGCTTCGACCGTACATGTATGGACCCGGCCGTTCAAGATCAGCCAGGTTTCTCGAAGAATTTCGATGAAAAATCATCGAGGACGATCTATCTGGTTCGACGTTCTCGAGTGCGGTCATCTTCGGCCAAAATCCCGTGTATCCGGTCAGAAACGAAGGTGTTACGTGTGTGCCGAGAGCCAGAACTGATCAGTGATTTCATCTGAATCAGGTCTGTCCAGCGTGTTCTGATGCACTCGAATACGAGCCTCGAGTGGGGCCAGTGAGGTGCGTTAGTTCGGAAAAATAAAGAACGGTGGCCCCCACAACAGGAGCCACCGTTCCAACGGATGAACCAGAGTGCCAACACCATTTCCCGGCCAGAAAAGGGCTGGCACCTAGGGTGCAGATGCCGCCGCTTCCTCAACAAAGGTGCCTGGCGACGAACTGCAACAGGTTGCAGTGTGCTTGTTGGATCGTGATCCGGAAAGGTCAGGAGGCTCATATTGAGAGAGCCGATGGTATCGCCATCGGGATGAGGCTCACAGGACTCACGTACACGATCGGGGCGTCTCAGAGCAGGTGAAGTTCGAAACGGATTAACGATCCGTTCACAAATTCGGCTGCCATGTTCATGGACGCATATTGGACATAGACGTATAAGTGGTGCGGAGACCGTTAATCAGGGAGATCTTCTAGTGGCCGAAAAGACCTCAATGCCGAGTGAAATATCCGATTCAAATACGAAATTGATAACCCGACGTCGGTTGCTGAAGCAGGCCGGCGCGACAGGTATCGCTTTAACAGCGCTGTACGCGGCACCGTCGTTTTCTTCGTTCGGCCCGCGGCAGGCATTTGCAAGTGTTACAGGTAGCACCCCGTGCGAAACGGATTTGTGTCTGCCCGACAAGGTCAGACCGGCTTATCTAACGATGATCTACACCGGAGACTCCGGCGCAGGATCTAACTCGCAGACCGGTACTGAAGCGCCGATCATCTCTGGAGACCCAGTCGGTGCATCGCCGGTAACGATCAAGTGGGTGGACAAAAACGACACAACGGACGTTTTCGCAACGTTTTCGAACGTCGCGGCCGGTGGCAGCTTCGTACTGGATCACGCCCTGGACGACCACGCCCATCCCCACCTCGGTTCGACAACCCGGCTACTCATTTGCAACGCAGCTGACACAGCGCTTCTTCAAGACATCAAGTTCCATACCTCCTGTTCGGCTCCATTGTTCCTGGGCGACACGTTTGGATCGGTGGAACTCGCAAAATTCATCAACGAGGACGGTCGCGAGGACTGCGAACCCGGTTCAACATCGGCGGACCTTTGCGAGGGGCGTGTAAAGGCCGGGATCTTACATATGATGTACACCGGCGCTGCGGCTTCCAGTCACACGCAGGATCCTACCAAGGTCACAATCACTGACTCGAACGGCGGTCCTGGTGCCACGGATCCGGTGTTCATCGTGGTCAAAAACAGTGACGGCTCCAAGACCTGGTTTACGGGTCCGGTCGCACTCGGCGGTACGTTCGACATAGATTCGGCGACCGGGGGTGCCACGAAGCTGGACACCGAGACTAAGATCTACATCTACGCGAGTGAAGGTGGAACCCTGCTGCAGACTGCCAGATTCCACACGTCGTGTTCCCAACCGCTGAAGGTTGATGATCAGTTCGGAGCGTCAAAAGTCATCGGGCTCACGCTCGGAAGCTAGCGATCCGGGTAAACCATGGTGAAAAGCCGGGCACACTGCGATATTCACGCAGGGTGTCCGGCTTTTTGTTCCTTGCGTGAATTCAACGGACTGGTTAACGGATTGAATTCGATGGCGCCAGGTAATTGGCCTCCCGGTTGAACGTTTGAAAGTAACTCCACTGTCGTATTCGCTTCGGATGCAAACCCCGCGCTCTCCACAAATTCACAAAATATCCACGAGGTGTGGCCGAACTATCATTGTTAGGTCACGTTGCAGGTAGGAAAATGTGCATCTCGGGCTGAACCGCCCGACAACGAGCCCGAAGCACCCTGGCCACTTCGCAGGTGCCGCAATGCATTCAGATGTGCGCATAGTACGTGCGAGAACGCAGCCTGTTCTCGCTTCCAATTTGTCTATTGCTTCGACTCGTGCCACGACGTATCGCGAAGAATTACTTTTTGAAACCTGGCCACCGTATACCGGCGTCCGTCACTAGTCGGGTCGTTCTTGATCTGTAAGTGATGGGCTGGCAGCGACGGCCTGTGTGCCGTCGCCATGTGATTGTTTCGATCCTGAGTGAACCGGAAATTACCGGAAACTCACCTGTTCAAGGATTTTTCAGTGACTTCAAAGCTTGTGTACGATTTTCGCTCTACCGAACCTGCCGGACCTGAGTTGCTCGGAGGTAAGGGTTTTGGTCTGTCGACAATGACAAAGCTCGGTATTGCTGTGCCCGCCGGATTCGTGGTTTCAACCGAGGCGTGCAGGGCGTACCACGATCACGAGAAGCAGCTACCCGACTCGTTCTGGCAGGAATTCAACGATCACCTGGACGGTCTGGAAGACCAGACCTCTAAGAAACTTGGCGGCGACAGTGACCCGCTCCTGGTTTCAGTTCGTTCCGGTGCCGTGGTATCAATGCCGGGCATGATGGACACGGTGTTGAACGTCGGCCTCAACGACCAGTCTGTCGAGGCGCTCGCCAGAAGCTCCGGGGACAGAAAATTTGCATACGACTCGTACCGTCGACTACTACAGATGTACGGCGAGGTCGTGGCCGGGGTCGACAAACGTGCATTTGAAGTCAAGTTAGACGACGCGATGGATAGCGTTGGAACCCTGAATCCGGCTGACCTTCCAGCTGACGCGCTCGAGGACCTGGTGGCTGTGTTCAAGGAGGTGATGCTCGAGGAGTCAGACGAGCCGTTCCTGCAGGACCCCCGAGAGCAGATTCGCCGTTGTGTTGGCGCTGTCTTCGAATCGTGGGACGGAAAGCGAGCACAGACATACCGTCGAATGCAGGGTATTTCGGACGATCTTGGGACTGCTGCCAGCGTGGTTTCGATGGTGTACGGGAATCTTGGCCTGGAGTCGGGAACGGGTGTTTGCTTCACGCGTAACCCGTCAACTGGTGAACCGGGGCTGTACGGCGAGTTCCTTCTGTCAGCCCAGGGTGAGGATGTAGTTTCCGGGGTCAGGACCCCTGATCCGGTTTCGGCTATGGCCAGGAAGTTCCCCGTAGCGTACTCGCAGTTGCTGGAGAACGCCGAGAAGCTCGAGCGCTACAACCAGAATATGCAGGACATTGAGTTCACTATCGAAAATGGTGAGCTTTACATCCTCCAGACACGTGACGCGAAGCGGACGGCTCGTGCAGCAGTGAAGATTGCTGTTGATCTTGCTGAAGAGGGTGTAATAACCATCGAAGAAGCACTTCTCAGTGTCGATCCGGCGTCGCTATCCCAGCTCATGTTGCCGCAGCTGTCGAGCGATCACGGAATGGAGATCCTGGCACGCGGTCTGGCAGCATCTCCGGGTGCCGCAATTGGGCACGTTGCGTTCGATGCCGACGTGGCCGAAGAACGCGCCAATGCTGGCGATCATGTGATCCTTGTGCGACCAGAGACTTCGCCAGACGATATCCATGGTTTTTATGCCGCTGAAGGAATTTTGACGGCTAAAGGTGGGCTAACGTCGCACGCAGCGGTAGTGGCCCGCGGGATGGGTAAGCCCTGCATCGTGGGTTGCGAGGCACTCGAAGTCGATCTTGTGCGTCGTGTCATGTCCGTCGGTGGCGTGACAATTTCGGAAGGAGCATTGATCACGATCGACGGAACATCCGGGTCGGTGATCGTGGGCGAGGCCGGGCTCGTGCCAGCCAGCGAAGACGTTGAACTGGACCATTTGCTTGAGTGGGCCGACGCCAGGCGTGATCTACAGGTGCTGGCCAATGCCGATACGCCGGCAGATGCTGCAACGGCCCGGAGGTTCGGTGCCGAGGGTATTGGGCTGTGCCGAACCGAACATATGTTTTTCGGTGAGGACCGATTGCCGAAGATGCAGGCGATGATCCTGGCGACCACCGAAGCAGCCAGGGCGGATGCGCTGGCCGAGTTGCTGCCGATCCAAACTGACGACTTCGCAGGGATCTTCGAGGCAATGGACAGGGACCCGGTGATCATCCGGCTGCTT
>JAQBVG010000132.1 GCA_027623655.1 Chloroflexota bacterium
AGTTCGCAGGTGTTTACTTGTTGGTTACGGTCACTCCGGAGAGTTTTTCGACGTAACTCAGGATTCCCGAGTGGTCGTTGCCGCCTTCACCCCAGCCGACCAGTGCCTTAAGGACCTGCTGGAGTTGGGCGGTGAGTTGTAGTGGGAGGTCGAGGTCGTTTGCTGTCTTTGCGGCGTTGTTGATGTCCTTGTAGTGGAGCTCGATACGGAATCCCGGCGCGAAGTTTCGCCCGAACATCATTGGTGCCTTGGCGTTCATGACGTTGGACCCGGCGAGGCCGCCTTTGATGGCGTTGAATACTGTTTCCGGGTTCACGCCTGCCTTTGTGGCCAGTACCAGCGCTTCCGACAATGCGAGGATGTTGGCTCCGACGACTACCTGGTTGGCGAGTTTCGTGACGTTTCCTGCTCCGCTTTCGCCGCACAGTACAGCCGATTTGCCCATTATGCCGAACAGCGGCTGCGCTCGTTCAAAATCGCCGGCATTTCCGCCGACCATAATTGCAAGATCGCCGGAGATGGCGAAGGGCTCGCCGCCGGAGACCGGTGCGTCGAGGAAGTGGACTCCCTTGTCTGCACACGCGGCATGGATTCGCTGGGATATGGCTGGTTCGATTGAAGACATGTCGATGATGAGATCGCCGGGCGACGCGCCAGCGAGCAGGCCGTTTTCGCCGAGTACCACGGCTTCGGAATCCGGGCTATCCGGGACCATGACAACAGTGATATCGGATTTGGAGGCGACGTCGGACGCTGAGGATGCTGCCGTAGCTCCATCAGCGACAAGTTCCTTGATGCTGGCCGAGGAGCGGTTGAAGACGGTTACGTCGTAGCCCGCTTTGACCAGGTTTTTGGCCATTGGCTTGCCCATGATGCCGAGTCCTACGAATCCGATTCGTTCTGCCATTTCCTGAGGTCCCTCGTGTGTTGGTGGATAAATTGCTGTTCTGTAGATGCCGATGACGACGGTAGATGAGTTTCAGGTGCTCGAGTATAAGGTCAAGTGGGACTGAATTCTCTGGCTGGCGGGATTTTCTATGTTGCGAGAACGCCGGTGCTCGTTTCGGGAATTCGGGATTGTTCGCTGGTCGAGGCTTGTTCGAGTAGGGTTTTGATGGGCGGCTCGCCAGACCTTTGCCGGGTGTGGGTCGAGCCAGATTCCGGGTTCTTTTAGTCTTCTTTCCAGAAGCGTTCTTCGACGAAGGTGTAGTCGGTATCAGCGAACCGTCGGCCGACATCTTCGATCATTTGCGGGTGACCACAGGCGTAGATGCAGGTCTCTTTCGGGTCGACTCCGAGTGCTGCGACATAGTCCTCGACGAGAAGGTTGATTCGACCCTTTGCGCCGGTCCAGTTGGCGTTGCGTTCTTCGTTCGGGCGTGAAACGGAAGGGTAAAACTTGATGAAATCGTGCTTGCTGGCGAGCTCGTTCAGTTCTTGGTCGTAACCGAACTCGTCGTCGTAGCTGGCACCCTCAAGAACGTGGAAATTGTAGTCTTCACGCGCCACGCCATCGGCTGGTTCCGGATATCCGGAGTCGCCCAGGAATTTCCGTAGGATCGATATGTACGGGACGACCCCGGTGACCGTGCCAACAAAGATGTGGTTCTTGAAGCCGGGCTGCAGGACGAAGATGCCCTTTGCGCGTGGCCGCAGGGTCATTTGCGCCCCGACTTCGAGGTCGTCCAGGACCGGGGTAAGGTGACCGCCTTCGGAATAGGGCACTACCTCGATGAACAGTTCGATTTCCGGTTCATCGGGCGAAGAAACGATGGAGTACGGGCGTTCGAGGCCATCGACGCCGATTGTGCAGTACTGGCCCGGTTTAAAAACGAACGGTTCTGCTGGCTTGATCCAAAATTTGATCAGGTCTTCCGTCAGCTCTTCACGTCGCACAAGTTCGCACGTGGTGAATCGGCCCTTCATTCGGGGACTCGCCGTTTCTGCCATATTTATCTCCGTGCCAGTTTCGATTAATCGGCATCCAGAATAA
The DNA here is from genome assembly GCA_027623655.1 of Chloroflexota bacterium. GTDB lineage: Bacteria > Chloroflexota > Dehalococcoidia > Lucifugimonadales > Lucifugimonadaceae > Lucifugimonas. The sequence continues at coordinate 1,994 of JAQBVG010000132.1, forward strand.
CGTATCGAATAACCTCAGGCACGGTGTGAGGGCCTGGATTTGAACCAGAGTTGCGGTACGTGCCTGCATCGTTAAACACGGTGTCAAAACATCAATGAGCGCCCGTGTATCCAGTGCTAGAATTTATGTCTCTGTTGAACAAATATGAATTGAACCTGGCTCAATCCGACACTTCGCGGCGACTGTGCGCAATCGGCTGAGCTACGTGGAGTGGATACATGGCCGGACGAACACCAGGCGTTGCCTACAGCATTACGGTGCGATCTGAATATCCGAATGTGCCCGGAATGCTGGGCAAAATTACGTCTGCGATAGGTGATGCCGGTGGGAGTGCACAGGGCGTCGATGTTGTGCAGACCACCAAAGGCAAAATGGTGCGTGATTTCACCATTAACACGGCCGGTCAGGCACATGCCGTGGAGGTTGTCAGCGCGATCAGGGCCGTACCGAATGTGAAAGTTCGAAGCGTCTCCGATCAGACGTTCCTGTTGCACGTCGGTGGCAAGATCGAGATGCGTTCCCGCGTTGCTGTTACGACTCGTGACGACATGTCGAAGGCGTACACACCCGGTGTCGGTCGTGTCTGCATGGCCATTCACCGAGACCCGGCGGCGGTGTGGGCGCTAACAGGAAAAGGTCACACCGTTGCAGTAGTGTCGGACGGAACGGCCGTGCTTGGTCTTGGCGATATCGGACCGGCAGCGTCACTTCCCGTGATGGAAGGCAAGGCGCTGTTGTTCAAGGAGTTCGGTGGTGTAGACGCCTGGCCGATAGTGCTCGATACAAAGGACACTGAAGAGATCATCAGAATCGTCAAAGCACTGGCTCCCGGGTTCGGCGGAATAAACCTTGAAGATATCAGTGCGCCCAGGTGTTTCGAAATCGAGGATCGCCTGCGGGCGGAGCTCGACATACCGGTGTTTCACGATGATCAACACGGCACGGCGGTGGTGGTCCTCGCAGCACTCATCAACGCACTGAAGATCGTCGACAAGCAGCCGAAGGAATTGAAAATCGTTATTGCGGGCGTTGGGGCTGCCGGAACGGCGTGCACGAAAATTCTGCAGGCGTTCGGAGTGACAAATATCATCGGGTATGACCGGCAAGGTGCGTTGAGCCGCAAGCGCGATTACGGCAGCAACACGATGAAGAAGTGGTTTGCGGACAACACGAATGATGCCGACTTCGAGGGGTCGCTTGCCGAAGGGCTTGTTGGAGCAGACATGTTGCTTGGCCTGGCAGGTCCGGGGTTGGTGACGACAGAACAGCTCGAAAAAATGGCTTCAGATGCGATCGTTTTTGCGCTTTCGAACCCCGACCCTGAGATTTGGCCAGAAGAGATTCCGAAAAACGTTAGAGTCATGGCCACAGGGAGGACGGACTATCCAAACCAGGTCAACAACTCGTTGTGCTTCCCGGGTCTTTTCCGAGGCGTGCTCGACGTGCGGGCATCGACCATTAACGATGAAATGAAAATCGCAGCAGCGGTTGCGATCGCTGGTGTTATTCCCGATTCTCACATAACCGAGGATTTCATTATCCCCAGCGTTTTCGACCAAAACGTTGCCCGGCGAGTGGCGCGGGCCGTATCCAAAGCGGCGCATGAGACCGGAGTGGCCAGGCGGCGCCAGAACCGGGGCGATGAGATTTACGCGACGTTCAGGACCCGGGGTTAACAGTTGGTGAGTAAGCACGCACCCGGTGCGTTGTTTAGCGAACCATTGAACTACCGCCGCTAATGAAAGTTTCGATTGTTGGCGGGGGCATCACCGGTTGTGCGACCGCGTATTACCTTAGCCTGGACGGTCACGATGTCACGCTTTTCGAGAGAGACTCGCTGGCATCTCACGCTTCGGGCTTCGCACTGGGTGGGATCATTCCGCATTTCGGCGCTCCGCCCGACGATCCCTATGAGAGCCTTTCGCGCTATTCGATAGGGCTCCATCGCGACCTGGCTGTACAGCTGTACGGTGGCAGCGGCGACGGCCTGAGTGCGAACTTCAACCGCAAGCCGTCGCTGATGCTTGTCGAGGACGTTGCAGATGCTGCGGCTATGGAGCGAGTTTACCGGTCGTATGCCGACGACCACACACTCGATATTCGCTGGTTGTCACATGGCGAACTGAGCCACATCGATGCAAGGGTCTCGCCATCGATCCTCGGTGGGCTGTACTTCGGTGACGCCTACGAGGTCGACCCGTATATGTTGACACTTGCGCTGTGGCAGGCTGCTGAGCGACACGGCGCACGTTTGGTGAATCGCGAGGTCCGCGAAGTGGCGGTTATCGGGAGTCGGGTTTCCGGAGTAGTTACCTCAGACGGTTTGACCGGGGCCGATTCGGTGGTCGTGGCATCAGGTCCGTGGACTGGCGGATTTCTCGCTGAACTGGATATTGCCGCCCCGGTTACACCCTTACGGGGCCAAATCATACGACTCGACGCACCCGGCCCTCCACTGAAGGTTTCTCTCTGGTGGGACACCGATTACGCAACGTCGAAGCGTGACGGTCTACTGTGGGCGGGCACGACGGAAGAGGAAGTCGGATTTGACGATAGCGTTACGGACGCTGCCCGCGATCGAATCATAGGATCGCTGGTCAGGATGCTGCCTTATCTTGAGGACGCCGATCTGGTAAAACAGACAGCCTGTTTACGCCCGATGACGCCCGACAGAGCTCCAATTATCGACGCTGAACCCGGCCCCGACGGTCTCGTAATTTCCACTGGTGGCGGTCGGCAGGGAATACTCCTGGGGCCGGCGATGGGTAGGGCTGCGGCCGCGCTTGCTACCGGAGTTGAGTCGTCGGTTGATATTAGTGCGTTTTCACTGGCGCGATTCCAGTAAATCGACCGTTTGACTCGAGGAACCTGGTGGGGGAAATCGGGATACTCGGCTAGAGGCGCTCACTTGCAACGAGGCCGTTCGGGTTTTTACACCTGAGATTTTTCTGCGTTTGCGTTTGCGATTGCTTTAGCTTCACGGGACCATCTTCATTTCTATTCCAGTACTAAATGCGGCAGGGCGAGTTCTCGGTCGGGCTCTTGGTCGCCGATCGCGCGTAGCGGGTGTACACAGTGTTACCGCTTCACAGCAGAAGCCAGACATCGAGCGACAACTGTCGTTTGATCTTCCGAGCCCGGTCGTCGCAAAACCAACACTGTCAAGCGTAAATCTCCTGATTGACAAGGCAATTGATGATCACCAGCCAGGGTTGCAACTCCCACCGGTCCGGGTGTCGAGTCGCATGCGACGGACGCTCGGGTCGTACATGCCCTCAAGGAGGCAGATTTCAGTTTCCTCGCGCCTGCTTGCTATGGGCGAGAGTGACGACATTTACCAGGTAGTGCTCCACGAAGTTGCACACGCCGTAGTTCACGATCGATACGGTGAAAAACCGAGCGCACACGGACGAGAGTTTCGTGCGGTGTGCATCGAGTTGGGTGTCAAACCGCGCAGGTATGTGGACGTTACGACCGAGAAGTGGCAGTCGCAGGTCCGCTACCTGTCGAAGTGCGGGCATTGCAAGGTGATTATTGTTCGCAAGCGCAGGATGAGATCGGTGCGGTGCATGTGCGGTCTGAAGCTCTATCCTGGCTCGTGGCGGCCTGTTGCGCCCGCGGACGAGAGCGATCCCCAGGGGGACTGGGTGGCGCTGTAGTGAGGAGCGACTGGCGTTCGGACGCAGCCGCACTGTGTCAGGGTTTACCGATACACCTGCAGCGTCGAAGAATTCGGCCCTAATGCGTTGTAGTGCGGTTAGTTCGGTGGTAATCTGGATTGTTAAGAACTGAATAGTTTGTGGGCCTTTTAATCCAGTCCAGAGAGGCTGGCAAGGGAGTCTGCAAGAAACTAGCCAGAGTTGCGGCCGATTTGTTGGGTCGCGGTCCGAGGCGAGCTTGAACTTGCACACACGCGTGAGCGATATCGATCCTTGTCAGCACGACAAGGATTTTTTTTGTGCCCGCATTACAGAGAGCAACGCGGGGTATGCGTGTGGCGAACGAGGTCGGAAGAGTCCTG
>JAQBVG010000133.1 GCA_027623655.1 Chloroflexota bacterium
TGCTATTCTGCCCCGACACTGAGTTCTGACAGAACCCTGCAAGGTCGTTCGTGCGCAATCCCCAGATCCTGCCGGAGCAGTAGTCGGCGTAGAGGTATACGCCGGTGAGTTCCGGAATCGCCGAACTGCGGGAGACGTGGCCGCCGGTTACGGAGCAGTTGCCACCGCTGTGGGAGTATTCGGTGATTGGCAGGATTGTGCCAGTGGGATTGCAGTTCGAGGATGGCTCGAAGCAGTGCTTGCCTTCGAGAATATTCCAGCCATAGTTGCCACCCGACTCGACAACATTGACCTCTTCCCAGGCGTTTTGACCGACATCGCCCACCCACAGGTCGCCACTGGTCCGATCAAACGAAAAACGCCATGGATTCCGGAGTCCGTACGCCCATATTTCAGGTCGAGGGTCGTTCGGGCCATCAGGAGAAGTTGCGAACGGGTTGCCGGCCGGGATGCCATATTTTTTGGTATTGGACGTAGTGTCCACGTCGATGCGAATGATCGATCCGAGCAGGGTTGTTGGATTTTGCCCGTGACCCTGCGGGTCACCGCCGCTGCCGCCATCACCCAGTCCCAGGTACAGGTAGCCATCCGGGCCAAATACCAGCGATCCCCCGTTGTGGTTCGAAAATGGTTGAGGAACTTCGAGGATGATGGTTTCACTGACGGGATCTGCAATTTCGGGATTCGCAGAAACAGTGAATCGACTGAGAACCGACCGCCGAGGATTCGCGGCTGAATAGTAGACGAAGAAATAGCCGTTCGAGGCATAGGCGGGGTGGAATGCGAGACCGAGCAAACCTTCTTCATTCCCCTGTGTGCTGACCCTGGCCGAGATGTCGAGGAACCTGGTTACATGGTCCACGGTCGAGGAATTTTCGAAGATCGAGATCACACCTTTCTGCTCGATAACCGCGATACGGTTTGAGCCGTCTGGTGGGTACGTGAGGAGCAGTGCGTTATCGCCAAACGTTGCGAAGTGAAGTCCGGGAAAGGCGGGCTCGGTTGAGACCTGGGGGATTGCGCCGGTCGGGAGCGGGGTTGGCGTGGGTGTCGATGTGACAGTTGGGGCGAGGGTGGGCGCCGGGGAGGGTAGGGCTGAAGGAGTTGGCGATGCCGGTATCGGTGTGCCAGCGGGTAGTTGCGGCGGGGGATTTGGGGTTGGCGAGGTGTTGGCGGGGGCGGGCACGGGCATTGCGGTGGCGGACGAACCGGGTTGCGACGTGATGGTGGGCGAGTCGTCGTCGATTGTCGTGGCAGTGCTGGTTGGGGTTTCGGTCGGTGATGAGGATCGAGCCGTTGTTGCCGCAGGTACTTACGTTGGTTGGCGGGTTTCGACTATCGGCTCGGCGGTGGATGAGCATGCCGCGGTCAGGAGAGCGACAGCTGTTACGAAAAATAAGGCAAAAACCAGTAATACCCAGAGCGAGATGGCCTGACTTTTCGAGACTGTTTTTGCTGCGCGAATCACGAATAACCGTTCAAAAACGAGATGATGACTGACGCAACTTCCATGGGCTGTTCTGGCAGCAGAGCGTGCCATGCGCCGTCGATTTCTATCTGCCGCACTTGAAAACCCAGAGATTTTTTCAAATCGCGTCCATTTCCTGGGGGAGCAATCTGATCCAGCAGACTCTGGACGGCAAGCAAGGGTGCTGATTCACCAGCTTCCCACCAGTTGCCGAGAGTGTGATCGTCTTGACAAGTTCGGGTCGATCGGCAGTAAGGCACCTTGCCACACGGTTCCCAAAAGCGTGGCCACAAACGTGTATGGGCCCGGTGTCACGTTTCTCGATGAATTCCCCTACACCCCCGGCAAGATCATGAAATGTCCAATTCTCGCCATTGAGTGTACTTCTGCCGGTACCGGCGCGATTTAAGACTGCAGCGAAACACCCATTGGCTATCAATTCGCCTGAAAGATGATCGAAATCGCGAGGAAAACGACCCAGGTCCGGGAGCAGCACAACGAGATCACCTTCCCCAGTGCTCCTAACTTCGACTACTGCTGAAGGGAGATCGATCAGGTGGGTTTCAGATCTGGTCATGTGCGTTGATACTTGTGTGAAAAGACCAGAGGTCGACACTGCGCCCTCGCAAGGGGACGGTATGATCAGCCGGTGACTGCACCTGTGGAGGCGGGGTTTACGAGCTTGATGTATTTGCTGAGGACGCCTTTGGTGTAGGGCGGGGGTTTTGGCTGCCACTTCTTGAGACGGGCGGCGAGTTCGCTGTCGCTTATCCTGACATTCAGTTCGAATTTGTTGAGATCGACTTCGATCAGGTCGCCATCCTGTACGGCCGCGATTGGTCCGCCTACTGCAGCCTCTGGACCTATGTGACCGATCATTGATCCGTGGGATGCACCGGAGAATCTACCGTCTGTCATGAGAAGGACTTTTTCGCCTAGCCCCTGTCCGACGAGCGCCGCTGTCACCGAGAGCATCTCCCGCATACCGGGTCCGCCCTTCGGGCCTTCGTAGCGGATCACTATCGCGTCGCCCTCGCGGATGTCACGTTTCTGGAGCGCTTCCATCACGCCCTCTTCGCCATCGAAAACCCTGGCGGGTCCACCGAACGTCTGGCCGAACTGGTGACCTGCGACTTTCAGAACACAACCGTCGGGTGCGAGGTTGCCGAACAGGGTGACCAGCCCTCCGGTTGAGGAGATCGGATTTTCGACTGAGTGCAGAACGTCGTTCGGTTCACCTACCACAACACCTGCGAGATTTTCGGCAATGGTCTTTCCGGTTACTGTCATGCAGTCACCGTGGAGAAGTCCGGCGTCGAGTAGTCGTTTCATGACCATCGGAATTCCGCCCGAGCGGTCGAGGTCGAGCATCACGTACTTGCCGCCCGGTTTCATGTTTGCGATGAGCGGAGTTCGCATCGAGATGTCGTGGATGTCTTTGAGCGTCAGGCTGATGCCCATTTCGTGTGCGATTGCTGGTAGATGAAGGGTTGTGTTGGTCGAGCCGCCCATCGCGACGACTACCGTCACGGCATTTTCGAATGCCTTGCGGGTGAGGATGTCGGAGGGTCGGATGTCTTTCCTGAGAAGTTCCATCACCGCTCGACCTGCTGCTCTTGAGGATGCGGCTTTGCGCTGGTCGACGTTCGGCTCGGAGGCTGCTCCGGGAAGTGAGAGGCCGAGTGCCTCGCCGATAGATGACATCGTGTTGGCCGTGAACATGCCGCCGCAGGCACCGGGGCCAGGGCAGGCGTGCGATTCGATCTGGTAGAGCTCTTCTTCGTCGATCTGACCCGACTGGAACTGGCCAACTGCTTCAAAAACGTTCTGGATCTGAATATCCTGGCCACGCCACGAGCCGGGCATGATCGAGCCGCCGTAGACGAATACCGACGGGATGTCCAGGCGAGCCATTGCCATCATTGCGCCCGGCAGGGATTTGTCGCAGCCGGCGACGGCGACGAGTCCGTCGTAACGCTCGGCGAAGCAGACGGTTTCGATGGAATCGGCGATCACTTCCCTCGATACGAGCGAGCCGCGCATGCCTTCGGTTCCCATCGAAATGGCGTCGGACACGGTGATCGTTCCGAACGTAAATGGTGTTCCCTGAGCCGCAATAACGCCGCGTTTAACTTCTTCCACAAGTGGCTCGATCCCGGCGTTGCAGGGCGTGACCTCGTTGTGGGTTGAGGCGATGCCGACGAACGGTGCGGCGATGTCGCTGTCGCTGAGACCCATCGCCTTCATCATCGAGCGGTGGGGAGCGCGAATCGCTCCTTCGGTCGTCTCCCAGCTTCGCCATTTGCCCGGCGCACGTTTGCCGGCGCGTTTGGAGTCGAGTTTGTCTTTGGGGTTGCTGGTAGTGGTCATATACGTTGTGTTGGTTGCTGGATTTCCAGGGCGGCTTTCGAACTTGAATATGCGTGTCTTGGTGCCGGTAATGGTACACGCCAACCAGGGGGGATCACGATTGACGCCCTTTACGGCTCAGTGGCGTCTCTATACTGGCGCTTACGTTTAGATTACTGACAAATCTTCTCGTTGGTTAGCTGCCTGTTTTTGTTATTTGCGGGCGACTGGAAAAAGGAGAATTACGTGCTCCGGAATCCGATAGAAATGGTCGCAGGGGATCTGTTTTTCCCCGAGGGGCCAAGGTGGCGCGCTGCTGAAAACAGGTAGTATTTCAGCGACGTTATGGCGGGCAAAGTTTCCAGGCTTGACGACTCTGGAAGCGTTGAAACAGTTTTCGACCCGGGTGAATTTCCGAGCGGACTCGGTTTCCTTGAAAACGGCGACATGCTGGTTGTCGCTACCGAAAGTCGGGAGATAGTGCGGGTCCCGAAAGAAGTTGTAGTGACCGGCGGAGCTTCTCGTGCCGACTCGGTGCATCACGCGGACATTTCGACACCTTATGGCACTGGCAATAACGACATGGTCGTCGGGCCAGATGGCACGGCGTATGCCGGAGCCTATTTGTCGGGGTTGAGCGAGGAAGAGGCTCCGGGGCCGTTCAATCCACCGCAATTTGGAAACCTGGTGATGGCCCGACCTGACGGTTCGTCGCAGATCGTCGCCGACCGTGTCTGTTTTCCAAACGGCGGGGCGATTACGCCTGACGGCAGGACATTGATCGTCGCTGAGACCTTCGCGTTCACGCTGACCGCGTGGGATATAAACCACGATGGGACGCTGTCGAACAGGCGGCCGTTTGCAAATCTCGCGGCACCGACAGACGGCATCAGTCTTGACGCTGAGGGTTGCATCTGGGTGGCCTGCCCGTACTTTTCGTATGGCGACTCTGGTGGCTGGGTACGTGTGGCTGACGGCGGTGAAGTCATGCAAGTTATCCAGCTGGAAGATGGCGACAAGAGCGCTTACGCCTGCATGCTCGGTGGCCCGGATGGGCGCGACCTGTATCTGTGCGAATCGACAGTGCTTGGGCGAGCACGATTCCAGGGTGATGGACGAATTCGAAAAGTACGAGTCGACGTGCCGATGGCGGAGAACCAGTTCTGAGGTGGCATTCACCACGTTTCATGGTTGCTGAGAGTTCCGGGTAACGCCGGTGGTCGTCGACAGCCCTGCGGCTTCCATCCGGTTTGACCCGACAAGTTTCGCAAGGAGCTTGCCGGTATGGGTTTGCATGGTGTTGACCGATACTGCCAGTCGATCAGCGATTTCTCTGTTTGTTGTGCCACGGGAGATCAACGAAAGTGCATCCCCCTCCCGCTCCGACAGTTTGTAAACCTCGAACGGGTCCGTCGTGGTCGGCAACACATTTCCGGGCGAAGAGGTCGGCAGTTTCAGTTCTGTGCGCCGCTCAATATCGGCGATACGTTCCAGGTGATGGGCCTGAGATAACTCCTGGTCTGTGTTGAGCCGGACCAGGTGGGAGTGACCGATCAGGGCGCTGGCCGGTGAAGCGTTTAACTCCGCCTCGGACGTGTACTGCTCGATCACCTGGATAGCCGCCGGAGTATCGCCCGCCCTGACCAGAATCATCCCCTGTAACAGGCGGTTGATAAATGGATTTTCGGTCAATCCGGGACGATCGGCCAGAAACTCCTGCGCGGACACCTCGGACTCGCCGAGGGCAACTGAAATAGCCGTTCCCAGTTCCGCAACACCGGTCGAGACTGCAGGGCGACCGGGTGTGATCGACATTTTTTGAACGACATTACTGATGTCGTTCGCGAGATCGAAGGTGCCGGTCATCACCACCCGGTCGGCACAGGCGAGTACGAATTGCCTGCGTGCGATGGTCGCGCCCGGCGGGTCTGATTCGGCCACCTGGCGCAGTAGTGCGATCATACCGTCGGCCTGTTCGTATTTCCCGCTCAGCGCAAGGGCCTTCACCATCGTGCGGACCGGTCGCGTGTCGGATGGGTCGAGTTCGATGGCCCGGGTCAACTGCCGTGTGGCCTCGGAGATCCGGCCCAGTTCGATCAGGTGTGAGGCGACCTGTACCAGCCCGCCGATAACACACGAACTGAGAGGAATTCGTTCAGC
>JAQBVG010000134.1 GCA_027623655.1 Chloroflexota bacterium
AAATCGAACATCAGACGGACTTGATCGGGCATCAATTTACGTCAGAGCGCTGAGTTCTGACAGATCCACACCGTTTCCCTGCAACTCGACGATGATCCTTTCCTGGCCGTTTGCATCCACAAACGCCTTCACGTGGTGTGGGCCACCGCCTCGTGTCTGGATGATCTGGTCGATCTTCAGTGTTTTTGCATTTACTACAAGCAGACGCCCACCGAGTGCTCCCGCCTGCCAGGGTGCGCCATCATCTGCGGTCGGGACGTAGATCCACTTGCCATCAGGTGAAACGCCCATGCCGTGTGGTTCGCCGTGTGTCTCGTATCCGAGTTTGAACTCTGCAGACGCGACGTGTTCCTTAGTAACGGCGTCGATGATCTGGAGTCCAGCACCCTTGTAGGTCTCCGAAATGAATCCCGCATAACCTTCACCTTCGGAGGTTATGAATACGGTCGGGTGGGCTGCCGCATCCCAGACCGCAGGACCACTTGAATCGAAAGTCTCAAGCAGGAAGATTCCAGCGTGAGCGGCTTCCTTGGTTTGCCAGTCTTATAGGACCGCTGCAGCCGGTGCCGGTTGAGATTGCCCGACCTGAATGATGTGGTGCTCTGACACTGTGTTTCCAGAGTCAGTTGACTGATCGGCCAAATCTGCTTTCAGGGTGGTAATTTCTGACTGCGCTGAACTTAAATTTGCTTTCGCCGAATTTAATTCGGTGGTTAGCGCGTCGTAGTCCTGTTGCGCGACGCCACTGTCGGTGCAAGCTGCAGCTGCAACTGCAATGCTTGTAAGTGCCAGCAATCCAAGCATCAGTCCAACCCTGCTACCGATACCGAATATTCTGAATAATGCCATGGATATCTCCTGTTTAGGTGACCTGCCACCGGGGCTCGACACCCGGATTCAGTTCCACTACGTGACTCAGGATCAAGTCGATTCGGAATCACTGGTGCGTGGTTGTGATTATCTTCACAACCCGCAGTTGCAGCCGTGATAATCAGTCGAAGCATGTGAACTTCTCGTGAGAATCGAACTCACAAAAACTCAAACAACTGGCTGTGACTCCAGTACAAGTTTCAAGCGCAATCGGCGTCTCGAAATGCGATAACAAATACGAAACTTGAACTGAAATACACAGATCGATCAACACATTGCCCGCCGCCAGAGGACGTGAAATTGCGACGATTGCGCATGACCGCACAGCGTCGGTGGGGATCCATATTTGCCGGTCCCCGCGGCGTAAAGAACATCTATTCGAAAACTGGATGCTCAAACAGAGTCGAAGTCGCCCGGTTTGCAAATGATCATGGCCTGACATCGAAGACCCCCGTCTCGAAGTCCCCCTCCTCGTAATTCTTCGGTTCATCTCACCTGTTCCGATGTAGAAAAATCACCCGCCCGGATCACCTGTTCGGGTGATGCGACCCCACCCCATCAAAACTAGCGTGACCTTTGCCGCGCGTTGGTCTGTTCGAACCAATGGCCGACCAGGCTGACGCGCGGTCTATCGAATCCTTGAGTTACAAGAAAAGGAGTCGGCCATGGCCACGCTCAAGTTTGGTTTCTTATCGGACCAACGAACAAAGATCGTATTAGGTATCGGATCGCTGATGTTTCTGGTCGCGGTGTTCGCCGCGTGTTCAGGAAACGACGAACCGGCCACCCAGGTAGCGGAGCCAACCGCTACTGCAGGGTCAGCGGTTGTCCAAATCGACCCGACTGCAACGAAGGCACCGGTTGATCCAACACTGACACCCGTGCCAACCAGTACTCCGGTCCCGCCCGCTCCGACAGCGACAGCGGTACCTCCCACGTCGACATCGGAACCGGAAATCGACAGGTCGGTAGTCGAGTACTTCAAGACCTCCGATAGCGTCCGTGACCTGCTCGCCGTGAACGGGGAACTCTTTATTACCAGCAGAAGTGGCGGGTTCGTCTCTCGACGCGCAGTACCTTCCGGTGACAGTCTTGGCTCGGTCCGGGGTGGGCGCGAGGGAGTACGGGGAATCACATTCGACGGTGAGACCGTCTGGACTGCTGATTTTTCTGCTACAGAGGTAAGGAAATTCAGCATTGAAGGGAAAGACCTGGGTCGGTTCAAGGTCAAATCGCCCCAGGGCATCGTGTTTGACGGTCTGTCGATCTGGGTCACGAATAAAGACAACGGGACAGTAACCAATCTCGATCTGGACGGATCGGAGATAGGTGTTTACGAAGCCGGTCAGTTCCCCGAAGAGATCGCGTTCGATGGCACAAACATTTGGGTGACCAACCCGCTCGACGAGAGCGTTACCCAACTTTCGACGGCTGGTGAAATTCTCCGGACAGTCGACCTCGGAATTGGCCGGCAACCGTTCGATATCGCAGCCGACGAAAACTATGTCTGGGTTTCGAACGGGTTCTACTTCCTGACTCGCATCCCTGTGCTGGAAGGCTCAATCCGTGAGTTCGTGGTCGGTAGAATGGGCAACTCGGGTGGTCTCGCACTAAGTGACGACTCCATTTATGTTACCCACCGGCAGGGCGAAGAGTTCGGTTCCGTAAGCCGGCTGAGCTACGAGGGCGACTGGCTGTCGACGGTCATCGTCGGTGGTGACAACCCGTACGGGATCGCAGTCATAGACGACATCGTTTACGTCGGACTCGACTTTGGTAATCAGATCGCCGCCATTCATCCCGAAGCGATGGCTGCCGGAGCCCCGACGGTACCTGAAGGTGTTGTCGAAACCGAGCTGATGATCGACGGTACCGAGGTCGCTCTGGCCGGTGTCCTTGCGATGCCAGCCGGTCCCGGACCTCACCCGGCGGTCCTGATGATCGACGGCTCCGGTGCTAACAACCGTGATGGTGTCTTCACCTGGCGACAGGCCCGAGAGGTAGCACATCACCTGGCACTCGAAGGCATTGCTTCGCTCAGGCTCGACGACCGAGGTATCGGCAGGTCGACCGGCAAAGTGTTGGACACAACGATCGCTTCAAGAATTGTTGATGCGACCGACGCACTGGAGGTTCTGAAGCAGCAAGACGGTATCGACCCGTCGAAGGTTGGCATTTCGGGTTTCAGTGAAGGCGGAGTTGTTGTCGCAGCAGTCGCGGCCGAAACTGAAGTCGCGTTTGTGGTCTCGATCGCTGGACCGGTCGCACCACACAGGGACCTGTTGCTGCTTCAGGCGCAACGGTTCCTTGAAGCCGATGGACCAGCTACCTCCTACATCGAACGAGTCCTCTCCGATGTCGCGAATGCACACAACACCATACTGACCGGTGAAGGACTCGAAGAACTCGAGCGGCAGATAGAGCTCGGATCCTCAATCGTGGTCGCGCCGGACTACATCATGGGTGATCCTAAAGAGCTGGTCACGACGTGGTTCCAGGATTTCCTGAAGCACGACCCGGGTCCAGATTGGGCTGCTGTCGATGAGCCGATTCTTGCGATTTTTGGCGAGAAAGACTGGGCGGTTCCGGCCGAGCAGAACGAGCCTTTACTCAGGGAGATTCTGGCAGGTGTCGGACATACGAATCACCACATCCAGGTATTCCCGGTAACGAATCACTTCTTCCAGCCGGCGATTAGCGGCGCGATTGGTGAGCTCGGCATTAATCCCAGGGAATTCATTCCCGGATTCCTCGAACTGATCAGCGATTGGATCAGCGAACAAATCAGCGACGGGTAGGTTCCTTCGACCTTCTCTGTCGTGCCAAAAATAGCCCCGGTCAAATGCCGGGGCTATTTCTTTTGCCACGCTAACACCCCTTACCTGAACCGCTCCAGACTGAACTCAGATATCTCGATATCAGTGTCGCCCGTGGTCACAAGGTCGGCAATCGCCCGGCCGATTACCGGCGCAAGCAAGACTCCCGTGCCACCTGTTCCGGTAGCAATGAACACACCCCTTTTGCCGGGAACCCTGCCGATGATCGGCTCGCCATCCGGCGTGACAGGTCGCATGCAAGCGGTCTGCAAAACTACGTCGTGCGATTCGAGCTCAGGCATCATCCTCATTCCGCGCGCCGACAGCGATTCAAGCGCCCTGGATGATGGAGTTGTGTCGAATCCCGTACCATCCTCCGAGGTTGCCGCGATCCACGTCATGCCATCTGCTTTCTGCACAACCGAACACGAGCTTCCAAGCGTAATTCCATGGAAATGAAATCCTAGCGGTGGATCAAATCCCTCGACGCGAACTATCTCGCCCTTCTGGGGCACAATTGGAACGTCGATGTCGATCCACAAGCTTGATGTACCCGACCACGGCCCGAGGGCAAGCACCACTGCGTCGCACGCGATGCGACTTTGCCCCATCATCACACCGACTGCCCGGTCTTTCTCGTAGATCACGCCGGTCGCCGTACCCTGTGCTATTTCAGCACCACGCGACTCGGCCGCGAGCACCGTCGCCAGGGTGAGATTGTAGCTGTCCAGCATAATGATGTCTTCGACCAGCACGCCCCCAGATATCTCATTCGACACCCGCGGCTCAAGTTTCTGAATTTCATCCGGTTGAAGCCACGTCGATTTGAAATTCGAGAACTTACCAATCCTCGCCAGTTCGGCTTCCAGGTCGGCCACCTCGTCTTCCGAAAGTGCAAGCTCGATATGGGGCATTTTCCGCACCTGGATATCGACACCCGACTCTTCCTGGATGCGCTCCAGAAAATCTTCGTGCATACGAAACGACTTATGATTCAGCGATTCGATTTTGCTGGCCTCGTTGGTCGGGTTCAGCAGGCCAAGCGCAAACCCTGAAGCATGACTGCCAATCGAGTCACGCTCAATGACAGTTACGCTCGATCCCTCGCTCGCGAGTCTGTAAGCGATAGACGCGCCGATCACACCGCCACCGATTACTACGACGTCACTGTGCGACCTCATCTAGCCGTCTCCCGCATCTTGAGCCAGTCGTTTACGATGCCATTGTCATGTTCGAATGCCAGTACAGGCAGGTCCTTCGCGTCGAACACTCGCACGTCCAGTGCTTCATTGTCAGCAGGTCGCAACTGGCCTCCGATCACACTCACTTCGTAGACCGCGAGCACGACCGGATTGCCGGCTGCCGAGTACAGTCCCACAAGCTCGCCAGTCTTCGTCTCCAGACCGCACTCCTCCAGCACTTCGCGTTCGACAGCACGTTCTACTTTCTCACCACCGTTCACATAGCCCGAAGGAAAGCTCCACTTACCGATCGCCGGTTCAATTGCCCGTTGAACCAGGACGATTCCACCGTCCATCGGAACAACCGCAGCGCCAGCCAGCTTTGGATCGGCCCAGATTGTTCGACCGCAATCGACACACTCCGGGTGCCCGTGACGACCGGGACGCAGCCCGGGTATTCCATGCTGGTGATCGTTGGTCAATCGAGTCGATTCCCTCTCAGGACTAGCACTCCAAACTCGGTATATCGGCCGACTGTAACAGAGAGTTTGCACCGTTGTGCTGGTGGTCCCGAAATTGGCATCGTACGTCGGGTCGCCCCAGACAACCGAACAATCCATGAGCAGAGCGATCTGGCTGGAACGGAACGGTGTAATTTTCCATCCCCCGAGCTTCATATGTGTGACGTAAAACTCCCTGATTTGGATGCTGTTCGCGGTCTATAAATGTGGCCTCGACTCGGTAATATCACGCGATGACCGGAATTCTTAAACGAAAACTAGTCCGTTACACCGGGATGGCCGTGGTCCTAGTGGTACTACTCGTGCTTCTCGGGGGAGGCTGGTACTTTTCGAGCGTCCTCGAAGAAGACGGCTTGCGAATCGACAACGATCCACCGGAACCCAAAGTATCTGTAGTGGGAGTCGACGGTGGGACGATCACCCTCCGACAACTTATCCAGGCCGAAGAAGAAGAACACTGAGGTGATGCTCCTATAGACGTCAAGCCACCTGATCCAGCTCTGGTGGGGCCATTGAACGCAGGATCGT
>JAQBVG010000135.1 GCA_027623655.1 Chloroflexota bacterium
GCTTTCCGATCTGATCGCAGCTTACTCAACCCCAGCATAGATCGCGAATTTTTCAGCACCCTGCTAGTCGGTGAAGTAGCTGCCGCCGTTTGGCGATATCGTCTGACCGGTCATGTAGTTCTGCTTGTTCGACGCCAGCATCACCGCTATTGAGGAAACATCGTCAACCTGACCCGGGCGCTTCAACAGGGTCAGCGCAACGACCCCGGCGCCCCCTCCAGAACGAAGTTCCTCGCTCGTAAGGTCGGTCTCAATCATGCCAGGCGAGATGGAATTCACCAGGATATTGTGTTGGGCTCCCCATCGCGCCAGCACCTGGGTTAATGAAATCAACCCCGCTTTAGAGGCAGCATAGTGAGCCGTGGTTGGACCTCCATAGAGTCCGCTGACCGAGGCGATATTGATAATTCGGCCCCCGCCAGCCTCGACCATCAGCGGCAGTACCTCCTGCGCCACGAGGAATGGACCTTTCAGGTTCACCGCCATGATCTCGTCCCAGTCTTTTTCGGTAACCGTGTCTATAGGGCCCTGTCGATTTATGCCGGCGTTGTTCACCAACACATCGATTTGGCCTTCGACATCGGCAATGTGACCTACCCAGGCCCTGATCGAGTCACGGTCGGTCACCTCGACCGGCGTCATGTAGGCCGTGCACCCAAACTGGGCAATTTGTGCATATGTTTCTTCGACGTAGGCTTCATTCGAAACGTAGCTAATAGCAACGGCCCGCGCACCTTCTTTCGCGAAGGCCAGCGCCATCGCCTTCCCGAGGCCGCGACCGCCTCCGGTGATCAGGCATACCTTGTCTTTGAGTCGATCTGTCAACGAGTTCCTTCTCTTACGAAATACCGCGTTTCACTGTTGCCGAAGAACCCGACTAATTTTTCCAGCTGACCTCGCCCGGCTCGATGTCTTTTATCCAGAGCCCCGCGCCCTCTCGTCTTGGGAACGGGAATCCGGGTTTGCGACCGAAATCTACCGCCTGCATGGCGTTGATTTTGTTTTCGCTCACCTTGATCCCCAGGCCGGGCTCGTTACCCATCACTATCCAGCCGTCTTCGATGTGATTGTCCCAGCTCTCAAAAGCGCCTTCTCTTCCGGGATCCACGACCTCCATCATGTTGTGATTCGGCAGGGCGGCAGCCAGGTGCGCCATGTAATTTGCCGAGCAATTCATCATCGTTACCGGTATTTCATAGGCGTAGCACATGTTTGCAACCTGGCGTGCTCCAGTAATACCAGAGTGACCGACTCCGACATTTGCGATGTCGATCGCCTGCTGCGATATGAGCGGGTACATTTGACCAACATCGTTCAAATTTTCACCCGAAGCCACGGCGGCCGATATACCACGAGAAACCTGGCGCAAGCCATCGAAGTCCCAGCGCCTTGCAGGTTCCTCGGCCCAGAAAATATCGAAATGCTCTTCGATCTGATTGATGTAGCGGATCGCCTGTTTCGGAGACCAGTATTCGTTCGTGTCAATCATCAGGTACGGGCGGTCTTTGGCCTTCCGAAAAGCATCGTTCATGATTCCGATGCGTCGAAGATCGTCCTTCATGTTCAGGCCGATCTTGATCTTCCCGCCTTCAACACCCATATCCGCCATGCGTGAATAGAAGACGTGCAGTTCGTCGTCGGACAGGTTGTAACCGATATCTGATGCGTACGCCCTGGCACGACCCTCCCTGGCTCCCAGTGTTTGCCACAAAGGCTCATCGTTGAGTTTTGCTTTCAGGTCCCACAGGGCCACGTCGATCGCTGCGATCGCGCCGTTGACAGCGCCTTCGTTATTTCCTTTGTGAACCCAGTCGACCATGCCCTTCCAGAGACCGACGACGCCACGAGGATCTTTGCCCTCTATGATGTGGAACAGTCCCGCCACCTCGTCGTTTCCGGCCGGTGCCATGCCGGTGACGCCCTCGTCCGTCTCGATCGACAGAATCGCCATGTCCATCAGGTCATCACCCGCTGGATAGTTGGCGTCACCGATGGCCCTGTCAAGCTGTTGGACGAATTTTTCTAACTTGTATCCGGTTATTTTCATCGTTGTATGTCTTCTGAAAAAGTGTTCGTTGTGAAAGACGAAAAATGATGCGCAGGGAGAGTTATTGCGCTTTCGATCCGTGTGCCGGGACGTAGTGCACCCCGTTAACTCCAGTCGCCGCCGCTGCGGCCTCTTCAGGCGACGGCGGGTTGTCCCAGAGTCCAGCGCCTGGCCTCCGCCCAAAAGGCGATGGACCGGCTGAAGCGGTGACCGACTCCACTTTTTGCCTGGCGAGCATCTCGGGATCAAATCCGACTCCGGTGCCGGGTTCTTCGCCACAAACCGCCCACCCGTCAACGATCTCAATGTCGGAAGTCATGACACCGTCATCCGGTGCTGGATTCTGTACCTCGAGCGTCAGAAAATTCGGAATACACGGTGCCAGTTGGGCGTTCAGGTTGCCTGGCGACCCACCAAGAGTTATCGGCAGTTCGAATCCGTAAGCCGCATCGGCCAGTTGGAGAGCGCATGTGATACCTGTCATTCCGTGGCTGACTTGAACGACATCGGCGGAGCGATTGTGGAAGTAAGGCAAGAAATCGCCCAGCGTGTCGAGGTTCTCGCCTGCACAGACCGGGGCCTTTATTGCATCTGAAATCCTTCGTAATCCCAGAAAATCCCAGCGCCTCGCTGGCTCTTCGACCCAGGCGATGTCGTACCGCTCTTCCATTTCTCGCACTTTGCGGATCGCCATTTTGGGGCTCCATACTTCGTTGGCGTCGATGTACAGATATGGCTTGTCGGTCGCTCTTTCAAGCCCTTTTTTCATACGGCCAATCCTGCGCAGGTCGGCATCCTGGTCCAGCCCAACCTTCAGCTTGCCTCCGGTGAAACCGTGTTCGGAGGCCATCTGTCCGTACCAATTTTCGATTTCGTCGTCAGAAAGTGGTGAATCCAGACCTGATGCGTATGCATGAACCCTGGGGTTCGAGCCCCCCAGCGTTCTCCAGAGCGGCTCGTTGTTGTATTTGGCTTTCAGGTCCCAGAGGGCCACATCGAGTACCGCAATGGCATCGTTCACGACACCGTCGTGGCCGGCCTTGAAAGCACGATCAACCATCCGCTTCCAAAGTCCAGTCACGTGGCGCGGGTCTTCACTCAGGAGGATGCCTTCGACCATTGATTTGATCTGTGGACCTGCGCCGCCACCGCCAAACGAGACGCCAGTAATGCCCTCATCGGTGAACAACTGGAGCAGGTTTGAGCTTCCACGAATTCGACCTGACGGGGAGTTTGCATCGCCCATGCGGCGGTTTAACGGGAATTCGTAGAGCGTGATCGAGTATCCGGTAATTTTCATCTGTGGTTTTCTCGCGAAGCGGCTGGAATTCGAGGTCCCATGGCAGAACTGCCGTTGTCGATGTACGGGCAAGCCATACGCACGCTCGACGTCAGCCAGAGTCTGGGCCCAGAGTTCAGGCCCAGAGTGTAGGTACGGCGCATTTGTCGGTCAACGCCGCGAAGTGCGGTTATGGGCGCCGTTTGCAGCAAACCCGTAAAAATCTGTTTCAAGTTCAATCTGCCACTGAACTCAGCGTCGCGATAGCTTTGACGCACTAACTGGATCAGTCTCGGAATTGAACTTCCCAGTCTACGAGCACAACAAGTCATTTTTCGGAGTTCGAAATGCGTCGACCGTCTCTGATAGCCCTCATCGCTGTCACAATTTTGTTTGTTGGGGCCTCTCTGCCGGTTCGCGCCGCCGATCCTGTTGGCGAGAACGGCGTTATGGTCGTCCTCATCGACGAGGGCGCCTCGCCAGTGCAGCGAGACCTGGATGCAGCAGAGACCGTGGCTCTGACGATTGCCCGGGGCACCACCGCCGGAACGGTCGCTGCCGCTTCATACGGGACCGGGCTGAACGATTTCGTCACAGCCAAAACTGGACCAGAGGTCACAAGGCTGGTCGATGACTTGATCACCAGCGTACGGGCACTGGACATCGGTCCGGCAAGATCTGATCAATTTGCAGCTCTCACCGACGCATTCGCATTCCTCTCACGCGCCGACGCAGAGACCGGTTCAAGGGTGGCCTTCATTACATCTGGACGGATACTCGGTGAATCGGAAAACACGCGCGAACGACTCCGAAACGTGGCCGACCTTTTCGCGGCCGAGGGCTGGGCGATTGACGTAATCGTTCTGCCCTCAACGGAGCCGGTGTTGCGTGAGTTGATGAATGGCCTTGCGGCTAACTCGGGCGGCGCGTTTTACGACACAGGATCTTCCGACGGTTTCAGTTCCGTGTTTGAACACTACGCACGGCTGTCGCTTGTCGGTTCAATGGATGTGGAACTGCACGAGAACTCAGCGTCGGTCGTGACGCTCGACATCGCACCTCATACCACTCGATTCTCGACGGTTTTTGTACGACAACACGAAAATGTCGATGTAGCAGTTTTCTCGCCTAACGGCACCCGTGCTGCGACAGAAATGGCAAACGTCGATATTCGCGAGACGCCTTCGGCTGTCATCGTGCGCATAAATTCACCCGTACCCGGGAAATGGACTCTCCAGGCGATCGGATCGGCGTCAAAACTGGTCGCCAAAGTCGATATTGACTTCCCGCTCGTCCTGAAGCTGATCGAACAGCCGCCGTTGCCGGTAGGCGAGACCGCGATCATCGAGGCCGCAGCATTCAACGGTGAATCGCCCCAGCTCATGTCGGGTGCAGTTCTTGAAGCCACAATCAGCAAGGCAAGTGGCACAACAGAGGTAGTCGCACTCAACGACAGAGGCGCAGACGGCGATGCGTTTGCCAGCGACGGTATCTACTCGGTGAGATTGAGTGCTCCAAAGTCACAGGGGATCAACGACGTTTCGCTGAAACTATCCTGGACGGACTACGCAGCCGTTGTAAGAAGCAACACGGCATTCAGGAGCGAGTCGTTTCCGACACTAAGTCTCGTCCAGGTATCTGATGTGGACACAACGATTGGAAAATATGCGACCGTTGCCCGAGTGCAGGTCCGGGTAGGTGATTACCCGTTCCTGGCGAGCCCATCTGACCTGACTGCGGTACTGATTGGCGATGGCGGGAAAGTCGACGCCAGGATTATCCCTGTCGACGAGCCAGAACCCGGTAAAGCCTGGGAGTTTGATATTGCTGCAATCGTTCCGGAATCCGGTGCGTACGAAGTTCTCGTGACCCTGGAAAGCACCTTCGAAGGTCGGTCGTACACACGTATCGCTCCAGCTGCAACGACTAATGCGATTGTCGTCAAAGAACCTCTACGGATCATCGGATTACCGGTGTGGGCAATTGAGGCGATTGGTGTGATTCTACTGGTGATCGCAGGTTTCTCTCTGTGGGTGCTGCGAAAGACCTCGCCGTATGGGTTCGTTGTCGACGATGAAGATCGAATTGTCGTCGACTTTGCGAACCTGAAACGCAGCCTGCGCCGTAAGTTGCTTTTCCGAAACATCGTCAATGCTTCAGAGATGCCCGTGTTGCCATTTGCAGGTGGGTCATTCAAGTTCACCCGCACCGGTGTGAAGCTCATTCACAAACGCGCAGTAGGCGATCCATCGATGCGAGTCGACAGCCGTCCAGTTGGCCCGGAAACCGAGCTCACGAAGAACGTTTGGTTGGGCGTTGGTGGCCGACTTCTCACGTTTCAGCCCGGACATCACAGAGCGGTCCGTTCATCCGGCGCCAACACCGGGATAGTTGGATTCAACCAGTCGCCTGTTGCCGAGTGACCGGTTCCTGAATCAATCGATAAAAAAACGAG
>JAQBVG010000136.1 GCA_027623655.1 Chloroflexota bacterium
TATTCGGACATCGTCGATCCAGCAAAATTCGGGAACTAGAGACGCCTCGTGTGGTGGTGCCACGAAAACTGGTTCGGAATCCAGGGGTACGATCAAGACCTGGTGCCAGTAATAGCCCGGAGTCTGGTAACCAGTTATGTAGTAGATGTTCTCCGGCTTATAGACAAGCAAAACGTCGAGTTCGCGCGATGCCATGCGGGCACGGAGCCCGCCAAGCCGATTGGCATATTCTTCAGACGAAAACAGTCGAACACGAGGTGGTCTCATCTGCTAGTTAGTGACCGCAATTACTTTTTCTTCGCCGATCTGCTTGCCTCAACCGCCTCGACTGCCCATTCGATCAGTTGGACATCGTCGTCGAGAACGTCGACGGGCACCTCGAAGTAGGGCATCGGACGGTGTTGCTGACTCCCCGCGTTTTCATATCGTTCTTTCGTATTTCCACTTACACGAAAGAACATACGACCTTCAGAGTCGATCAGCCCGAACATCGTTCCACTTTCGAATATCCCGTAGCCGCCGAGCATGGGCCGAGAGTTCACATCGCCAACTGGAGCCAGCGCCATAACTACCTGCGACGCAGCCGCAGCCGCCTCTGATGTTTTACGTGCTCCATTTTTTGCCCACGAGTTCAACTGCTCCTGTTACGACTGTTACAACGCCCGCCAGTATAGCCACCGCAAGGGCCGGAATCGGGGTGCCAGAGTTGAGCCGTCGAGTTGCATGACGGATGAAATATCGTCCTAACGACATGTGAATGGCGGCTGTCACTTACCGAATTGAGCCCAAAAGTCGCCATTGTTGTTAACAGGCGGTGTAGCAGCTTTGACGGAGGACCGATGGTTGTTCTGTGTTGCACGCCATGAGAGTCGAGGCAAGATCCAGTATCGAAAAAGATACTGATAGTCGAGGACGAGCCTGACATTCGGGCAGTGCTTGTCGCATGGCTCGAAGACGAAGATTTCGAAGTAGTCGAAGCAAGCGACGGTATTGCAGGTCGCCAGGAATTCGACCGCTTCCAGCCTGACCTGGCACTCATCGACATGAATATGCCAGGCATGAACGGCATCGAATTGTGCAAAAGTCTCCGGCAGGTTACCGATATTCCACTGGTCATGTTCACGGCGGCAGCCGATCTCGATGGTGTCCATCGAGCGATCGCCGAGGGAGCGACTGACTTCGTTCTGAAAGACACCGGGTACGATGAGCTTGTTAACCGGATCACCGAGCATCTCGAAGTAAAACGCCAGGGCATCAGCGGAGCGGAACTTGGCGAGCCAATACCGTCTCAGGTAACAAGGTCAGGAGATCCGCAGACTGGCGGTATCGAGGGGACGCTGCGTATCGATGAATCGGGTTCGCGGATTACCGAAAAACCGTCCGCTGACGATCTGTGGACCTGGGGCGGAGACTATTTTGGATTCCGAGATGGTGAAAATTTGTGGACCCACGATGGTCGACACGTTGGGCGATTTCGGCGTGACGAGGTGTTTCGTTCTGATGGGTCCTACATGGGAGACGCGAAGCATGATCGGCTGGTTATAGACTGGAGCAAGACCGGGCGACGGGCAAGTTCGTTCACTCCTTCGGGCAACAGGTCCGGCCACCGCCGATTTAGCGATCGAGAGCCGTTCGACATGATGCGCGGGTTCAAGGATTTTCCGGGACCCGATTATTGTTGATTCGGTGCACAGGACCGGTCGTAGCTGCGCCCGGGTGCGACTATGAACGCCTGGATTCCAACAGTCATACAGACGAGACTCCGTTCAGTCTGCAGAGCTGAGAAACCGTTTCCGTTGAATATCGCTGACCTCAAAGGACTGGGACCGACCACCGTAAATCGTCTGTCGTTAATCGGAATCACCAGGATTGATCAACTGGAAGATCTCGGAGCCGTCGCCGCCTACCGCCGTTTGAAGGATGCTTTTCCAGAGTGGACAAGCCTCAACGCACTCTGGGGCATCCAGGCGGCGCTAATGGAGATCGACTGGCGTCATTTACCTGAAGAGATCAAGCAGCAACTGCTGGACGACCTGGCAGACTGACGCGGTGGTTGGAGGACTTAACTCACATCGATCCGAGGCTGGTGGGGCTGTGATCGGATCTATTCGCCGTTAACGTGCCCAGATTTTGCGGAGTACTCGTTGATGACAGCAAGAAATTCGCCAGCGAACTGCCGTAGTTTTACTGCTCCGACCCCGGAAATCGAACGGAACGCATCTCGGTCATGAGGCATATGACGGGACATGTCCTGAAGAGACGAGTCAGCAAATATCACATATGCCGGCACGTTTCTTTCGTCCGCGAGTTTCTTTCTCAGCGATCGCAGCAGCTCGAACAACTCGCTGTCATATTCTTGGTCGTTGGCCCTGGCACGACCGTTAGATGGCATCCTGGATGCTTTGGATTGAACACTCGCTACCGGCAGTCGGCTCAGCGTGAGGGGTTCGTGGTTCTGTAGGAACTCTCGACCGGCTTGTGTGACTGAAACAGTTCGGTACTCGGTGTTCGAGATAGCAACGAAGCCTCGATTTTGAAGTAGCCCGAATAACTGCCTCAGTTCATCGACCGAGCTGTCCGCCGCGATTCCGTAAACTGAGAGTTGGTCGTGCCGCAGATTAAGAATCTTGTTTGCTTTCGACCCTTTAAGCACCCCGATTACGTGGTTCGCACCAAATCGCTCGCCGGTGCGGATCGTCGCCGATAGAATCTGTTGGGCGATTTCGGTTGCATCGAACTCGAACCTGGGTGTGGTGCAGATATCGCAACCGCCACAGTTGTCCGGATTTTCTGAGGTCCAGTCCTCGCCAAAATACTGCAACAGGTACTGTCGTCTGCAGGAATTGAGTTCGCTGTAATCGACCATTTTCGAAAGCTTTTCCGACGCGTGCTGCCGCTCATCGGCATCCTCGATCTGCCCGATGAAGAAGTCGTGCTTCACCTTATCGGCGTACGAGTAAAGTAACAGGCACTCGGCGGGGAGACCGTCTCGACCGGCGCGGCCCGTTTCCTGGTAATACCCTTCCAGAGTTTTCGGAAGATCATAGTGAACCACCACGCGGACGTCGGGCTTATCGATGCCCATGCCAAACGCGATGGTCGCCACGATCACAGCGGTGTCATCCTTGATGAAACGATCTTGAGTAGTTCGGCGTACCGAGCTTTCAAGGCCTGCGTGATATGGCATCGCTGCAATGCCACGAGCCGATAATTTCGAAGCCAGGTTGACGGTTTCTTTACGGGAGAAGCAGTAGACGATTGCCGACTGGCCTTCGTGGCGTTCTAGAACTTCCAGCAGGGCACCGAACGCATCTTGTTTTGGCTTCACCCTGTAAGTCAGGTTGGGTCGATTGAAGCTAGAGACATACGATTGGCCGTCTTCAATGTGAAGCTGGGTAACAATGTCGTTGCGGACCTGCTCGGTGGCTGTTGCTGTCAGTGCGACTACCGGTACGCCCGGGAGATCGGATCGTAGCGATTTCAGGTTTCGATAGTCGGGTCGGAAATCATGGCCCCATTCGGAAATGCAGTGAGCCTCGTCTATAGCCACGAGGCTGGGTGGGGTTACATATAAAAAATTCCGGAAACGAGCCGTTGCGACACGTTCCGGGGCCACGTACAGGATCTTCAATTCACCCTGACTCGCCTGTCTCAGCACATTTTCATTTTGCTGAGTTGTATTCGTGCTGTTGACGAATCCCGCTGGAATTCCGTTCAGGAGGAGGGCGTCAACCTGGTCCTTCATTAGAGCGATCAGAGGCGAGACTACGATCGTATAGCCGTCCAGACAAAGTGCTGGCAACTGGTAGCAAAGGGACTTCCCTGCGCCGGTGGGCATAAGCACCAGTGAATCGTTTCCAGCGAGGACGTTTGTCACGACCTGTTCCTGCAAAGGCAGAAAACGGTCGAAGCCAAACCTGGATTTCAGGACCGACAGAATGTCTGGATTAGTGGTCATTAAGTGGCGTCCGGTACCAGGGTCAGATTTCCTGAAGGCTCAGCTTTGGGGGTGAAGATTGCGGCTCACAATTGTGAGCGTTCACCACGTAAGTTCAAAGGTGCAACTGGCAGTGCTTCAGGAACGAGACGACCTGTCGGTCGGCAGTACCGGCTCCAGTTGCGATCTTGTTCAGGACTTATCCACGATGAATTGACTTGCAGATTTGATACCGTGCTCACCGCGCCTGATCCAAGTAACTCTACCCTGGAATATTTCAAAACATGATCCACGAATTTCGCACCTACGACCTGAAACCGGGCTCACTACCCCAGTACTACAAAAACACTGCGCCGATGATGGAGAAACGACTTGAGTATTCTCCGCTGGTTGGTTACTTCCACACCGAAGTCGGTCCATTGAACCGCGTGCTGCACATCTGGGAGTACAAAGATCTGAACGAACGGTCTGAAGTTCGATCGAAGGTCATCGAAGATGGAATCTGGCCGCCCCCGAATAAGGGGATAGTCGAGAACCAGCAGATCGATATTTTTATGCCTGCCCCGTTTTTGCCGACATTCGAACGGAACCGGAAAATCGCTCCGTTATTCGAACTGCGAATATACCGGTACCCGGTCGGGGCGGTTCCAAAGGTTTACGAAGCATGGGTGGAGAAGATCGAAGCGAGGATGAACCTGGCGCAACCGGTAGGGATCTGGCACTCGGAGATCGGCGGTGCCAACCAACTGGCCCATATGTGGGGCTACGAGAGCTTTGAGCATCGCACTGAGGCCCGTCGACAGTTCGCGTCTATCGGTTGGCCGCCAGATTCCGGAGTATCACCCCTCTCGATGCAAAACATGCTGATGTTTGCAGCCGAATTCTCGCCAGTTCAGTAATTGTCGATTCTCAGGAGCCGCTCCAATGTCACATCCGTTGTTCGATCTCTCAGGCCGTGTTGCGATGGTTTCAGGCGCTGCCAGCGGGATGGGGAAGCAGATGGCTATCGGCTTTGCCGAAGCTGGCGCCGACGTAGTACTTGCGGATATCAACCTGCCAGGGGCTGATCGGACCGCAGACGCAATAGCCTCACTCGGGATTCGCACGCTCGCTGTGGAATGCGACGTTTCCGACGTTGAACAGGTTCGTTCGCTTTACCGGACCATCGACGACGAATTTGGACGGATCGACATCGTCGGGAATGTTGCAGGTGAGGGTCACACAGGTCGACCCGAGGAGTTGCCTGTCGAAAAACTTGAAGAGGTACTGCAGAACCTTGTCGTCGGCAGGTTCACGTCATGCCAGGAAGCTGGTCGCCGCATGCTCAAGCAGGGCAAGGGGTCGATAATAAATTTTGGCTCGATAGGAGGGTGGAACTCACTGGGTCGTGGTCATACACCCTACGGCATGGCAATGGCCGCCGGAATTCAGATGACCCGCGAACTGTCGACTGAATGGGCGTCGCGGGGAGTCCGCGTAAATGCCATATTGCCGGCCCAGGTGTGGAACGACGGCCTGCGAGCACGTGTCAGGGCAGTACCCGAACTCGAGCAGACATTTCTGGGTGGTATTCCGATGGGGCGCCTCGGCAACGCCGAGGAAATCAAGGGTCCCGCGATATTTCTCGCTTCAGACGCCTCAAGTTTCGTTACAGGAGCGATCTTGCCGATGGACGGAGGAAACCTCGCCATGAATGCAGGAGGCACTTATCCGGGGAGCCCCAGGGCCTATGCCTAGCGGCCTTTTGCTACCACCAGAGTGAAGCGCGCCTGCTGACTAATTTCACTCCGGGCTGTTGAACGCGCCAGCCAATGGAGGTCGACCTACGGAGAG
>JAQBVG010000137.1 GCA_027623655.1 Chloroflexota bacterium
GGCTTGTTCATGAACATGGAACGAAAAACCGACACATCCTCGCCGACATAGCGCGCCGTGATCTGACGAAACAGAGGGTGCTGCATGTAGGTCAGGAAAAGCGGGTCGTGATGCAGTTCGTCGATGCGACGGTAGGCCAGGGATTTTTCGGAGGGTCCGACCGTGCGCCCTGAGATGCTTTTGTACTCACCGTTTTCGCCGTCGAGTTGAAAGGTGATTCCCTCTGTTTTGATTTCGCCGAGCATCAGAGCGTCAATACGCTCACGGAGGGCCGCCAGCTCTGAATCAGTTATCAGTTGGCCCAGAGAGACATACCCGTGCTTTTCGAAGTCTTGATGGTGGTGGTCTTCGTATGTTGCGGGTGCCATGGAGTTCATGCGCCTCTCCAACTGGCCCCAAGGTTTCCTCCGGAGCCATCGGACGTTCAAGGATTGTTGCCCAGCGCCAAGTGCAGCGCTAGCGAGTGGTCGTCATCGTCGTCCACGATAGCCTGACTTACAGGGCATGTCAATCGCGCGTGGCCGGCGGATTCAGTCTCTCGCCGATGATCCACGCCCCCAAGGGAGCGAGAAGCTCTGCGGCCAGGACCGCTACCGAGTCCGCCAGGGCGAATACCGTGTCGTCTACTCGATCGAAGACCAGCAACTTGTCGTTTTCGTCGTGAAAGTTGCCCACCGTTCAAACGCGAACCGGTAGTCATACTGCTGCCGACTGCGCCGGGTTTTCAGCGCCAGTTCGCGACCTTCACGGTTTTCCGCCAAACGTCACATAGTCGTCCAGATCGAGCAGATCAAACCAGGTAACGATATCCTCGCGCAGGTCACTCGCGTTTTCGTGCATTGAATTGAAGTATTCGCGCGTCTCGCAGTCGGATGGCGTTCGGGTATCATGGTAGGAGGACCACTGGGCGATCTCCCACGGTTCCCGGTGTATGGCATTGGCTTCTACCCACTCAAGGATTTTAGAATCGCCATGGCCCGCAGCGAGCTCTTTTTTCAATTGGTCGGGGTCGATGCCGGTGTAGTTGAGGAAGTGCTTGTCCATCGGGCAGCCGTAATGGTATTCGCCGTTCTGTGCGGCGACTGTCGCACGTCCTTTGTCCAGCATGCGCGGCAGAAGTGCAAAACCGCCCAGGCGCACACGTGGACTGCGGGGCGGCCGACTCCTCAGATCGGGTGCCACCATACCTGTTGCGTCTGATACCTGGTCACTCATTCCCTGTTCTCCTTGTCCGGTTTCGTGGTTCAGTCGTCGATTCTCTCTGATCCGGCAACTGTGCGATCGGGAATCGTGTAATCCATCCAGCGGGTGAGATCCCTTTGTTCCGGTGTAAAGCGTTGTCGAATTGATGGGGACATCCAGTAGTGCCGGGCGTTGTGGTGATCCCACATGGGACACGCCCGACTGCGGTGGACGTGATTGTACTGCAGCGTTGTTCGCCGCCGCGAAGTCGTTTTCGCAGCGCCGGCATGTCTGAGAGCTTCAGTGAAGATCATGACATCCCCCGGATCGCCCGTGACTTCAATCGAACCCGGGGTATCCAGGCCGGCCGTTGCCCAGCGTTGGCGATCGAGGTCGAGGTTCTTCTTGTGCGAACCCGGTATCACCGTAAAACAACCGTCACCCGGGTGATTCGGCGTGAGCATGATGACGACGTTCAGCATTGGCGATCGAATCACGCCGTCACGCACGGTGTACTCTTCGGTCGGCAGGCCGTTGTGCCATCCGGTGGCATCACGGCCTTTGTATTTGGAGATTGACCAGGTGTTGATGAGCTGTGGCTCGCCCATGAATTCTTTGAGGTAGGGAAGGATGGCCGGGTGGGCGATCAACTGGTCAAAAACCGGGTCGAGTCGCGGCAGGCCGTTCATTCGAATCTGATGCTCGACGTTAGTGTCCTTGATAAAGTGTTGTGCACTGACGACAGGCAATCCAGCCGCCCAACTCTCGTCATGGTCGATCGTCTCATTCTCGACAATGGCGCGATCGAGCCCTTCAATGAGGTCGCCATCGATTGCTCCTTGCAAAATCAGAAAACCCTGGATATCAAAAAGGAATTTCTCTTCATCGGTTACTTCATGCATGATTCTCAGCCTAGCTTTCGGTTACGTAGCCCAGGGCGGACCTCATCTGCTGCAGCTTTAAACTGGTAATCGGATCCTTCTGCGCCAGGGGATCCCAGCTGTCCGGGTCAGTCAGGTCGAACCGGCCAACTTCCGGCAGGCATAGGTCTTCTCCAGCGAATACATGTCATCTGACACATCCGTCTGGTGAACGAGCCGTTCAATTTCAACGTGTAAATGCGTCTCTTCAAGAACTTCTCGTTTGACGCACTCTTCTTCAGATTCATCTGGCTCGCGTCCGCCACCGGGGATTACCCAGAAGATGTTCCCGCTCAGTGCATGATCCCGGACCTTCAGCATAAGAACGTTATCGTCCTTGATAATGGTTGCCTGATAGCGGACTCTGCGGTTCATTTCTACCAATCAGGTTTACGCTATCTCGCAGGGCCCGGAGGCACTACCACGACCATCTTGCCGCCCGCCGTGTTGGCGTCCATCGTGGCGTGAGCGTCGCGCAGTTGTTCGAATTCCCAGACGGGTCCGTTCTGAACTGTCAGTTCGCCAGTCTCGACGAGTTTGACGTAGCGCCGCAGTTCCTCAACCGTGATGTCTGCTGCGCCCCCGGAGTAGCACGTAAGGCGCACGCCGGAAGGAATATGCTCCATGGGCCGGAAGTTCTCGAGTTCCCACGAGCCCCCAAGGATCCCCGTCATGCACACGACACCACCAGGACGGACGCACTGCATCGAGTCGAGAAGCGTCGTGGCGCCGATAAGGTCGAGGGCGTGGTCGACGCCTTCCGGGTAATGGCGGCGAACCTCATCCACAAGTACGCCCGAGTCGACGAACACTTCATCTGCGCCTGCCGCAAGCAGAGATTCACGTTTCTTTTCACTTCGAGTAGTGGTCACGACGCCAATGCCGGATGCCTTGGCCAGGGCGAGCGTGGCAAGACCGATGGAGGAGGTGCCGCCGCGAATAAGGATCGTGTCACCCGCTTGCGCTCCGAGACCGGTATGCAGCGAGCCGTGCGTCGTTTGCAGCATCTCCGGCAGCGCCCCCAACTCGGCCCAGCCGAGCGAGGTGTCGATGGGAAACAGATTGGTCGCGGGCACACAGGTGAACTCGGCGTAAGAGCCATCAAACTCCCGCCCCATCCCTCCCATCATCGCGGCGACCCGCTGGCCCTTGTCGTACTCGCCGCCCGGGGCAGCCTCGACCTCGCCGACGCATTCGATACCGAGCACGCGCGGCAGTTTAACATCGGGGGAGTCGCCAATGCGCGTGAACCATTCCGAGCGGTTCAGGCCAAAAGCACGGATGCGAATCAACACCTGTCCGGCAACAGGCTCGGGGACCGGCAGTTCGCGGAAGTGAAAGGCCTCGGGTCCTCCGGGGGCATCGAGTACCCAGGCTCGCATCGTGATCATGTCAAAATCTACCTCCCGAATTCACGGCAGAACGTCGCCACATCTCGCAAGCCTCGACACGATCATCATTTCCTGTCCGACATTCCCTCAGTCTGGCCAGTGCCATGCAGGTGCATCCAATGGTCCCTGACCTACAATTTTCGGTCTGGCCAAAATTCTTTTCCAACTCGATTGAACGGGATTCCGGGTGTTCGCTCAACGCGGCAATCAAGCGGCTCGCATGCGAGACCACCCATACCTGTGTCCGTTCTGATACACGGAGAATGAGTCGCGCCAGGGCTGGAAGAAGATCAGGGTGTAAACTCGTTTCCGGCTCATTCAAGACCATGAGCGGAGGCGGTCGAGGGGTGAGCAATGCGGCGACCCACAATATATATCTCAGTGTGCCATCTGATAACTCGGCCCCGGACAAGGATCGCAGCAGGCCGTCCTGAGAAAACTTGATCGAAAAACGACCATCTTCATGACGAAGGATTTCCAGTTCGGCACCGGGAAAGGCGTCGCTGATGGTTTCAGTAAGCGCTGCACTGTCACCTATTTCAAGAATAGTCTGCAGCGCGGCGGCAAGATCACGTCCGTCATGGTGCAACACCGGTGTCCGGGATCCAAGCTGAGCCTTCCTGGCCGCAGCGTCCTTGTCGGTGCGAAAGTGATCGTAGAATCGCCAACTGCGGATGGCCTCACGCATATGAAACAGTTCAGGCGCAGAGCCCGGATCAACAACATTGTCAAACATCGAACTGAAGGCACTTGCACTTTGTGAAACCACATCCCAGGAGCGCTCAGAACGCACCCTGACGAGAGGACCTTTTCGATCCACCAGGAGACTGGCGGGCCTGAAGTGTGGACCCGCCCATATACACTCTCGCTTTATTTCCGGATCCAAAGAGAAAGCGGAACCGCTTTCTGACGGCAACCCAAGTGAAATTGAATATCCGAAGTCTTCACTCGAAAAACCGAGGCGCAGCCGCACGACATCCTTGCGTGGGCCTCCTTGAATCGGTTCTTCGCCACTTCTCATGCCGCTGGAGATGTTTTCCGGGCCAGCCCAAAAGGTTGAGTTCAGTCCTCCTTCGGCGGCAAGCGAATTGACGACGCCACCCTGTGCGGTTTCTGCCAGGAGACGCAGAGCACGATACAGGTTGGATTTACCACTGCCGTTCGGGCCGGTGATGACGTTCAGCGGTCCCAGCGGAATGACCAGATTGAGAATGGATCGATAGTTATTTATTGACAGGGATGTCAGCATGGTGGGTCCGTCCACTGCAGCTCACGTACGTGCTGGTCTTTACTTCACCGGTTTGCCATTGCGCAATACGGGTACCTGGTCACCAAAGGGTTGCCCGGTGCTGAGCAGACTCGGGTCGGGCACATGGTACTGGGGCACATAGCCGCGCCGCGGCCGATCCCTAAACGTATTGGGACCGTTGCGGTGCAGGAGCAGCGAAGAAAAAATGGCTACCTGGCCGGCACGCATCTCGACGGGCACGGCACCGTGGTCATTCTCCAACTGGGCGTTCTCAAGGTGTGGAACTGGCCAAAAGAGCGCCGACCGCGCGCACTCCTTATGGCCTCCTCGTCACCACTGGCCTCGGCCTGGCGCAGATCCTCTTCGTAGAGGCGGTCCATTTCGTCTGCCATCGCCGCCAGTTCGTCCGGTGTAAACACCACATCGGTCAGAAAAAAAACCGCCGTCCCGAAATTGGGCCACCTGCTCGGGGCTGATCATGTTCATGTCTGACCCGGAAACAGATCGCTCTTGTCTTTGGCCCACCAGTTGAAGACGGTTGTCTTGAATGTGTCCCGCGGACTCGGGACCTCGATGAATCTGAATGTGGCTCGAACGAGCAGGTCCACTGCATCGCCCATATGGTGGAAACATGTGGCGATCCACTCCCCGGGCAGGTAGCGGATGGGTCGAGAGGGGGAGTAGATCTCCATTTCCCCGCCCGATACCGAACAGTTCAGCACGTAGATGTATGCCGATTCTGTGGTGATCCGCCCGAGACTGCCGCCGGCGGAGACGCTGTGATCCAGCGGACCGCCGCTGTTGAAGGACCAGTCACTCAACCACACCATCTTTCCGTGCGGGACTTCGTAAACCGGAAAGCTATCGCCTCGTCTTTCCCTCGAGGGTCCAAGG
>JAQBVG010000016.1 GCA_027623655.1 Chloroflexota bacterium
CCTCCGGGAACGTGAGCTTTCCGGTCTGATCGCAGCTTACTCAACCCCAGCATAGATCGCGAATTTTTCAGCACCCTGCTAGGTCCCAATCCTCAAACCTGGCTCGCAGATCGAGCGCAGTGTTTCAATTGCCGCAAGCACCGCCAGGAAGCTGGTCTTCGGATTGGTCTCGTGGGGCATGTTTTCGAATCTAAACGAGAATTTCCCGGCTTTACTGACGGCGTGTATTTCGTGGACGTTCCCGGGCGATTCGGGATCGGCCACCACCTTCACCTTTGTAGCCTCGGGGCCAATCCCGGCCAGGCTGACCGTCGCGGCGACGTTGACGTTCGCCGGGAAGAGGCTAACGGCTCCGCTGGCCGAACCTTCGTAGATCACCGTCGGTTCGGTGATGTCAACGTTTTCCCACCTGGCAAAGCCTGGCGCACCCCTTAGTGAGATCGGTTTCTTGGTTGTAACGATGGTCACCTGTTCAAGTAGCGGCTTCGACGCTCGCAGCGCGTCGATTCCCCCCACTGCCCCGGAAGGCACGTAAATGGAGGCGCCCGAGGCCTCGGCAGCAGTCATGATCGCCTTCAGGAACCCCGGCTCAACAAGCGCCCCGGAACTCATGATGAGCATTGATTTGCCAGCTGCCAGCACCGCTTCGGCGTGCGTAATCACCGCGACCTGTGATGCACATTCGACGACTAAATCTAGATCGGGAATGGCTGTCAGGTCCGGGATGGTTTCTGCTTCGATCGGCCGGTGTTCGAGTTCGGCAGCCAGTGCATTCCGACCGGGGACATACTCGTCGAAGATACTAACAATTCGGGCAGGCCCGGCGTCCCCTCGCTGCACGGCTCTCGCCAGTTCGGATCCCATGGATCCGCAACCGATGAGGCCGATATTGACGTATTTGCTCGAGAGTTTGCGCCGGGGTTTGCGCGGAGACTGGCTCATGGGAGACGTGTGTTGGAGAATTGCCTGCGGCTGCGTGTGACGGTCAATTTCAGATCGAAGAGAAACAGTATGGCACGGTCCAATTGAGGACGAGTGACAATCAGCCCGGCTGTGATCAGTCGTTGAAGTAGCGATCAATCTATGGTGCAGTGGCCCCTGGCGCGATATCCTTGGAGATCGGTCGTCAAATAATTCACAAACGAATCATTCAGTCCGTTGAACTCACGGATTCGCCCGATTCGTGTTGATGAGAGTTCGCCGGTGTACACGGCGTTTCGAATCTATTTTGCCTAGCTTTCACGTTTGGACAGTCGGCTGTCAGATGAATACATCTGATTCCGAGCGGTTGTCCAGCGGATTCCTGCAGATGGGATTCGACCCATCAGATGATCTCGACACCGCGGATGTGGTGGTGCTCAACACCTGTGTAGTCCGCCAGTCGGCAGAAGACACGGCGACCGGCATGTTGGGCAGGCTGGCAAAAGCGAGACGGCAGTCGACACATCGGACAGACCAGATGGTCGCTGTGATGGGGTGCATGGTCGGCCCTGAACAATCCGATCTAAAACGAAGATTCCCACAGGTCGATGTCTGGGCGCGCCCCCAGCAGTTTGCTCCGATACTGGAAACCGCAGGCATTCGTCATGGTCTTGATCCGGAGGGCTGTCTCACCGGTGCGGTTCCGGTCAATCCACATGTTGCATCGTTCATCCCGATCGTTCACGGCTGTGACAAATTCTGCACTTTTTGCATCATCCCTTACCGCCGAGGTCGTGAAGCCAGCCGATCGGCGTCCGAGATCGTCCGCGAAGCAGAGCTGATGGTCGAGCGAGGCGTTAAAGACATCACGTTGTTGGGACAGAACGTGGATTCGTACGGGCACGATCTCAGGCCCCGGATGGACCTTGCCGACCTGGTGGAGAGGGTTCACGAGATCAGTGGACTTGAACGGTTGCGGTTCCTCACCTCGCACCCGAACGACATGTCTGTTCGTATTCTTGAGGCTGTACGGGATCTGCCGAAGGTATGTGAAAACATCAACCTTCCGTTCCAGGCGGGAGACGACACTGTCCTCGTGAATATGCGACGTGGCTACACCCGAGACCAGTTCCTCGACAAAATCGCCCAGACCAGGGAGATGATACCGGGAGTCAATTTGACTACCGACCTCATCGTGGGATTTCCCGGTGAGACCGACACCCAGTTCGAGCGTTCACTCGACGTTCTCCGCGAGGTCGAGTTCGACAAGGTCCATGTGGCTCAATATTCAAACCGAGAAGGGACATTCGCATCTCGGAAAATACCAGACAATGTAGATCGAGCTGTGAAAAAAGCTCGTCTTGGCATGGTTGATGAGCTCCAGCAGATAATACAAACACGAAATAACGCAAAACTCGTGGGGAAACGATTCGATGTACTTGTCGAAGGAAGTAAGCGCGATAGGCTGCACGGGCGCAATAGAGGCGATAAACTGATATATCTGGATGGGCTGTCGACACACGACCTTCGAGGCCAGGGTGTTCCACAACCCGGGCAGACGGTTAACGTAGAAATTGTTGGAAGCTCTCCCTGGTCACTCGAAGCGGAATTGATCGGATCGTCCGCCAGACAGGAAAAGGTACCGGTCGCATGACGACTGCGTTTAGCAAAAGGACTGTTGTTCCAGTAACCGAACTGGAGCAGTCTGCTTTCTGCCAGACCGATGGCAATCTTCGGACGAAAACTCTTGAAGAAGAGTTCAAGGCGGGTGTGCGCTGGCAGAAGGTGCCGACTCGCTACCTGAAACTGACTCCCGAGGAAATTGCCGAAGGAATTGCGTTTGCCCGAAAAGAAATCGGCAGCAAGGCAGTTCTGCTGGGCCACCACTATCAGCGTGATGACGTTATCCAGTTTGCCGACTTCACCGGTGATTCGTACAAGTTGTCGAAAATGGCAGCAGCAGCCAAAGACGCCAAGTGGATAATTTTCTGTGGTGTTCATTTCATGGCCGAGACCGCAGATATCCTCACCTCGCCCGATCAGAACGTGCTCCTGCCGAATATGGCCGCTGGTTGCTCAATGGCCGATATGGCGGTGCCGCGCGACGTGCAGGATTGCTGGGATGACATTGCAACCGTACTTGGCACGACGGAACGTGTTATTCCGATCACCTATATGAATTCGGCTGCCGCTATAAAGGCGCACTGCGGCCGCAACGGTGGACTCGTATGCACTTCGTCGAACGCGGATAAAGCGTTCGATTGGGCGCTTGAACGAGGTGACAAGATCCTGTTCCTCCCCGATCAGCACCTCGGCCGCAACACCGGAATAGCAAAGGGCATCTCAGAAGACGACATGGTGGTCTGGAACCCGTTCCTACCTAAAGGTGGTCTTACAGATAGCGAGATCAAAGCTGCAAAAGTACTGTTATGGCAGGGCCACTGTTCGGTCCATACCCGGTTTACTGTCAATCAAATAGCCGCCGCCCGTGAACGTAACACCGAGACGAACATCATCGTCCACCCTGAATGCACGCGTGACGTAGTCGCCGCGGCTGATATGTATGGCTCAACCGAGTTCATTCTTGAAACTGTTGCTGCCGCACCCGCAGGAACTTCGTGGGGAATAGGCACTGAGATCAGTATGGTCCGGAGGCTTGCTGCCCAGAATCCCGACAAGGATATTTTCTGTCTCGACCCTGTCGTTTGTCCGTGCGCGACGATGTATCGAATTCACCCTGCGTACGTTCTTTGGGTCCTGGAAGGCATCATGGCCGGACTGGCCATCAACCGCATTGAGGTTGAGCTGGGCACCCGGCGCGATGCGCTGGTTGCTCTCGAGCGAATGCTCGAAATCGCTGGCTGAACCCGCTCTACCAGCAACTGAACGCACAATATCAAGTATGTTTCCAAATCCAGCAGAACTCGACGCAATCATCGATCGAGCGCTGGCGGAGGATTCGACTGGTGCTGACGTCACCACCACCTCGCTCATACCGCCACACATTCAGGCGCGGGCCACGATTGTTCCTCGACAGCCGGGTGTTTTAGCTGGTCTGGGTGTCGCTTCGGCGGTATTCCGTCGCGTGAATCCTGAACTGCAATTCGCTCAACGCCTGCTCGACGGAGACAGGGTGGAAGGCGGGGAATCGGTAGCCACGATTTCAGGATCAATGGCCTCGATTCTAACTGCGGAGCGTACAGCGCTAAATTTCCTTCAGAGGATGAGCGGGATCGCTACCCTGACCAGTCGATATGTACAGGCAATCGACGGGACGACCGCGTCAATTGCAGACACCCGCAAAACCGCACCCGGACTGCGTCTTCTGGACAAGTACGCAGTCTCCGTTGGGGGCGGTAGAAACCACAGGTTGAACCTGACCGACGGTGTGCTCATCAAGGACAACCACCTTGCGGCGCTACAGGCCGAAGGGTTCGACCTTTCGCAGGCAATACGACGCGCAAAAACTCGCGCACCTCATACGGTCAAGATCGAGGTTGAGGTCGAATCCGTTGAGGCCGCGGTTGCCGCGTCAAACGCCGGAGCCGACATCGTGATGTTGGACAACATGTCTCCTGAGGATATGCGTGTTGCTGTAGACAAGATTGGTTCCGTTTGCATTGTCGAAGCTTCTGGAGGGATCACGCTGGCGAACGTTGCCGAGGTTGCGCGAACCGGAGTCGACATCATCTCCATCGGAGCACTGACCCACTCGCCTGACGCACTGGATATCTCGTTGGATTACGACACACGGTAACCATAGACGGGCTGATCCGGGTTACCGGTATCGGCTTTTCAGCCGTTCGCGCCAACGAACCCGAACGCCGGAAACGTACGTAGTAGCGATCGAGAATCGTTCTGACAGTAATTTGGTCACCACAAAAGTCGAAATAATTTCCAATCGACGCCAGCTTCT
Organism: Chloroflexota bacterium; assembly: GCA_027623655.1. Taxonomy (GTDB): domain Bacteria; phylum Chloroflexota; class Dehalococcoidia; order Lucifugimonadales; family Lucifugimonadaceae; genus Lucifugimonas. Next base: position 4,838 of record JAQBVG010000016.1, read on the forward strand.
GCTGCTTGTCGTTGGTCTCATTGTGGCTGCAGCATTTATCTCGTGCACAGAATCGGGCAGTGAGAGTCCACGGGGACAACCGACTGCCACATTTTCACCCGCCGATGCAACGGCAACCTGGGACGCCTTTAGACCTGAGTTAGACAGACTCGCAGCCGAAGCCCGCGAGAATCAGATCGTTCGTGAGACAGTCACCACCGCAACCGCACAGGCAGAGTCTCAGCCACCTCAGGTTGACGGTCTCCCGAGATCCAGTCCAGGTACCGATCCAACGGCCGAGCCGACACTGATTCTCCCGACTCCGGTACCGCAGAGAGCGATTGCAACCGGACCTGTCAATCGGATCGCGTTCTCCGATGGCGCCGGGTCGATATTTACAGTCAGCCCCGATGGATCCGGGTTGGTAACCGTGGCTCAGGGTTCGCCTACCAGCGGTGCTGTTCGTTACACCTTCCCGGTCTGGTCACCGGACGGAGGCAGCCTAGTGTTCTCGTCGTTCGTTATTGTTGCAAACGCAGTCAGTCAGAGTGCCCTTCACAGGGCAGACGCTGATGGAGATAGTGGAATCGTAACGCTGGCCATCGATAACACATCGCAGAGCGGCGTTGGCCCCGGAGTCCCGCATTTCTCAGCATGGTCGCCCAATGGAGATCAGATTGCACTCACGACCAGTGGAGAGTTTGGGATCGGCTCGATGCTCCTGGGTTCCCACACAGGCGAGTCCCCGAAGGGAATCGCCCTTGGGGCGCCCCTGTACATCAACTGGGCACCCGACGGAAACTCGATCCTGATCCATCAGGATGCCGGATTGCATATCATCCCGGTTGACGGACTGACCAGTGGGACACCGGCAGTCGTTGGCAATGGATCGATCTCGTTCAACTCGCCGTCATGGTCACCGGACAGCCAGTCGTTTGCTCACGTTGAGAGGGTAGGTAGCAAAGCTTCCGTTGTACTGACGAGGAGAGACGATCCGAGCGCTCATGAGGTTATCGCCGACGCAGACACACGAGTCGGACTGGGCTGGTCTCCGGATGGTACGCGGCTTGCAATCGCAAGATCGTCTGGAGCTTCATTTCACACGCTGTCGTTGATCGACGTCGAAACCTCGGTGGAGCAGACCATCTTCGAAGGTGAAGTCAGGGCATTCTGGTGGTCACCGGATGGGACGAAGTTGACGATTATCGAAGATTCCCCTGTTATCGACTTCGCACATCTGTGGTCGGTCATCAATGTAGAAACCGGGGATGTGACCCCTCTGGTAACGCAGATTGTTTCGGATCAATTTCTATTTGTCCAGGTATTCTTCGATCAATACGCCGAATCACACAACGTCTGGTCGCCCGACAGCACAAAAATCGTCATCAGTGGCGCGTTGCTGGACGCTCAGGAGGTTACTAAACCTGGAGGTGCGATCGACCTGCCCGAAACGTTTGAGTCGCAAATCTGGGTTGTAGACGTTGTTGGAGTTGAAGATCCCGTCGGCGTTGGCCGGGGAACCATCGCCAGTTGGTCACCCCGGTGATTTCCCACCGCGATGTGCCACTCCGGACCGCAATTCGCCGCGGCTAGCTTCGCCGTGGAGTATTTCGTTCAACGGAATCGAGGGCGATGGTCACGGGACCGGCGTTCTCAATCATGACGCTCATCGAAGCACCGAAAACACCCGTTTCGACCCTGAGCCCGCTCTGTTTGAATGAATCGACAACGCGCTCGAACGTCGGACCGGCCTCTTCAGGTCTTGCAGCGTCCACGAATCCCGGCCGACGGCCCTTTCGGGTCGATGCGTAGAGGGTGAATTGACTGATGACCAGGATCCCGCCACTGATGTCCTGGACAGATTGATCGAATCCGGAATCGCCAGCCTCATCCGGGAATATCCGTAAGTTCAGAATCTTTTCGACGATGTAGTTGAGGTCGTCGTCGGAATCATCGTGGGTAATTCCGATCAGAACGCAGAGTCCACGTCCAATCTCGCCTGTAACGATCCCTTCGACACTTACCGAAGCTTGATTTACCCGCTGGATTACAGCACGCATCCAATAATCCCGGTATGAACGAATCTAGTGGGCGTGGCTGCCCGCGCCGTGCGAGTGGGAGCCCTTGGTGCCGTTGGAACTGCTGTCGGTCGAGCTCTTTTTACCTGTCGAGTCGGATGACGAAGTGGTTGATGAAGAGGTAGATTCGGTCGATTTCGAGCCCGAGTCGGACGAAGTAGACGCGCTTGTCGAATTTCCGTTTCTCGAACTTGCTCCCGATCCATAGTCGGTGGTGTAAAAACCAGATCCCTTGTAGATAACCGTCGGTGCGGTTACCTGGCGGTCTGAGTCGCTCCCGCAGATTGGACAGTCAGCGCCAGCTTCATCTGTGAATTTTTGGACAAGGTCGAAAACGTGTCCGTGGTCAGCGCATTTGTAGACGTATGTCGGCATATTTTTACTTTGTCACTACATGCAAACGCGAGCGCTGGCGGCACTCGCGTGGTTTTCGATCACTGCTCAAACGACTAATTTTATACCAGTAGAGCGAGGATTGACCGGGGAGCGAGTTTGTTGGTCACCTCGACGAACTCGTCAGCAGTTGAACAACGACTGACACCCGTGTTGGTCAAGTGGACGCAATTCCGATCAATTTTGCACCAAAGATGCGTGTTTCAGGCTGATCGCCGATCATGACAGCGAAAAGCTCATATGCTCGACGAATTGTCGGTTTATCGAATCTCTCTGTTCTGACAGCGGGATCGAACCACAGACCGGTAATTCAGACGAACCTGGATATGCGCATCGTAGTGTTCGATCGGCACCGAAACATCGCTGTCGGTAAGAACCAAAATATTCGATCAGTCCGAGGTGGCAGCCGAGAATCCCGTTTTCCATGCTTCGGCAGCCGTCGCCAGCGGCGTGGTGAACATGTCACCGAAAGACAAAGCGTCTCCGCCAACCGTCCCCATAACAGTCGCTGGCACGTCCTCGGTCGCGGCAAGAGCCAGGAGATCACTGAGTCTGTCAGCGGATACCGTGACCACGATGCGCGACTGTGATTCGCCGAACATTGCGGCGTCCCAGCGGAGACCCCCCGCGGCGGGGGATTCGTCGATGGTGGCCCCGATTCCGCCAATGATCGAACACTCTGCGATAGTAATCGCGATACCGCCGTCAGAAACATCGTGAGCGGATAATACAAGACCGGCCCGTACGGCGGCCCTGCATACCGATTGGACGCGAATCTCAAGATCAAGGTCAATGCGGGGTTGTCCTTCGACCCGATCGTGGACAAAGTCGAGGTACTCGCTTCCAGCGAGGCCGTCGGTTGAGTCCCACACCGACTCCGAACCCAGCAGGACTATCACATCGCCTTCGGATTTGAATCCGACCGTGGAGTGTTTTTCAACATCTTCAAGAAGCCCGAGCGAACCGATGATCGGGGTTGGAAAAATCGCTTTGCCCGCCGACTCGTTGTAAAGGCTGGCGTTTCCACTGACAATCGGTATCCCAAATGCCTCCGCAGCCCGGCTCATGCCTTTGATTGATTCAGTCAACTGAAACTGGACGTCCGGAGTTTCAGGGTTCCCGAAGTTGAGCCCGTCGGTGAGAGCCACAGGCTCGGCGCCGGTTACCGAGAGGTTTCGACATGACTCGGCAACCGCGATGACGGTGCCAACGTTTGGATCGAGGAAGCAAATCCTGCCGTTACAGTCGGTCGACAACGCTATACCACGCTTCGAGCCTTTGAGTCGCAGCACAGCTGCATCGCCACCCGGTTCGATGACGGTATTCGTTTGCACGTGGTAGTCGTACTGTCTGTAGAGTGGAAACCTGGAAGCGATATTTGGTGCTGCTAGCATTCTCAGAAGCGTTTCGGCGGGCGACGTGTCGGGCATCGGGACTTTCGACAGATCTGCGTTCTGGAGAGTCGTCAACCACTGGGGCTTCTGATTTGAAAGGATGTATTCGGGCGCATCGGTCAACGCGACAATTGGCGTCGTACTTGCCAGTATGCCCTCATCAAAAATGCTGACGTTTGACCCCGTCTCAAACTCGCCGATTACGGAGGCATCGAGATCCCATTTTTTGAAGAGTTCGAATACAGGGCCCTCGTGTCCGGGTGTGACGGCCAACAGCATCCTCTCCTGGGACTCCGAGAGCATTACCTCGTACGGTGTCATGCCCAGTTCCCGCCTTGGCACCCTGTCGACGTATAACCGCAGCCCCATCCCGGAGCGTTCAGCCATTTCAATCGCTGCCGAGGTGATACCGGCGGCTCCGCAATCTTGCAGACCGACGACGCCGGGCAATACGAGCGCCTCCAGGCACGCTTCAATCAAGACTTTCTCAAGGAAAGGATTCCCGACCTGCACCGCCGATCGCAATTCGGCCTGTTCACCGAATGTCCTTGACGCAAGCCCGGATGCACCGTGAATGCCGTCGCGGCCCGTGTCGGCCCCGACCAGCAGTAGCAGATCGCCGGGATTCTTGGCCGATGCGCTCGCCACCCGTCCATTTTCGATCAATCCCACGCACATGGCGTTGACCAGCGGATTTCCCTTGTACGCGTTCGAGAAAAATATCTCACCGCCAACGTCGGGGATCCCAATGCAATTCCCGTAAGAGGAGATGCCGCCGATCACACCATTGAGCAGGTAACGGGTTCGGGCGCCGTCAGGTTGCCCGAACCTGAGCGAATTGAGCAGTGCGATTGGACGCGCACCCATAGCGAAAATATCCCGAATAATGCCGCCCACGCCGGTCGCTGCACCCTCGAACGGTTCGACAGCCGAAGGGTGGTTGTGAGATTCGATCTTCATCGCCACCGCGAGACCGTCACCGAGGTCTACGACCCCTGCATTTTCTGCGCCGGGCGCCACAAGCATTCGGTCCGACGAAGAGGGCAGGGTGCGCAGCAGTGCCTTCGTGTGCTTGTAGCCGCAGTGCTCTGACCACAACGCGCCGAATAATCCCAGCTCAAGCTGGCTGGGTTCTCTCCCCAGACGATCGACTACGGCCTCGTATTCGGCACGGCTGAGGGCAATTTCATCGAGAGTTTCCTGGCTGACTGTCATGTATGTGCGTAGATCCGATTGTTGCTGTTGAAACCTGGCGGTCAGGTCAGAAGCAGTTTCACGCCAGAGAGTTCACGATGTTTTCGATCATCGAACTAAAGATTACGTTGCCATCGGTCCCGCCAATGAGGGCTTCGCAGGCCTTTTCAGGATGCGGCATCATTCCGAGCACGTTACCTCGCCCGTTCACGATTCCGGCGATGTTGTTGATCGACCCGTTGGGGTTGACTTCCGGCGTCACGTTGCCATTCGTGTCGGCATATCGAAAAACTACTTGTCCTTCGCCTTCCAGACGTTCGATGGTTGCCGAATCGGCCTGGAAATTTCCCTCTCCGTGCGACATCGGGATGTGGAGGACCTGTCCCTGTTTTGCCGCTGACGTGAACATCGTCGAACTGTTTTCGACCTTCAGATCTGTCCAGATACATCGGAACTCGAGGTGGTCGTTCCGCATCAGCACGCCCGGCAAGAGGCCGGACTCGCAGAGGATCTGAAACCCGTTGCAGATGCCGATTACCGGTCCACCCCGGTCAGCAAACGCCCGGACGGCTTCCATGACCGGAGAAAAACGGGCTATCGCTCCACACCTGAGGAAATCTCCGTACGAAAATCCGCCGGGTAGCACGATTGCGTCGAAATGGTCGATTTTGTCGTCGCCGTGCCAGATGTATTCAGCTTCCTGACCCAACACGCCTGATATGGCGTGATTTGTGTCCCGCTCACTCCAGGTACCAGGGAAGACGACAATCCCAAACCTCAAAATACGGTCCCCCGAACCAGGATCGGTTGCTATCAGTAATAACTGTGTCGAGCAGTACGTGCTGCGCCGGCAACGAGCCGCACCGCAAAATCTGTCTCAATCACCTGATCTATTGTCGTCCCTCCCACTCAAAAAAAACACCGGCAATCTCTGAAAAAACCAGTCGACAACGGCGACACCGTTGTGTGGGAGTTAAACAAATACACCCCGGGATACCCGGGGTGTCGTACGAGAGAGATGCTAACCAGACTGTCGGCTCAATCCAGAACCGCCAGTAAATGGTTACATGCTCTTCAAAGTCGCCTTAAGGCTTTTACGGCGTTTGGCGGCAGCCGTTTTCTTCCGAGTGATGCTGGGCGCTTCGAAGTGTTGTCGTCGCCGGGCTTCCGAAATGATCGACTCCTGCTGCACCCTCTTGGTGAAGCGTCGGAGGAACCCCTCAAAACTCTCGCCGTCGTTGATTCTGATCTCTACCAACAGTGTTCCTGATTCGTACTTAAAGCCGTCAGATTTCGGCGGCCAATCAAAAACGCACCTGACCGTAGGTGTGCTATCTCCCAGTATAGGTAGTAGCCCCGAGGAAGGTCAACGTGATCCCGGGGGATAAACGCACACTCTTATGGTGCGGTCGCGCCTGATCGTAATATTTCAACCGCATTTTCCAGCCGTTCGATGCAGCGGTCTTGTCCGATGGCTGCCATTGTCTCGAACAGAGGGGGAGCAAACACCTTCCCGGTTGTGGCGACCCGGACAGGCGAAAACAGTTGGCCCGGTTTCATCTCCATTTTTTCGGCAAGCGCCCGATACTCCGACTCCAGATGTTGGGGTTCAAAGGGAGTCACTGTCTTACATAGTTCAAGTGCGGAGGCCAGTGCGCTGCTGGTCATTTCGGCGTCCATGTTCCGGCCGGGAAGTTCTTCGGCTTTCGGATTTACACTGTCGACAAAAAAGAAATCCAGTGTCTCGCTGGCTTCAGTGAGCAATTTCAGTCGCTCGTGGACTAACGGAATCACCCGCTCCAGATAAGCACGGTCGATGGGTCGTACTACAGAGTCGGGCAGCCCACCCTCTGATTCCGGTCTCTCCAGGAAAGGGAGTACCGCTTCAACAAGATGCTCTTTGCTCGTATTGCGGATATATACGCCGTTCATCCACTCGAGTTTTTCGCTGTCAAATATTGCCGGCGAGTCGTTGATACGATCGATGCTGAACCGCTTTACGATTTCGTCCCGGTTCATTATTTCGGTATCGTCACCCGGCGACCAGCCCAGTAGCGATATGAAGTTGAAAACGGCGTCCTGCATGAACCCGCGGTCGCGGTATTCGAGTGCTGAAGTCGCACCATGGCGCTTGCTGAGTTTCGAGCGGTCCTTCCCCAGGATGAGCGGCACGTGAACATATATCGGTGGCTCGATACCAAACGCCTGATGAATCATCAGGTGGCGGGGCGTGCTTGAGATCCACTCGTCGCCGCGAATCACGTGGGTGATGCCCATCGCGTGGTCGTCAAGTACGTGGGCGAGGTGATAGGTTGGCATCTGATCCGACTTCAGAATTACGAAATCATCGATCTCTTTCAAGTCGAACGTGACCTTTCCCCGCACAGTGTCCTGGAACGAGACTGAACCGAACTCGGCAACTTTTAGACGAACAGTTATCGGGAGTCCGGCTTTGCGAGATTCTTCTATTTCGCCTGGGCTGCGATGTCTGCCCCTGCCGTCGTATCGTGGCGGCTGTTTGGCAGCGCGCTGACGCTCACGCAGTGCATCGAGCTGTTCAGGGGTTGTGTCGTCGAAATACGCATGACCCGACTCGACAAGGCTCAGCGCAGCTTCGACATACTTCTGCTGACGCTCGGACTGTGTATAAGGAGCATGGGGACCGCCCTTAATCGGACCTTCGTCGTAGTCAAGGCCGAGCCAGTCCAACGACTCAAATATGGCTTTTTCAGCCGAGTTGTCGTATCTGGCGCGATCTGTGTCTTCGATCCGCACGATGAATTGGCCGCCGGTTTGCCGGGCAAGGACCCAGCAAAAGAGTGCGGTGCGAATGTTCCCGATGTGGGGTATGCCGGTCGGGCTGGGAGCGTATCGGACGCGAACCGGTGTGGTTGAGCTTGTCATTAGAAAAATATTAGCAGCGACGAATGCCGGAGCAAATCCGTTGAGGTTCGTTACCCATGTATCTCCCTGAGGCCTGACAGTACGTTTCTGAGATCATCAGGCAGATCTGAAATTAGCGACAACTGTTCACCGGAAACTGGGTGCGCAAACACCAGTTGCGAGGCGTGGAGAAACTGGCGCGTGAGACCACCCGTCGTCGTGCGGCGCCCGTATGTTTGATCGCCGACTACGGGATGTCCGATGGCCTGCATGTGAACTCTGATCTGGTGCATACGGCCTGTTTCCAACCGCACCTCGAGGAGTGAAAAAACGCCGAGTTTTTCGAGCACCCTGTAATGGGTGCGCGACTCCCGTCCGCGTTCCACTATCGCCTGTCGCGTTCGATGATGTAGATCGCGTCCGACCGGGGCATCAACCACGCCTTTTGTTGATGCGGGAATGCCGTGCACAAGTGCCGTATATATTCGATTTACTTTTCGTTCACGAATCATTTCCGAAAGACCCAAATACGCGCCTGGGGACAGGGCAATGATCAGAAGTCCACTCGTGTCCTGATCGAGTCGATGCACTATTCCCGGCCGGTCAGGTTCTCCGATTTCCGCGATATGGGGCCACCGATCGATTGCGGCATTGACCAGGGTATCGGAGCCGTGACCAGCTCCCGGGTGGACCGTCATTCCAGCCGGCTTATCGATAACTGCGATGTCACGGTCCTCGTAAGCGACATTCAATTTTTCGCTGCTTGCGACAATCTGGCCCTCGATTTCTCGGGCATCCATAACGATCTGGACCAGCTGTCCGACGTCGACTCTTGCCGATGCTCGCGAAACGATTCGGCCGTCGATTCGCACGGACTCAGCCTTGATGCGTCGCTGAATCTCGGACCTGGACTCACTGCGATCCCATGATTCGGAGATAAAGATGTCGAGGCGCGCTCCGGAGTGTCTCTCGGAAACGATCAACTCCATGGTGGCCTACTCCGCTGCGTCGATTTTCGATTCGGCACTGCTAAGCGGCTGTCCGGTCTTTTCAAAATCTGGAGCTGGAGAATCCAAACTGCCTTTTTCATCCAGGAACCAGAAGTAAAAAATCATTAGTCCGATACCAATGACGATCGATGAGTCGGCAATGTTGAATATTGGCCAGGGCCCGACATCGATAAAGTCGGTAACGTGCCCGATACGCACCCGGTCGATAATATTGCCGATCGCGCCGCCCAGCTGGAGACCGAATGCTATCCGCAGGACCCACGGTGGATTGTCGATAGAACGGTATATGAAGGCAAGAACGACCACCGCACCAAGCGAGACCCAGGTGAGAATGCCTCCCTGATCCTGGAAAAGCGAAAATGCTGTTCCTGTGTTCCATGCGTGGGTGAATCGGAAGAAACCGGCGTCCGGCCACGATTCACCACGAGCGAGGTTCTCAATCACGAACCACTTGGTCAGCTGATCGAAAAAAATAGCCAGGACCAGCATGATCCAGGGGACTGGGTCGGCAATTTTCGTTCGGCCACTGACTTTAGATTGTTGGATCACGTTCACGGTTTCAAATCAAAGGGCGGGCGCCAGGGTGGAAGAAAGCACTATTCGAGTATACGTTCAAAGCGTAGGCGCGGAGTCCTCTGGCAGATAGAATCGCCGGTCGATACCTGGATTTACTACGTTCAGATTCTCAGATATGCACCAACTGGAGAACCACCGGCATGATTCGAGTCGACCTGCGAAGCGACACCGTCACACATCCCAGCCCCGAGATGCGGCGAGCGATGTACGAGGCCGAACTGGGCGACGACGTTTACGGTGACGATCCAACGGTCAACAGATTGCAGGAACGAGCGGCCGAGTTGCTGGGCAAGGAAGCCGGACTGTTCGTGTCTTCAGGTACCCAGGGAAACCTGGTTTCAGTACTCGCCCAGGCACAACGCGGTGACGAAGTTCTCGTCGGCGACCAATGCCACATCATGAACAGCGAAGCCGGTGGCACGATGGTCCTCGGCAGTGTGGTCCTTTTTCCGATAAAGACGGATGAATTTGGTTTCCTGGAGCCGAGATTAATCAAGGCAGCGATAAAACCCAGGGACTATCACAAACCTCCGACCCGGCTGCTTGCGATCGAAAATACTCACAACGCCTCAAGCGGCCGTGCACTGACCCCGGAACAGATGAAATTTATGGCTGACGCCGGTCACGAAAATGGTCTGAAAGTGCATCTGGATGGCGCCCGTATCTTCAATGCAGCGGTGGCGCTCAACGTCCCGGCTTCGTCTTTAACTGAACACGTCGATAGCACCACTTTTTGCCTGTCCAAGGGTCTGTCTTGCCCTATTGGTTCGGTGGTTGTTGGTTCGAAAGACTTCATATACGAGGCTGATCGTTGGCGAAAAATGCTCGGATCGGGCATGCGCCAGGTTGGAGTTGTGGCCGCAGCCGGACTGGTTGCCCTTGATACGATGATCGATCGGTTGCAGGAAGACCATGACGATGCCCGCTTCATGGCATCAAGAATGGCTGAAATGAAGGGTATTTCTGTCGATCCCGAACGTATTCAGACGAATATCATCAGATTTGGAGTCCCTTCTCACAAAGGCAACGAAATCGCAGCTCGACTGAAAGACGAGGGTGTTCACATCAATGGCGGCGATTCCGACCTGAGAATCGTTGCGCACTACGGCGTATCTCGGGACGACTACGACTTCGCGATGAAGGCCCTCGACCGCGTTATGAAAGCGATTGCGTAATTCCGCCGATGTGCATCGCAATTTAGATTTTCTCGATGACCTATGCGCTCGAAATAAATGGTCTCACCAAGCGTTTTGGCAACAAAACGGTCGTCGACGATATCTCGTTCACTGTCGATGAAGGTGATGTATTCGGGTTTCTGGGGCCGAACGGTTCTGGCAAAACGACGACCATTCGCATGGTTCTCGATATTCTCAAGCCCGATCACGGGGAGATTCGACTCCTCAACGGCCTGACGGCGGGACAGGCGATGCCACGGGTTGGGTATCTGCCAGAAGAACGGGGCCTGCTTCGAAAAGAAAAGGTATCGAGCATCCTGCGATATCTCGGGCAGCTGCGAGGTCTGTCGAAGTCGGAGGCCCTTGACCGTGGCCTTGAACTGCTGCACAGGGTTGGTCTGTATGAGCACCGCGATAAGAAAGTCGAAGGACTTTCACGTGGCATGACACAGCTTGTGCAGTTCGTCGCCTCGCTCATTCACCACCCCGACCTGATAATCCTCGATGAGCCGTTTTCCGGACTCGACCCGCTTAACGTGCAGCTTATGAAAGAAATGCTTTCCGTTGAGCAGAAACGTGGGGCGACAATCGTGTTCAGTACCCACGTCCTTTCTGATGTCGAAGAAATGTGTGAACGAGTCGCACTGATCGCCGACAGCAAAATGGTGTTATTCGGCGATCTGAGGGACATCAAGCAATCTCGCGGGGCGAACGCTGTCACTGTGGAAGCGCCATCTCATCCTGACAATCTACCCGGCGCCCAGCGGTATGCAGGAAGAGGTGGCCGTGTTGAGTACAGACTGAGTGAAGATCTGACCCCGAATACGATCTTGAAAGCCTACGCAGAAGCCGGAATTGTTCTCTCAAGGTTTGAACAGGTGCTGCCTTCGTTGAACGATATCTTTATCGAGGAGGTAAGCCTTGTTCGACAGCACAGGTAACATCCGAATCATCCTCATTGAAGAATTTCGTCGTCAGATCCGACGTACAGGCTGGCGGATTTTTACTTTCGGCGTCCCGGTCGTCGTGTTCATCGCAGCATTCATCGTTCCCATTGCCGTTGATGCGTTCTCGGCGGGTGACGTGACCGATGGCGACCATATCGGGTATGTCGACAATTCCGGAATAACCGATTCGCTGGCATCGTTTCCTGGATTGACCAGGTTCGGTGGCCTTGACGATGGGACGGAGTCCCTGGCAAAGGGTGACCTGAAGGCGCTTTTCGTTATACCGGTCGACTACGTATCGACCGGGCATGTTGATTGGTACCGCAAAAACTCGGGGCTGGCGACCGGAGATGAAACCAGCGACGCTTTCAGAAACGTCCTGCGAGCTGCGGTCGCCGACGAATCGTTGCCACCAGAGTTAGTGGCCCGGGTGCTATTACCGGCGGACTACACAATCTTTACTGTCGACGACGAAGGTCGACCTGAATCGTCAGGCACGGTCCAGGACCAGATAGTGGATGCCGCCCCGGCCTTCATTTTTTCGATGTTTCTATTGATGTCGATATTTGTGGGGTCGGCGTCGCTGCTTCAGAGCGTGACAGAAGAAAAAGAAAACCGCATGGTAGAGATGTTGGTGACATCGACTTCCCCTGTCTCGATCATGTTCGGCAAAGTACTGGGTCTTGGCGCCGCCGGTCTGTTGCAGATCATGGTCTGGATGGTGGCAGCAGTCATCGGAGCGCCGAGAATCAGCAGCCAGTTCGAGTCGTTCTCATCGCTGTCGATCGAATTCAGCCTGCTCATGCTCCTGATAGCTTTTTACCTTGCCGGCTACTTCGTGTTTGCAGCCCTTATGGCCTCGATCGGTGCGGCATCAACATCAGTTCGAGAAGCCAGCCAGATTTCGGCAATCGTGATAATCCCGGGCGTCATTCCGATCTACGCGTCGGGGCTGATAATTCCGAATCCCGACGGCACACTGGGTCGAGTACTGGGGTTCTTCCCGTTGACTTCACCGACCGCATCGATGATGAGGATCGCCGGTGGCACGACAGCAACTTTCGAAATTATCCTGGGTTTGCTGACTACCATAGCCACAGGGGTATTGTTGATGTGGTTGAGCGCCCGGGTATTTCGTGCCGGTCTGCTGCTCTACGGGCAGCGAATGACCATACCGTCTATTTGGCGCGCACTCCGCCAGTCCGGCTAGTCTTCACAGCCGTTCGTAGCGCTCGCCCCACCAATCGATCAGTCTTTCTCTGAGCGCTTGCTCGGACCCGAGGGTGCCCGGTTCATAAAAACGCTCGTTCTTGATCTTTTCCGGCAAATTGTCGGCCCGGACAAAATGACCCGGTTTGTCGTGTGGATACTCGTAGCCCTCGCCGTACCCAAGGTCCTTCATCAGGCGGGTGGGTGCATTGCGGAGGTGTTGCGGGACCGGTTCATCGCGCGTGGAACGGACCAGTTCCAGCGCCTTATCTATAGCCCTGTAGGCCGAATTTGATTTCGGTGCTGATGCTAGAAAAATTGTTGCCTCAGCGAGTGGAATGCGCCCTTCAGGCATCCCCACGAAACTCACCGCTTGTTGTGCGGCCATTGCCACAGCCAGACCATTCGGATTCGCCAGCCCGATGTCCTCTGCGGCTGAAATTACCAGCCGTCGTGCGATGAAGACGGGGTCCTCTCCAGCGTCGATCATTCTTGCAAGGTAGTACAGCGCAGCGTCGGGGTCGGACGCCCGAATCGACTTGATGAATGCGGATATCGTGTCGTAGTGCATATCTCCGAGCCGGTCGTAACGCGACTGTCGTTGAAGCGACTGCTCCATCGTCTCGACAGTTATATCTATGTGTCCGGATTCGTCCCTCGAAGTCGATTCAACAGCGAGTTCGAGGGTATTCAGGGCCGTTCGGGCGTCACCGTTCGCGACCCGGACCAGGAATTTCCTGGCATCTTCGCTCAATGAAATGTCTTCGCCACCCAGGCCATGGTCTTTATTAGAAATCGCCCTGTCGATAATCCGGCCGATATCTTCGTCGCTGAGCGGTTGAAGCGTGTAAACCCGGGTGCGGGAGAGCAGCGGTGAGATCACTTCGAACGACGGATTTTCGGTGGTGGCACCGATAAGAGTGACAGTGCCGTCTTCGACATACGGCAGCAGACCATCCTGTTGCGATTTCGAAAATCGGTGAATCTCGTCGATGAACAGAATCGTCCGACGACCTGTCTCACCGAGGCGATCACCGGCCAACTTCATCACGGCACGAACGTCTTTCACGCCGGAGGTGACGGCACTGAGTTGTTCGAAATGCGCACCTGTTGCCCCGGCTACAAGGCGGGCCAGTGTCGTTTTTCCACTTCCAGGTGGACCCCACAGGATCATTGAAGGCACGCGGTCTTCGTCGATAGCGCGTCGCAAAACCTTGCCGGGAGTGAGGATGTGCGCCTGCCCGACATAATCATTGAGGTTGTGGGGCCGCATACGTGTGGCCAGTGGCGCGATGCGGTCCTGGATTTCCCTGCGTCGATGTTCGAACAGTGTCATGTGCGATTGATACTCGACTGAATTGCTTCACGCTGGAAACGTAGCAATCGGTGCCTACCTCGTAGACAAAGGTTACGCCTGTTGCACACAGACGGCATCCGGAGCTGACAGTTACCCCAGCGAGGCTATTTTCGAGGTAGAGCCTTCGGTGTTATGGAGTTGTTCGCACGTCTGTTGTAGGCCCGGTGACCGCCGTAGTCCAGTTCGGCAATCGTTACTCCATCGCCGCCATCTCCGTAAGACGCCGAGTAGTGCCGGGCCACCAGCGAACTCTGCGTAAGGGCATCTTTCGTAATCTGCTTCAGAACTCCAGTCCCATGTCCGTGATTCACCCTGACAATGTGGAGGCGAGCGTCGTGACAGCGCTGTAAATGCAGTTCGATGACCGGCACTGCCTCGCTAGCACGCATACCGTGAAGATCGATTTCGATGTCAACCGGCTCCAGTCCCCGTCCCGGACTGGGTGTTCGCACAAACTCCGAATCTGGACGGGGCCGTCTGCGTCGACGTGGGCTCATTGACCGGCCGTAACGTTCATCATGTGGTCTGTTCCCATGCGAACCTGACGGCTTCAATGACTGCAGCATCCTGCTGCGGCAGTACCGTGCGCGGATCGAGCAATATACGGTCGTTCTCGATACGGGCAACCACTGCAACTGGACTCCGCCGCAGGAACGCTGCGAATGCGTCAGCACCGGTTCTGGCACCGGGTTCGATCACTAAGACCGAAGTCGGGAGCGTCTGCCCGGGCAGCGACCCACCGCCAATTGCCGACCTCCCCCTCTCAACCGTGCCAAATCCAACTTCTCGCTGCCATTTATTCGCCCTGTTAGCCAGATCGGACTCAGTTGCCGAGATCATCTTCCAGATCGGGATTTCCGACTCAGCCGCGCCCTTCAAATATGAAACCAGGGTCGCGGCAATAGCGGAGAGCGTCATCTTGTCGATCCGCACAGCCCTTGCAAGCGAGTGTTTCGAAATCAGATCCACCCACTTCTTCGTCCCCGCGATCAGACCAGCCTGCGGACCACCCAGCAGTTTGTCGCCTGAGAAAAGAGTTAAAGCACAGCCTTCAGATACAGAATCCTGGATCAATGGCTCCTTATCGAGTCCATATTTCCGTGTATCGACAAGGCAGCCAGATCCAAGGTCGTTTACCACCGGGACTCCGTGCCTGGAACCTGCTGCCACCAACTCGCCGAGTTCGGGCACGTGAGTGAATCCCTCGACTGTGAAATTGCTCGGATGGACCTTGAGAATTGCGGCTGTATTCGGCGTGATGGCGGTCTCATAGTCGCTGGCATAAGTTCGATTGGTCGTACCTACCTCTACCAGGATCGCCCCCGATTGCCGCATCACGTCAGGAACCCTGAATCCTCCTCCGATTTCGACCGCTTCGCCCCTGGAGACGATCACCTCCTTTTTGCCCGGTTCCGCACTCGCGATCGCGGCGAGCGTAAGCAGTACCCCGGAGGCGTTATTGTTAACTGCTATCCCAGCTTCGGCGCCCGAAACCTGAGAGATCAGGTCGGAGATGTGCGTGTGCCTGGAGCCGCGTTTCCCCGAGTCCAGATCGAACTCCAGGTCGGAGTAGGTCGTCGCGGACGCGGTCGCCTCGCTTGCTGCCCGCGTACTTAGCGGTGCACGGCCCAGGTTGGTGTGGAGCACCACACCGGTGGCGTTCACTACCGGCCCCGGCCACGAGCCCCAGGCTCGACGGGCACGTTCAACGATCTGGGAAACGAGTTGATCGGACGATGGTGGTTCGCCGTCGTTCTTCACGACGTCGCGTGCCCTGTGGACAGCGTCGCGGGTGATCGTTGCCACTGCCTCGTGCGAAAAATCACGCACAAGCGCAGCAATTTCGTCTCTCTGGAGTAATGCGTCAACCGACGGTAACGATCTGTACGCGGATTCGGTCAATACAGGCCTCCCGAGGGCAGGTGCGTTGCC
The DNA here is from genome assembly GCA_027623655.1 of Chloroflexota bacterium. GTDB lineage: Bacteria > Chloroflexota > Dehalococcoidia > Lucifugimonadales > Lucifugimonadaceae > Lucifugimonas. Next base: position 20,965 of record JAQBVG010000016.1, read on the forward strand.
CGGAGAATGATCCCTAAAAGGGAAACAATACCGATTGGGCAAGAAGAGTTACAAAAGTTTACTACTGCCAAACTGCAGGCCAGTTGAAAAAAAGACGGTTTTCATGCTCAAGCCAGCGTAAGATTAATCGGTTCGCCTATTTTGCATTCGGGAGTTCCATTGGTAGTCATCGGACTGACCGGCGGTATTGGCGCCGGGAAAACCGAAATAGCACGTGTGCTACGAGAACTCGGCGCAACGGTAATCGAGGCGGACAAGGTTGCGCATTTGTCTTACAGGCCCGGAACAGAGGCCTATGAAGCAATCGTTAGCCGGTTCGGAAACGAAATACTGGATGATTCGGGAGTGATCGACCGATCAAGCCTTGGGACAATCGTCTTTTCCGACCCTGCGAAACGTGAGGAGTTGGAGGCGATTGTCTGGCCGGCAACTCGAGAATGGATCGAGGGCCGATTGGCAGTGGAGATGGAACGAGGTTCTAAAGTTGTCGTGATAGAGGTCCCGAAGCTTTATGAGGCAGGTTGGGATCAACTGGTTGACGTTGTATGGACTGTCGAAGCGTCCAAAGCAGACATCGCCAGTCGTGTGAAGAGTCGTTCCGGACTCGAAGATGCTGAAGTCGGCGCCAGGACGGCTGCACAGATGAGTTCCGCGGAGCGTATAGAAAAATCGGACCACACTATTCACAACAACGGAACGCTTGAAGAACTACAGGATCAGGTGAAAATGGCCTGGGAGAGTATCCAGGAATCATAAGGGCGTGAAAACCCGGTAGACATCGATTCGAATCGATGAAGAAAATGCCTTCAGGGCGCGAGAGCAAATGGCCACAAAGCAGGAATACAGCCAGCGCAATGTCGAAGAATATTTCGTAACGGATGAACCGTTTTACGTGCCGACCTCGGATGAAATCGAAATCTTTGAATCGGCTTATCGACAGCGTGTGCCGATTCTTCTGAAAGGCCCGACCGGAACCGGAAAAACTCGATTTGTTGAGCACATGGCGTGGCGATTGAGCGAGGGACTCTCACCACGCTCTCCCGGTGAGGCATCGCTCAACGGCAAGGGTGAACGGCTGCCGCTGGTCACGGTTGCGTGCCATGAGGATTTGACAGCCAGCGATCTGGTTGGCCGCTACCTGCTCGATGCAGAAGGAACCCGCTGGATTGACGGTCCGTTAACCCGGGCGGTAAAAGCGGGCGGCATTTGTTACCTCGACGAAATTGTCGAAGCACGAAAAGACACGACGGTCATCATCCACCCTCTGACCGACCACCGCCGCACGCTGACGATCGACAAGCTCGGTACAGTGATCAACGCTGCAGATGGTTTCCTCCTCGTCGTTTCGTACAACCCCGGCTACCAGAACGCACTCAAGGACCTGAAGCACAGCACCCGTCAGCGTTTTATCGCCCTGGAGTTCGATTTCCCGGACGAAGAGCGCGAAGCGATAATCATCGCTCACGAGTCCGGTTGTGACCCGGATATCGCAGCGCAACTGGCACGGCTGGGGGTCAAGATCAGGAACCTGCGGGAACACGGTCTCGAAGAGGGTGCAAGCACTCGAATGCTGATATACGCCGGCCGCCTGATAAAAGAAGGTGTTTCACATCGACGAGCGTGCCAGGTATCTGTCACCTGGGGTATTACCGACGATCCCCAGGTGCAGCGCAGTATTGACGAGGTAGTCACTTCGATCTTCGCTTGATCAACACACCGCTCACAATCAATCGGCTTGAAGCCGTGCTGCGATCCCATTCAGTTGTGGATGATGGCGGCGTGGGTGGCAGCACGCGTGCGGCTGTGACGGTTCTGTTCAACATGCACAACGATGAACCGTGCGTCTTGATGATCAAACGAGCCAGCACGTTGAACCACCACAGCGGTGAGTGGGCTTTTCCCGGCGGCATGATCGAACAGGACGATGAGTCGGCGATGCACGCGGCGTTGCGTGAAACGAAAGAAGAGCTGGGAGTCGATGCACGCGACATCGATGTCTGGTGCGGCATGGCACCGGTCGATACGTCAACGGGATTCGAAGTCTGGCCATTTACCGGACGGGTAGTCGATCAGGTTGAGTTGACACCGTTCGCTGCCGAGGTGGCCGAGGTAGTCAATGTGCCGGTGAGGGTTTTCGCCGACGAAGCCTATCGACGGAGTATCTCGGTCATGCGAAACGGTGGAGTCCGCAGCATGATCGCCTACGCATATGAAGGGCGAATAATCTGGGGAGCCTCGGCACGAATTATTTCGAACGCAATCGACGTCGTGAACGGCGCAGCACGACAGAGTTGGACAGAGGATAGGAATTGACTGGTTCTGATAACTCTCAGCAATCGGCGGTCGAACTGGCCAGACAGGAACTCGCGCAGTTTCCTGCGCCCGTTCTACAACGCTATGAGGACGCACTCGAGAAGTTGACCGGCCGACTCGCCGAAGAGACGTGTCAGCAATGGGCCTACGAAGGGCTGGAAATAGCCCGAAAAACCGTTCGCTCGTGGGAGGCCGCAGCGGAGTATTTCGACGCTTCGGTAGCAGTGCAACGGCAACTCCCGTCGGGGCAGTTCCTTAAGTGGGCGAAGACAGGAACCTCGCTGTGTGCCGACTCACCCTCGCTGTCAGTTGCCTACTTCAAATCGTCGCCAAAAGCGATGCTCAGGCTGCGCCCACGCTATATCGATGATTGGGCAAATGTTTGTCGTGCGTTGTATCGCGGCACCTGGAAGTCGTCCGCTCTGTCCTGCCGTCTATTCGAGGCGACCCCTGAACTGCTTGAGACGCTTTCATTCGAGGAGTTCTGTCATTTCGGCGAATTCCTCGAGATCCTCTCTCGACGGTCGTATGACCAGGCTGGCGACGCCCTGAGCGCTGGAATCGACCTCTTCCCGAAAATCACGGGTGATGTAGATCGATTTATTGGACTCGCACAGATCGTCGCGGAAAAGTCATGGCGCGAGACTGCCGTTTTATTCGACTCAGCTACGGCGTCTCTTATCGAGCTCGGTACGACCCATCGCGCACCACTAATCGGCCTGGCACGCCGTCTCGTGATCACCGGGGTCAGCGATGCCGCCGGCATCCTCAAGGACGGAGCGAATACGGTAAACCGCGTGCCCTCTGAGACGCGAGACCGATTGTTGGAAATGACCGACAGCATTGCTGCAGTATCTGCGCCTGCTGCCCCCGAATTCCTCCGCATCGTCCCGGACGTGCTCGAACGAGTGACGTTTGACCAGATGGGCAAATGGCAGTCGGAGGGCATCCAAATTGCTCGTGACAGCGACGAAGCAGCAGTAGCGTATTTCAGGCTTGAATCTCCCCGCTCCCAGGAGATGCTCGACTCGTTGTCATCGTCAATCGAACTGAACCGCGTCCACGATGTCATCCAGATGTACTGTCTCGCGCTCACCGGTCGCAGCATTGACGTGCAGGCGGCCCAGCAACTCGCAGACAAGAATATTGGCTGGTTCCAGGGTGAACTGCCGACCACTGAAGGCACGACGATATACATGCCTTCGGTGATCAACCGATACACCACGAAAGAGGAGAACTTCGGATTCTTCAAGGTCATTTCCACTCACCAGGTTGGCCATATCGAGTTCGGATCGTTCATCTTCGATTTCAACCTGCCATCGGGTATGTTCGATGACCTCAGACCACGACTTCCGGGGGCAAAGGAACTTCGAGCCGCCAAGGCCGCAGAGGAAGCAGCGCAGGCTGCGAAGAAGAAATCTCCGGTAGTTATTTTTGGAAATGAAACTCCGATCGAACCGGGACCGGCCGAGTCTGAGGCGACCCTGGAATCTGTCGAAATCAAGAAACCTGAATTCTTGACCGACATGAGCAGATTCTTCGATTTGTTCGCCGAGAGGCGCCTTGCGCTGGACGTGTTTACTGTGCTGGAGAGTTCCAGGATCGATGGGCATGTTGCCGCGTTGTACCCGGGCATCATGAAGATGTACAACGTTGTGCGTGCAGCCGCATTGGAGGTTCGCCCGGATGTTACCGACCTGCCGGCGCGAGAAGCCCTTGTTGAATTCATGATCCGAGTCAGTCTTGGCCAGGTCGACGACATGCTCGTGCCGTCAGAGCACAAGGAGGCGGCACGCAAGGTCCGTCGCCTGATCCGCATGGTCACCTCGGTGGAAACGACGGTGGAGGATGCGGCGGAAGCTGCCATTCGCGCCTATTCGATCCTCGTCGATATAAAGAACGACGAACTCGACGATGACGACTTCGAACAGTTGGAGCCGGAAGAAGAAAATGACGAATCCGGAGAGTCGGACGACGAAGACGTAATAGACGCCGAGGATGTGATTCGACAGTTCATGGGACAGTCGTCTCCAGACGGAGAATCAGACGACGAGAACGACGACGTACCGAGAGACAATGACCCCGGCGAGGAAGGGGAGCAAGATTATTCGTCGCCACAGGACGTCGACTACCGTGGCGAATTTAAGCCTGAACTTTCGCAGTTGCTCTCGCAGATGCAACTTATGGAGAGTGGCGAACTGTCCGAGGGTGGTGAAATGGAACCGATCACCCAGGAGCAGCTCGAGGAGATGATGAAGAACGCCCCCGAAATGGAACTGGACCAGACGGAGGGTGATGAGAACGCGGATAAACAGGTTTCGGAAATGCTCGAAAACCTGATGAAGGAACTGCAGAAACGAGACCCGGAAAACCAGCAGTTTCAACCTGGTCCAATGCAGCACGTTGATGAAGACGGTGGCCCACTTTCTGCGACGGAACCCGACACCTTCACCTACCCGGAATGGGATTTCCGAGCAAACGAATACAAGCCGAACTGGTGCATGATCCACGAAAAAATCATGAGCGACGGCGAGCCGCACTTTTTCAGGGAGACGCTGGCCGAGAACTCCTCGCTGGTCGCCCAGATCAAGAAGCAGTTTGAACTGGTCATTCCGGAGATGTACCGCAAGCAGAAGCGTCTGGAAGACGGAGAAGAATTCGATCTGGATGCCGTGCTTGAGGCACTGATCGACCTCCGGGTCGGTGTGACTCCTGATGAAAAACTCTTCTGGCGCAGGAATAAGAACGAACGGTCGGTGGCCGTGGCCTTCTTACTGGATCTCTCAGCCTCAACAGCAGAAGCAATTGATGAGGCGAAGAAGCCGTCAGACGACTGGGGTGCACCAGACGATCCTGTCGAGTATATGGTCTGGTTGAGATCGCGCCGATCTGAAGGACTACGCAGGACATACAAGAGAATTGTCGATGTCGAGAAGGAAGGCATAACACTTCTCGTCAACTCCCTCGAAGAGCTGGGCGATACCTACGGGATTTTTGGATTCTCGGGCTATGGCCGGGAAAACGTCGAGTTCTACACCATCAAGGACCTCGACGAAAAATTTACCGAGAAAGTTCCGCGAAGAATCGACCGGATAGCGCCTCTTCACGCCACGAGAATGGGACCGGCTATTCGCCACACGATCGCGAAGCTAGAGGAAGTCGAAGCGCGTTCAAGGTTCCTGTTTCTTATCTCGGACGGACGTCCGCAGGACCGGGGCTACTCCCGCGAAGGCGTTGAGAAAGAGTACGCCGTGCACGATACCCGCCAGTCGCTCATCGAGGCTCGACAGGCTGGAATAACGCCGTTCTGTCTGACAGTCGATAAGGCCGGTCATGACTATATGAAAACAATGATGGATGACTTCAGCTACGAGGTCTTGCCAGATATTAGTCTGCTGCCGAAACGGCTGCCCCAGCTCTACCGGAATTTGACCACATAAGAGGCGCTCGTCGCACGTGTAGGCTCGAATCTGGAAATGGCGGCCATACCACACTCCGGTCTCAGTCCAAAGGCATCGGGCGCGGCTACGGGATAACCGCTATCGCTCCAGAGAGCGGGACTAGCCGTTGTCGACCAGCAACTCACCGAAGAACAGATCGAGTACCCGATCCGCCCAGTCTGCGTCGACCGTGATAACGTCTGACGTTTCGTTGGCAACTGCGTATCGCGACTCACCGTCGGGCGTCATGTTGCCGATAGTCATCGTCAACCGAGTTACTTCGATGACGTTTTGCTGTGTTCTGTTCTCAATCCTGATGGCGATGTAGGGCGACGTGACGACAGTGCCATACTCTTCGTAGTCGATGTCTTCCGAAAGATTGAGCGCCACGGCGCCACCTATTGCCGGATTCCCAAAGTGTTCTAGTTCGGCGTTCAGCGTGTCGTTGTCCGCAAGCTGACTGCCCGTGCATGGATCGGTAACAAGCGGTAGGTCACAGACGGACCACAGGCCGGTTTCCCGGTCAAGACCGTAGGCCCGAACAACTTCGTTGTTGTCGAACAATATTATTTCTCGTGGCTGGCCATCGATGGTGTAGTACCACTCTGGAAGAGGCGGCTCGGTAACGAGACGTTCGAGCACCTGGCCCCATGTTGCGTCGACAAGTACCAGCTGGGGGAAGCTCTCGATGCGGGCGTAGTTATTCTGTTCATCGGGTGTCAGGTTTCCGAGGACCAGTTTGATATTGGAGCCGTCGCGCAGCGTTACTTTGATCGTCGCGCTGGGTACGTCGAGACCGTAAAGTGATTCGTCCCCGATCGACTGCTTCAGCACTCGCTGGGTCCTTGGACCTCCCAGGAGTTGCGTGATTCCGCCCCACCTGAACAGATCGGCCGGGATATCCTTCAGGTCGTCAAAATACCAACGCCTCGTACCTTCACGAAGAGACCAACTGGAGGTCGTCTCCCCGGTGTCGATCTCAATACGACGCAAATCGTCTGGCGAGAGCGTGTAGAAGAACGGCGGCTCTGCCTCGGGAGTTTCCTCAGTAGGATTTGTGATGAACCATGTTACGCCGACTGCGACAAAGGACAGGGCCGTAATGAGAACAAGCAAAAGGCGCAGGTTCATTTTCTAGCGCCTCCTCCACCACGTCCAGAACCCGAAGAGGCTTATCAGCCCGGGCATGAGCAACCAACCAGACCAGCGGACGAAATCCCGCTCGTTCCGGGTCAGAAACAACTGACGGTTTGATTCGGTCTTGCTCCGAATCGAAATCAGTTCGAAGTCCCTGGCGAGGAAGTTGACTGCGTTGACGAATAAATCGGCATTGTTCGCCGAACCGAAATAGTTGTTTGAAGCAAAGTCGGTGTCGCCGATAGCAATCATGTTCAGGCTAAATAGCCCATCCTCGTTGCGGTAAACCCCGCCTGTGAGTTCGCCAACCGCTTCGATCACGACAGCGACCGGCAGTGGTCCGGCAATCTCTTCGCCAACATTGAATTCCAGAGTATCGGGGTCAGTTTCCGACCAACTGCTCAGTGTCGTCGAAGCAAGGATGGCCTGCCGTACAAGTGGAGTAGTAGCTTCGGCGAGTGGAATCGATTGTGGGTCAACAGCCCAGCCAAAATGGGTCGAGCCCGGCATGTACAGAACTTCGAATCCTTCGGTCACCGGGTGCGGCGGAAGCTGACTGTTACTCTTTTTGATCTGGATAAAAGTCGGACTGGGAGCAACGAAGCTCGCTACATCGGCGGCCTCGCCGGTACCGATCGATACGGCGTAACGCGACAGGAACTGCTTGAAGCTATCAGGTGTCTCTTCGGGTTCAAACATGAACAGGATGCTCCCACCCGACCTCGCGTACTCGAGCAGGACCTGTTGATCGATAGGAAGTAGTTCACGGGTTGGACCCGCAAATACAAGTGCAGCTGGCTGCTCTTGCGGGTCGCCAATCGCGATTCTGGTGCCCAATTCCTGCAATGTTTCAACGAGTACGACGTAGTTCTCGCGATTGAGTGCACGCCCTGCAAGCCCGAAACTTGTGACCTGTTCTGTGTCAGTTACGTCCCGTTCCGAGTGGCCGGTGATGAAAATGACCTTTTTCTGAGCGATCTGATTGATCACCAGGAGGCTAGTCACTACTTGCTGCTCGGTGAAAACATTTGAGGTGGTGTTCGGGTTGAGACCAACAACAACTTCCGTACGGCGACTCTCCACGCCCTCGATCGCAAGCGCGGGGAACCGCGTTACTCCAAGGGCCGTTGCAATGTTCGGATTTAAATCTGGATCAACAAGTTCATATTCGAGATCGTATGCGCTTGAGCGCCTTCGGAACTCGCTGAGCATGTCCTGAGTATCTCTCCACGCTGCCGATTCAGCAGCCGTGTCGGTCACAAAGAACGCCGTGATCTTCACCGGTTCCTTGAGGTTTTTCAGTGTGTTGACGACCTGCTCTTCAAGCAGGAACTGTTTTGTAGCGGTTGTATCGACACGGAGCCAGCCGGCGGGATTCGGGCGGTCTCCGGCCCAGTAGAGGGTAAAGTTGACGATTACCGCGATCGCCACGAACGTAACGAAGACGATCGCTGTGTTGAGTCCATAACGACCTCGACGACCGAATAAGGCCTGTCGAACCGTCGCAAGCGAGATGCCAGCGTCGACGATCAACAACCCTAAACCGACGCCCATCACGATAAATGAAGGACCTTCGAGGCCGCGAAGGAATATCCATATCAACACGCCAAAAACGATCGCACCAACTCCGATCACTGCCAGTGCTTGGCGGATCGACTTTGAGTTGTTTTTCAGACTATTGAAAACCGAAGTCCAGGTACGTACGGAATCCGGGGACTGTCGACTTTCGGGTCTATTCTGCTGATCTGTGGACATTTGCTGGCCTAGCGCCATCGCCTTGCTTCCAGCACGAGGACCGTGAGGAGCAAGAACACTGCTGTTAGTGATAAGTAGTACGCAATATCAGTGACAGATATCACGCCCTTGGCAAAGTCGGCAAAATGCCCGCCTTCAGCCACACCGAAACTGTCGAGGTCGAATACGGAAAACGAAGCTCCAAGTTGGAACCCGTCAAGGATCTGAGATACAAGACCAGTAAGCCGAGCGCTGACGAAGTCGATTATGGTCAGTGCGGTGAGGATTCCGGAACCGACAACCAGACCGACGATCTGGTTACTGCTGAGAGACGAAGCGAAAAGCCCGACCGCCAGGGTCGCCCCGGCATATAACGCCAGTCCCAACAGACCGCTCAGTAGAGGTCCAATGTCAGGATCACCGTAGACGAACAGCACGATTACGAAATAGAGCGACAGGACAATCATCAGGAGGATCATCACGAAGGCGGCCAGGAATTTGCCAACGACAATTTCAAACTCACGGAGTGGTGAGGTCAGCAGTAACTCGAGCGTCCCCAGCTTCTGTTCCTCTGCGATCAAGCGCATCGTCAGGGCAGGCGACATGAAAATCATGAAAAACACTGCGCCCGCAAGGTAGCCACGGATGCTGGCCTCGGCGAATGCGTCGGAGACCGATGCTACGAAGAAAAAGCCCGTGATGGCCAGAAACGCAGCCGACACCACGTAGGCCATCGGCGATGAGAAATATGTGCGGATCTCTTTGGCCGCAATAACGGTGATGAAGCGCAATTCCTACTCGCCTAAATCTTCTTCAGTGGTCAACTCGAGGAAGATTTCTTCGAGCGTCATAGGTAAAGGCGTCAGATTCGTCAGGCCCCACCCGTTGTCGATAACTGTCCTGGCTATTTTCTCCGCAGCCTGCACATTTGGTCGCGCATCCACGATGAATGGAGCGAACTTTTCTCGTGCCGCTCGCTGCACGACTGATACCCTTTGATCCGATCTGGCATCGATTACGACCGACAGGCCGCGAATAGCGTTGATAAATGCCGGCGCTTCAGCTCCACGCACGCTGATTTCTATACGCTCGGCGTGCTGCAACTTCGCGGAGAGAGCCTCTGGCTGATCGTCCGCAACTATTCGACCATCGTTGATCACGAGGACGCGCTTACATATTGCGGAGACCTCGGGAAGAATATGTGAACTGAGGAGCATCGTGTGCTCCTGCCCCAGATCGCTGATCAACTCTCGAGTTTCGACTACCTGAATTGGATCGATACCGATGGTCGGCTCGTCCATGACGAGTACGTCGGGTTCATGCAGGATTGCCTGCGCTATGCCGGTGCGCTGCCTGTAGCCCTTCGAAAGACGACCTACAAGGGTGTTTCGATACTCGCCCAGCCGGACCATATCGATGACCTTTGGCAGGCGTTCCTTCACCCAGTTTCGGTTCATCCCGCGAATTTCACCCATGTACCTGAGATAGTCGGTTACCGTCATATCAACGTAAAGCGGAACCGTTTCTGGCAAATAGCCGATGTGGCGACGAACGTCGAGTGAATGCGACACCACGTCGTAGCCGGAAACAGTCACATCCCCGGATGTCGGTGGCGTGAACCCGGTGACGACCCGCATCGTCGTGGTTTTGCCTGCGCCGTTCGGTCCCAGGAATCCGACTATTTCACCTTTGAGCACCTCGAAGGAGATGTCTATCACGGCCGGGTAGGGTCCGTAACTCTTCGACATGTGCTCGATTTTGATCAATTAATCGCTCCGGTTTGGGCTGCAACACAGCCACTGGCTGCCCAGTGATGTAATGGACAAACTATTGTGCCAAACTTAAATGCGCCGTGGGTTGCACGGCACATGGATACGGCGGTTCTAATTTTACGGATTCCAAACCCGAATATATTATCTAAGCAAAATCCTCCCGGCTACACGGATACGGTGGCCAACGATCACGATCCGCGTCCATATGACCAAAATCTCAAAACTTATGTCTTCAGAGGACGACCGCATCAACTACCTCGACCACGCGGCGACGACGCCAGTGCGGGCAGAGGTGCTCGAAAAGATGCTGCCATATTTCACCGAGAAATTTGGCAACCCCTCGTCGCTTTATGCGCTCGCCGGCGAGGCAAGGTACGGGTTGGACGAGGCGCGCGAGCAGGTGGCTTCGGTGCTCAGCGCCCATCCCGGCGAAATAGTGTTTACCGGTGGTGGGTCTGAATCGAACAACACGGCCATAAAAGGAGTCGCGAATGCTCGACCGCAGGGCAGTTTCGGACGAGGTCACATTGTCACAACCGCCATTGAGCACCACGCCGTTATCCACCCGGTAGAACAGCTCGAAAAACTGGGCTATGCCGCCACATATGTCGGTGTCGATGAACACGGCCTGGTAGATCCAGAAGAGGTCGCGGCAGCGATTACGGGTGACACGTTCCTGGTGAGCGTGATGATGGTCAACAACGAGGTTGGCACTGTCCAGAACATTTCAAAGATATCCGAACGAGTGAGGGATGCAGCAGCCAGTGCCGGTGGGGATGTCGTGATTCACACGGACGCCGTTCAGGCCGCGGGCAAACTATCTCTTGATGTAAACGACCTGGGTGTCGACCTGATGAGTCTTTCCGGCCACAAGATTTACGGCCCGAAAGGCGTTGGCGTTTTGTTTGTTCGCCGGGGTGTCGAACTCGATCCGCTGATAGCCGGTGGTGGACAGGAACGACAGCGTCGATCGGGAACGGAAAACGTTCCGTCGATCGTGGGAATGGGCGAAGCAATGATGCTGATCGAGGCCGAACGCCCCACGAGCAGGCTTCGGATGCAGACACTTTCGAACATGTTGATCGAAGGTATTTCTGAGCGTATTCCCGATTCGAAATTCAATGGACACTACATCAAGCGTGTCCCGGAGATCGTGAACTTTTCATTCTCGGGCGTCGAAGGTGAACCTGTTCTGCTGGGGCTTGATTTCAAGGGTGTTGCGGCATCCAGCGGGAGTGCCTGCAGCTCGGCATCGCTCGAACCTTCGCACGTTCTCCTCGCGATGGGCGTCAGCCCTGACGTCGCAGTTGGCAGCGTGCGGATTTCAATGGGGCGCGAAACAACCGTAGACGACATCGATGACGTACTAATGGCATTGCCGCAGGTGATCAAGCACCTCGGCTCGTTTCCAACATTTTGAACGATTTCGACGAAATAAATTCGCTCATTTGTATTTCGCTGGCAATAATTAGTACATCAGACAATTGAAACCGGTATGTCACGACGGGCATTTGATGTAGTCTCGCTCGTCGGCCCGGTAACGTCCGTTTAGTGGAGTAGTGGATGACAGAAGAGAATCGTATTGACAGGGACCCCGCGGGAGACCCCCAAGCCCCCGAGGGCGGGTCAGCGGACGAATCGGTAGAAGAGGCCGTCGGACAGGTGAGGCCATCTTTTGCATTTGGCGAAGAGGCCACGCTCAGGTACCCGGAACAGGTTCGAGCTGCTCTCGACTACGCCAGGCGCAATCAGTATGAATACGGCCCACAACTCCGAGACCTCGAACTAAAATGGGATGTCTTATCTGCGGAGCCGATGTCGAACAATATTGTTCGAATTCGGTTCGAGTATTCTCCCGTCAAGAGCTTTCGCGGCGACCCCGGCTCTGAATACATGGACATCGATGCCGGTGGCGCGGTCCTGGCGCGGCGCCAGATTAATGCTCCCAAAGAAAATAAACCTGTTGTTTTGATAGGAATCA
>JAQBVG010000138.1 GCA_027623655.1 Chloroflexota bacterium
TTCCCGCCGCCGCCGGGTGGCCCACTTTTGCTCCGGCGCAGCGGTACGTTATTACGCCGCCCTTGACATCATATTCTTCTATACGAGCGAAATTATGATTCGTCGGTAATCAACGGATATGACAGGCGGATCGAATGGAACGATCAAAAAAATGCGTATATCCGCGGCCATCTGGTAGCACATTTCTACTTAGGATCAAGACCGACCCCAAATCGGCGCATGATGGTATCCCGAGGCCCTGACGGTCGCCCTAAATTTCACACATCACGAGGTGGATGGATGGATCATGCTGAGTCAATGGTGGCCGGTACCGCCGCCAATCACCAGAGACTAATCCTGCCCGTGACTGAGGATGGTTCTCCGTCCGAGGACGAAGTCCGGGAGCACTACCTTAACCTACTTTAGGGAGGGCTACCGCTTCGCTGAGCCCGTGACCAGGTTGTACGCATAATCGATTGCGGCAACCATGTTGGCATGGTCGGCCCTGCCCTGCCATGCGATGTCAAATGCGGTTCCGTGATCGACCGAGGTACGAATAATCGGGAGTCCGTGTGTGATATTCACCCCGGACGAAAATCCAATTAATTTCATAGGGATATGACCTTGATCGTGGTACATCGCAACGACGATGTCGTAACCACCTCCGTAGGCGATCCTGTACGCAGAATCTGGTGATACTGGACCCTCGGCACCGATTCCTTCAGCCTGAAGAATCTCGATGGCAGGGGCTATTTCCTCTGCCTCCTCTATACCGAAGAGCCCACCATCTCCTGCATGCGGATTCACACCGCAAACGGCGATTCGCGGGCTAGCGAAACCGAGTTGCTTCGTGTGATCGTTTGCGGACCGCGCACACTTTACTATGCGGTCTGTCTTGACGAGCTTCAGGGCGTCGACGAGCGACAGATGGGTCGTGAGATGGATGACCCGAAGCTTCTCAGACCCGAGGATCATGTACTGGGTGTCGACACCACATAGATGGGCAAGTAGCCCAGTATGTCCGTCGAAATCGTGACCGGCCATGACCATGGCCTTCTTGTTGAGGGGTGCCGTGACCATTCCGGCGGCCGCTCCTGAAAGACACAACTCCGCCGCTCTCACTACATATTCGTAAGCGGCGTTACCCGCATAAGCCGAAATCTGACCGATCTCGAATTTCGCGGGGTCACAGTTGGCAAGTTCGAGCACATTGATAGTTTTTTCGGCCAGGACGGCGTCTCCGGGTGAACCGATCGCATTTACGTTCCATTCGGGTGCCCAGTTGTTGGCAGCTGCCTCTACGACACGTACGTCACCTACTATCACCGAAACCAATCGGCTGTTCGCGGACTCCTCTACCACGCCCTTCACGGTTACCTCGGGTCCGACTCCTGCCGGGTCGCCAAGCGTTATAAGGAGGATGGGTGGCGTCGGTTTATTATTGGTCATTCGGTTATGCGCGCAATCTCGCCTGGTTTCGGCCAGTCCATCGGGTCAAGTTCGGAACACTATACGTCGACGTCGCTCTTCAATGCGGGTTGCAGAAGCAAAACGAGCTCGGTCAACGAATTCTCGTTACCGAACCCTCCAGCCCGCGTAACAAGCAGCGAGTTGGCGATCGAACCATCAAGCGGTCTGCCCACGACAGTTCCGGGTTGTAACTCACCCTGGATCAATATGGAACCTACACCGCAGGCGTTCAGCACCCCGGCGGCGGTATCCCCGCCAATTACGACGAATGTGTCTATTTGTGAACGGTCTGCGATCTCTCGGACCAGTTGCCCGAGTTTGCCCACAATCTCGCTCGCCATCGCCTGGAGCTCTAACCGATCATAGTTCTCAACGTCGACCGTTCCGAGTTCCAGTACTGTCACACTCCAATCGTCCACGATGCTCGCCAATCGATTTATTGAGGCACTGGAAATCCCGTCCATGAGCTCGGCGACAGGTACTTCCGCCTGGGCCAGGTCGACGTTATCGCCGAGGATCGAGATCTGCCTGCGGACGATTGATCTCTGGGACCCGGTAACCACGAGTATTTTTGATTCCGATGGATCAGAGACGAAAGCAGTTGTCTTCCCTTCGGGACTCATTGCCTCGGCCAGCGCGACCGCGATCCCTGCCGAACCGGCAACCAGGGCAGTTTCTGTCGTGTCCATAAGGCGATTGGCCAGCATCCGGATGTCGGCCTCGGATGTCGCATCGGAAATCACGATTGCCGGTTTACGATCAGTCAGATCGGAGTCGGACCAGCTGCTGCTGATGCTCACCGTTTCGGAGAGTCCTGCCCTTCGTAGCGAGACACCCAGTATCTCCTCGACGATGCTTGACGAGAGTGGCGACAGCGGATCCTGCCCGACATCGGTTTCCATCACCGGTGCTCCATCGACCAGCAGGGTACCGTCTTTGATCACTCGCCCGTTCTGCGGGTAAGCAGAGCAGAGAATCGACTGGTCGACCGCAACGATCTGCATCGCGGAGGCGAGCTCCACACCGGGATTCCCACGCAGGGTCGAATCGATCTTATTCAAGAAAATCTGGATCCCAAGCGACTTTAGCGCCAATACCGCGTCGGACACCCGGTCCGCGATGTCGCCGGGTGTCATGTGCCTTGTACCGAGATTGACCGACACAACATCGACACTCGCTGCGTCCAGGGGCAGATCGTATGTAGGCGAAACAAGCGTGCGGAAACCACGCGCAGCAAATGGCGCCGCCGCATCCAGTGCACCGGTCAGGTCGTCGGCAAATATTCCAACCAGCGGTGCGGTATTTTCAGGGTTGAGTATCATGCGAATTCGTGCGCACTGTGCCGCGTACCTGGCACAGACCTATGCTGGTACGGGGCCCAGATACGACGGTCGACCGATCATACCGGCTCCCACCGTTTCGTTCGATGCTTCGTCGATCAGGATGAAGCTTCCCGTGTAACGACTTTCAGCGTAACTGTCGAACACCATCGGTTCGCTCGTCCGCAGCGTCAATTGACCAATCTCGTTGAGCTTGAGTTCATCGCAGAATCCGAGTTCCGAAAGAGAGTTCACGTCAACTCTACATTCAAGGGCACTGACCATCGCCCTCGCAGTGTGAGTAGTCTGTTTTATCCTGAACATCACGCCCGGTTTCAGAGAAGCGCGCTCACTCATCCAGCACACTGTCGCCTGAAAGCTGTTGCCCGTACGGGGCCGGTCAACGGTACTGCTGAACATGGCACCCCGGGATATGTCGAGGTCCTCAGAGATCCTGATGGTAACGGCGTCCCCTTCGACCGCTCGTTCCACCTCACCATCGGGCGAATCGATCGCGGAAACGGTCGCTGTTGCACCGGATGGCATAACTGCAATCTCCTGCCCTACCTCGACTGACCCGCTGGCAACGGTTCCTGCGTACCCGCGGTAGTCGTGGTGCTCCCTGCTCATCGGTCTGATCACGTACTGCACCGGCATCCGAAACGGCTTGTCCTGGGAGAGGTCGGACAGGTCAAGCTCTTCTATGTGCTCGAGCAGCGGGCCATCCGTGTACCAGGACATCCGATCTGATCCGGTGACAACATTGTCGCCCTCAAGGGCCGAGATAGGGATGAAATGATGCGATTCGACCTGCAACTCTTCAAGCAGGGTGTGCAGGGCGCTTTGAATTGGCCGGAATACGTCCTCCCTGAATTCAACCAGGTCCATCTTGTTAACGCACACGACAAAATGACGAATGCCGAGCAGCGCACCGATTACCGCATGACGCCTCGACTGCTCAACAACACCGTGCCTGGCGTCCACGATTATCATCGCAACGTCCGCGGTAGACGCACCGGTGACCATGTTCCGTGTGTACTGCACATGACCCGGCGTGTCGGCAAGAATGAACTTGCGACGGGGTGTCGAAAAATATCGATAAGCGACATCGATGGTGATGCCCTGCTCACGTTCTGCCCGGAGGCCGTCTGTGAGTAGCGCGAGGTTCAGGTAATCTGCACTATGCCTGCGACTGACCTGCTGGGCCGAATGGAGCACATCCTCGTAGATCGCCTTCGAGTCGTAGAGCAGGCGTCCGATCAGCGTGCTCTTACCGTCGTCAACTGATCCTGCTGTCGCAATACGGAGCAACTCCACTAGAAGTACCCCTCTCGCTTGCGGTCTTCCATGGCGGCTTCAGAGGTACGATCGTCTGCCCTGCTTCCGCCCCGTTCGGAAATCCTGGTAGCCGCTATCTCGGTGATCACCTGCTCCAGGGTTTCAGCGTCAGATCGTACACCTGCGGTTACTGTCATATCCCCAACCGTACGGAACCGGACTTTAGCCATGAATGCCTTTTCGCCGTTCCCGGGCTGCAAGAAATCAGACACGGCCATCAGCATTCCGTCTCGCTCGAAAACTTCCCGCTCATGGGAAAAGTAAATCGAAGGTAGCTCGATGTTCTGGGCGAGGATGTACTGCCATACGTCAAGCTCGGTCCAATTCGACAGCGGGAATACTCGTATGTGCTGTCCGGTGCTAGTGAATCCGTTATAAATGTTCCACAGTTCAGGCCGCTGATTCTTCGGATCCCACTGACCGAATTCATCACGAAACGAATAAACACGCTCCTTGGCCCTGGCACGTTCCTCATCCCGTCGAGCCCCGCCAAACACGGCGTCGAATTTGTTGACCCGGATAGTGTCGAGAAGCACTGGCGTCTGTAACTGGTTACGCGACGCGCCCGGCAAGGTGCTGGCCGGAATCCTCCCACTCCCTAGAGCATCAGGAACCGAACCAATAACGAGGTCGATCCCGAGTTCGGCCGCAGTCCTGTCCCGATACTCGATGGCTTCTTGAAAATTGTGGCCAGTGTCAATGTGAACGATCGGAAACGGCAATTTCGCAGGCCGCAGCGCCTTTACCGCGAGGTGAAGCATCACGATCGAGTCTTTGCCTCCCGAGAACAGGAGGCAGGGTCGCTCGAACTCTGCTATGACTTCTCGAACAATGTGGATAGATTCTGCTTCGAGCGCATGAAGCTGGCTTGATGTGAGCTTCGCACTGCTTGCGGAGTCAGGGTCGTTCATGGATTCCGATTCAACTGTTGATTGAATAATTGTATTTCTTGTACGGCGCGACTGGTTGTCGGTTAGTTTTCGAATTGTGACGTACCCGATCTGGACTGCCAGCATATATGGCATTTCCAGTGTCGGACGTCAGCAACTTTGAGACACTTTCGCTAATAGAGATTTCAGGCTGATCTGAGCTCTTCCCGAAGTTTCTTGTTGTGTTCTTTGCGACGCTGCAATGACCGGTGTTTCGCCTCCTTCCTCTGTGCCAGGATCTGGTCCCGCCTGCCCACCAGCATATCTGAAGGCGTGATGTCCTTGAGCGCCTTGTGGTACCGGCGATAATTGTAGAACTCGACGAACTTCTCGATCGCACACTGAAGATCTATCGGCACGTCATACAGGACCTGGTTGATGCTCCTCTTCAGCGTCTGGTGATACCTCTCCAGCTTCCCGTTCGTCTACGGATGGTACGGCGCGGCGAAGATGTGCCCGATCCCCACCAGCTGCACGTACTCATGGAACGCCTTCGAGATGTAGCCCGAACCGTTATCTGAGAGCAGCTTCGTCCGG
>JAQBVG010000139.1 GCA_027623655.1 Chloroflexota bacterium
AGGGCCAGGAATCGGCAGGTCTGAGGCGGCTGATCGGGGGCTAACGAACCTCAAGTTCGAGGTAGGGGACGCGGCTGATCTCGGCTACGATCGGGAATTTGACCTGATCACGACGTTCGACGCCGTACACGACCAGGCAGCGCCCGACAAAGTGCTTACATCAATTGCCCGTGCTTTGCGAAGTGACGGCCTGTACCTGATGCAGGACATCAAGGCGTCAAGCGAGGTTCAAAACAATGTCGATCACCCTGCCGGGCCGTTTTTGTACGCGATTTCGGTGATGCACTGCATGACCGTTTCGCTGGCTGTCGGCGGCATGGGACTCGGCACGATGTGGGGGCGTGAGATGGCTCTGAAGATGCTGGCAGAGGCCGGATTCCGTGATGTCGAAGTGAAACAACTCGACCACGACTTTCAGAACGAGTACTTTTTGTCGACTAAGTAGTCGATTAATTTCGTTGCGGCCTGTGTTCCTTCTCCCGTCGGGGACCGGGGCGAACTGCGTTAGAAAGATCAGGAAAAAGTGATGGCAGATACAGCGGCACAGGCAAAAAAGCCGAACATCATCGTTGTGATGGTCGACGATCTTGGCTATTCGGACCTCGGGTGTTACGGCGGTGAGATCAGCACACCCAATATCGATTCACTCGGCTACAACGGCCTTCGCTTTACGCAGATGTATAACGGCGCCCGGTGCTGTCCCTCACGTGCCGCACTCCTTACCGGATTGCACCCGCACCAGGCTGGAATTGGTCAAATGACTGCCGATCTTGGGACCCCTGCATACCAGGGCTATTTGCGAGATGGGTGTGTGACCATTGCCGAGGTGCTAAAAACCAGTGGATATCGAACGCTGCTCTCGGGCAAATGGCACGTTTCAGGAAGCTGGGACAATCGCGACCGCGCTAACTGGGTTCCAGGCGACAAGAAACACCCTCTGCCAAAGCAACGTGGATTCGACCGGTCGTTCGGGCTGCTCAATGCTGCTGACTCGTACTGGAACCCGAAGTCGTTGATCCTCGAGGACGCACTGATCGATGTCGAAACCGACGATTTTCACATGACCGACGCGATTGCCGACCACGCCGTTGAGCAGATCAACGAATCGGTCGACATGGGCAAGCCGTTCTTTCAGTACGTTGCGTTTACGGCTCCGCACTGGCCTCTGCATGCATGGGAAGACGACATCGTGAAGTACGAAGGCAAGTACATGGCCGGGTACGACGCGATCCGAACTTCTCGCCACGAACAGTAAAAAGCCTCGGCGTTGTTGACGACAAATGGGAGATTTCGCCGCGTGACACCGACTCCCCCGATTGGAACGATGTTCAGAACAAGGAGTACGAAGACATACGCATGGCCGTTTATTCGGCCATGATCGAGCAGGTCGATCGCAGCGTCGGTCGCATAATCGATACTCTCAAAGCCAGAGGTGAATTCGACAACACGGTGATCATGTTCCTGTCGGACAACGGCGGTTGCGCTGAACTGTTCCAGGAGGATTCGGACTGGCCGGACCACTCTCAGTGGGAGACCTCGACCACTCTCAGTGGTGAGCCTGTTCGAGTAGGCGACATTCCCGAACTTCGACCGGGACCGGATACAACGTTTCAGGCGGTAGAGTTGCCGTGGGCGAACGTTTCCGACACTCCGTTTCGGCTGTTCAAGCGCTGGATCCACGAGGGCGGCATCTCGACACCCTTCATCGTTCACTGGCCCGATCGGATCAGGAAGCCGAACATCCTGAGCAATCCGATGCACATTGTCGATATCTCGGCGACCTGCTATGAAATTGCCGGTGCCAGTTATCCGAAAGAGCACCACGACTCCGAGATTACTCCCCTCGAGGGAGAAAGCTTTCTGCCAGCATTGCAGGGTCGTAGCTGGAGCCGAGAAGCGCCGATCACGGTCGAACACGAAGGCAATCGCGGTATCCGGAGCGGCGACTGGAAGCTCGTGGCCGAGTGGGATAAGCCGTGGGAGCTGTACGACATTGCCGATGACCGCACTGAACAGAACAACCTGATAGACGGCGAGAAAAGTCGTGCTGCGGAACTAGAGAAGCAGTACTTCGAATGGGCTGAACGCGCCGAGGTGCTGCCCTGGCCTGTCGACCCTAGAGTGATGGCGAAGCGGTTGCAGGGCAGTCATGCGCCATATCGCAGCACCGTGCGCCGTCAGGTGGCGCCATGAAGTAAACGTCACGCCAGTGCTGTTCTTGGAAATACCGACACACGCATATACTGGCGTGATTATTCTGGGCGTATGTTTTTTTGGGGAGGCCCGCTTGGTAGTCGACGATTCTGTGATGATGATGAGATGGTACTCGAAAGCTGCATTTATTGTCGCCGCTCTTGTCCTTTTCTCGATTGCCGCGGCAGCCTGTGGTTCGGGTGGGACCAACGTCGACGAATTTGTGCAGGTCCGACCTGCCGCGTCGAACTACACCGTCGACGACCTGAGAGACCTGGGCTTCAAGACATCAAAGCAATACGACGTTGAAGGCCTGCCCGACGGTCTTGATGCCTGGAAGGGTTTCTGGGGTCTCGATATCTACGATCGACACGATTACGAGATTCGGTTTTATGAATCGCACGAGATCGCCGTCTCCAGCGGTGAGGCGATGGCCGTCGAGGCGACCGGTGTGGAGTTCGAGGCGAGCCGGGATACTCAAACATGGACCGAAGGCGTGAAAGACCGCTGGCAGGCGCGGGGTGTTACAGACGTGTCGAGTGGGGGCAGCAGACAGGCTCCCGGACCGACATATCAGGACTGGGCGATCGTCGGCAATGTTGTGATCCTGTGCGACGGCCTCGATTCAGAGCAGGCGTTGACGAGATGCAACGAACTGATCGAAAACTTCTTCCCGGAAGAGGCGGGTTAAGAAACCGTTCTTCGGTAAAAGAACTGGATGACTCCGGCCCGAGAATCGTGATCAGGCGTCAGAGGAGTTTCTGTAGCGCATGATCTTGGCCCACAGCGGCCCTTCCTGGCGGGCTGTCACGATCACGATACTCGCTGCGACCAGTACTAACGCGGCCGATGTCAGACAGTACGGGCACGTTGCCCTGATTACGAAGAACTCGATGACCGTCAGATAGATCGATGCCAGCACTCCGATCCCAGCGGTATCAGCCACGATCATCCTGCCGCGTAAGTCGTTAGTGGGTGATTGGAATGCGTGGAGCGAGCCGAGCATTATCGTTGCATACGTTGCCATCCCAAACGCTGACACCGGTATGCCCAGGATTTTCGCCCACTTGCTGCTGAGAACCGTGTTGCAACCGCCGACGCTACAGGCGACCTCGGAATGAGCGATCGCGTTCGATGTCAGGTAGGTCGTGACTGCAAGGCCTGTAAGCCCGATAAAAGCGACCAGTAGCCAGAGTCGTGACGGACCGCGGGTACCTGGGTCTGAATCCGGCTTTTGCACTAGAAGCCTGCGGCGGTTAGCGCCCGTTCGATTTTCACACGATAGTCACCGTACGAACGGAGACCGGCGATCATTTCGCCATTGATGAACACCGTCGGCGTGGACCGCACGCCAAGTGCTTCACCGGCTTTCAAATCGGCTCTGACTCTGTCGAGATACTTGCCCGAATCGAAACACTCATCGAACTGGTTCAGGAACAATCCGGTCATCTGCGCGAATATGCGGAGGTTGTCGTCCGAGTACGTGCCTTCGTTCTCACCGTCCCAGTTGAAGAATACGGTCTCCTGGTACTCTCGGAATCGACCCTGCTCTGCGGCGCACTCGGCGGCTTCAGCTGCGCGCCATGACTCGTCGCCAATGAACGGAAAGTGCCTGAAGAGAATTTTGACTCGCCCGGTGTTCACGTATTCCTGAATGATCTGTTGCCCTGGCCCGAGGGCAAAATTCGCACAGACCGGTCACTGGAAGTCGGCGAATTCGACGAGAGTGACCGGCGCATCGGCCTCGCCGATGATCAGCCCACCACCCGCGACTTTCGACGGGTCGACCGCGCTGTCATCGTCGGGTGAAAAGGCGACAAAAGCCACAATAGCAATCGCTAATACTACGATTGCCGTTCCGCCCCAGAGCAGCCAGTTTTTCTGACCGTTGCCGGGGTCTTTGTTCGATCGGTTTTGCCTTCGTTCGGTACGATTCGACAAGGTGTAGTTTGTAGTCCCGGTGGTTGCTAGTGGAGCGAAGCCAGTCCGCGACGGCGCGGTATGGCTTTACCTCAGGCATAAACACTATCAGTTCAGGTTTTACGCCCTGTGAATATCACGTGACGAATTCCACCTTTTCCTTGATGAGCCTGGATGCGGTGTTGCTCGGCGCGGAAACCGTTCCGGCGCATGCGGCCGGGAAATCCTGGCTCATCGTTGGCCGACCAAATGGCGACCATCCCACCGTTCTTCAGCGCCCGCCGAATCGCACCTAGACCGTAATTGCTGTAGAGCCAGCCGTTCCGTTCGCCGACGAGGGGAGAGGGTCCATTGTCGACATCGAGCATGATGGCGTCGAATTCGTTGTGGGCGTTCTGAATCACCCTGGCAACGTCGTTCACCCTTAGCTCCGTCCTCGGATCGTCGAGAGGGTTGTTGGTGAATTTCGCGAGCGGTCCACGATTCCACTGGACGACTTCCGGAACCAGTTCGACCTGTACCGCCCTGCCATCTCTGGGGAGAAGGTCGAGAGCTGCTCGAAGGGTGTAGCCGAGACCCAGGCCACCGATCATTACTCTGGCACCGGGGTTGAGTTTTTTGCAGACCAACCGCGCGAGCTCGATTTCAGAGAAGTGCATTCGAGTCGACATGAGAGGCAGGTCGTCGGCCCTGATTATGTATTCGCCATCGTGCTCAATTAGTTCGAGGCGAGTGCCGTCGGGTGAGACTGCCTCACCCATCGATATCCACGGTTTCATGCCGACCAGTCTACGGGTGGCTGGCCCCGGGCGGGTAGTCGGGTTCTTCGAATGGATAGAGTGGGACTCTGCGGCGCTTGAACTCGAAAGTGCTCAGGTCGGCCGAGGTCACACCCGGCGAGTTCACGATGATGATCTCTGCTGCAATCGGCTGGTAGGCGGGTCGCGGCGAGCTAACACCCTTGGCGACAATTATGCGGAAGTCCTCTGGTTTGATACCCATCGAGTACATTTGCTCGCGGGCCGTATTGCCGCTTCTTTTCGACGTGAGCAATATAGTCATTCCGTCGTTTGTGATGAAGCTCGCTCGAAGGCCGTCATCATAGTAGCGACCGCCGCCGTGTGTGGGCCGAGTCTCCTCGTATGGGCCATCGTCAAGAACCGTGACCGTCCCAACCACCCGTACCGGTTCGCCGTGCATGCTGTCGGTTTTTCCGCCGACATCAAGCGCAATTTCGGCGCCCACGCCAGCTGCGACGCACGCCTGCACGGCCTCGGGATCGTAGAGGCTCTGAAGATAGCCGGTGACTCCCATTTCTTTTGCGACCTTCAGGATATGCGTCGAATCTGCCGAAGAGCCGCCGCCGATGTTGTCGCCGACATCCATGAGAACGACCGGCCCGAGGTGAGAGTGTTCCGACGGCTCTGGCTCGGCAAGTGCGGTCCCGTCATCTGGA
>JAQBVG010000140.1 GCA_027623655.1 Chloroflexota bacterium
GCAACTCGGAATCACGAACGTCCACTCAAGTGGTGGGGCTGGAAGCTCGGATTCCAACTTCGGCAGGGAACACCAACTGCCATGGACGGAAGAGTCGCTCGGTGCCGACGTAAAAGCCCTCGCAGCACATGGGATCAAGCTCGGAATCAAGATGATCACCGGCTTTCCGAACGCAATTTACGGTCGTCCGGGACGTGATCAGGAGATCGAAAATGTAATCGAGTCGGTCAGGGTCGCGGGTCGTCTGGGGATTCCCGTGGTCGAGTACAACTGGTACGCCCATCGCATCATCGAAGGCTATTCGTACGTCGAAGGTCGCGGCGGTGCTGGCTACCACGCATTCGACTACGAGTCGATCAGGGACCTCCCGCCGTTACCCGAAGAGGGCGCACACACGCTGGACCAGATGTGGTCCAACATCACCTATTTCCTGAAAGCGGTAATCCCTGCTGCCGAGGAAGCTGGGGTTCGACTGGCCCTTCACCCCAACGACCCTCCCGCACCAATCAGCCGTGGGTCGGAACAGATTATGGGCAGCATCGATGGCTGGAAGAAATTGGTGAGCATCGTCGATAGCACGGCAAACGGGATCACATTCGACTGCGGCGTTACAAGGGAACTCGGCGGAGATCCCGTTGAGACTGCACGATATTTTGGAGAACTCGATCGGATCAACCACGTGCACTGGCGCAACGTCATCACGGAAATTCCCGGCCAAAAATATACCGAGGTGTTTCTTGACGAAGGCGAGGTTGACATGCTGGCCGTGATGAGAGAACTGGTACGCCACGGCTACTCGAGAATCGTCTACCCTGAACACCCACCGGTCATGGATCACGATCGAGAACACAAACACGACGGTTTCGGTGCCGGGTACACCGGATTTGCCTACACCGTCGGGTACGCAAGGGCCGCGCTACAGGCAGCGCTGGCGTCCAACCATGTCTGACAAACCGGCATTTGTGAATACACACACTGGTCGGTAAGATCGGCCACGTAACCAACCAATTCGATAACCAGAGAATCCACTATGTACAAGTTGAACCACATCCACCTGAAGTCGAACGATCCTGCCAGGACTGCTCAATGGTGGGTCGATAATTTCGGATTTGAGATTGTCGACGATTCGACGCGTGCCACCGGAGATCGCTTCATCAAGTGTCGCTCGGCCAACGGAATACCGGTCAACATTTCGGGACCGCTCGATGGTCAAACACTGCCCCAAAGCGACTCCGGCCCAAATCTTGGGCTCGAGCATTTTGGATTTGACGTCGAAGATATGGACGCCGAATTAAAACGGCTCGGCGCCGTCGGTGCACCGCTGGTGGATGGCCCAAATCAACTACCGGACGGCACCCGATTTTGCTGGGTAAGCGCACCGGACAACGTTCGAGTCGAATTGATCCAGTGGCCGAAATAGCTGACGTTATCGGCTATTGATTGTCTGAATCGGCACCCAGGTTTTCGCCTCTCAGGCGTCCGGCCCTGATGTCATGCTTGCCCGGATAGCGGACCTGCAAGTGGCCGGAATCGATCATCACATCCAGTGGGTTCACCATCGTCTTCATCGGCAATTCGACCTGCACATGTAGCCGCGCCGATTCGTAAACGGCGTGCACCATTTCGAGCGCCTTGTAGCCGTTGTCCCCGTTGCCGCGGTGGTAGTCGGTCCTCCCCGTAACCCAGTCGGCCAGCTCACGGGCCTGACCGGCTCCACCCTCAACCCACTCGAACCGGTCAGAGCCGTACTTGAAAAACTCTCCGTCCGGCTTGTAATGTGCCCACCCGGCGGTCTTTCCGTTCATCAGGAACAGATCGTCCGTAGTCATGTTGATCATGCCTTCCGATCCGTAAATCCTGGCACCCTGCCATCGGACCGGTGTCAGGTCCGAAACAATCATTGCCTGTGCATCGTTCTCAAAACCGAAAACGGCAAGTGCTCTGTCTTCGATCCGAGTGGCGCGTTCCCAGTGATCGGTCTCACGCTCCACATTACCCATCACCCACGTGCACTCGACGTCACCGAGTAGATACCGAAACATATCCGTCTGGTGCGACGCGTAGTTCGGGAGTCCGTCACCTGCCACGCTCGTGATCAGTCGGACCTCCCCAATTTCACCGTCCTCGATCATCTGTTTCGCCAGCGTGTACGCCGGCAAAAACCGACGTTGATGGCCGATAATCAGCTTCACGTTGTGGCGTTTGCAAACCATCAACATGGTTGCGGCCGCGCCCAGGCTGTCCGCCATCGGCTTTTCACACAAAATCGCCTTCACACCACCAGCGGCGGCGGCGGCAACCGTCATTGGCGCATGCCCACCGTGCCAGACTCCGATCGAAACGATTTCGGGTTTGGCCGACCGGAGCATTTCTCGAAAATCGGTGAAATGTTTCGCTTTGTAGTCGTCGTACTCAGAAAAAACTTCGTCGTACTCGTCCATTACATCCGGGCTAAGATCCGCCAGCGCCACGATCTCATAGCTACCTGTGTTCAGATATCCACGAGAATGGTTCTGGGTCATTCCCCCACTACCGATCACACCGACGCGAAGCTTGCCTGCCAATTTGGTCTCCCGTATATCTGAAGAATCCCTCGAACCGGCAGAGTTTACCGCGTTTGGCCTGGCTATGATCGGGCAGCGACCAGCAGGGGTTGTGATCCGACCAGTGGGCAGCTGGTGCGGGCTACCCTCGAAGCCCGCACCTCGATGAACCGGTTAGTTCCCGACAGCGGCTCCACTGGCACTCATTACCCACCAGACACCACCGATCGCCTGGCCCCCGGCATCGCCCGGCGCACCGTCCCCGACCCAGTAGTAAGCTGGCAGACCGTTGACAGTGACCTGTACTGTGTCGTCGTTGCGGGCAATCGACCCGATTGAAGCGGTAACGTCACCGACTGCGATCGGAGGGTACCCCGTTAGCAACGGCGGCCAGTTATTGAGACACCCACCTGAACAGTTCGATACTCCCGGGGTGTCGTTGTCGAACAGGTAAAGGGTCAACCCCGCGCCGTCGACAAGGATATTGCCCAGTGTCGGATGTTCAGCCAACGCCACTTTCGCCGGCCGCTGAGGGGTGCCGTTGGGATTGAACACCCACCAGACACCTCCCCTTGCATGACCCAGCGTGTCGCCAGCCGCCACGTCGCTCTGCCAGTAGTAAGCAGGAAATCCATTTACGGTGACCTGGACTGTGCCATCACTTCGAGTGATCGAACCGACGGCTGCGGTGACATCGCCTACTGCAACCGGAGGATACTCAGTTAGCAATGGCGGCCATGCGCCGAGACAGCCACCCGAGCAATTAGAGACACCCTCGGTGTCGCGGTCGTATATGTAAAGCGTTCGACCGGAGCCATCGACCAATATGCCGCCAAGCCCATCGTCCGTCGCCATTGCGACCTTGGCCGGTCGCTGGGGGGTGCCATCGGGATTGAACACCCACCAGGCGTTGTTCACGCCCTGTCCACCGGTATCTCCTTCTTCCGTATCGCCCTGCCAGTAGTAGGCAGGAAAACCATTTACTGTCACCTGTGTTGAGCCATCCCCGCGGGTGATCGTACCGATAGTCGCAGTCACGCCGTCACCCAGCGCGGGTTCTTTGTCCACCAGCAGCGGTGGCCAGGCGTTCAGACAACCACCTGCACAGTTCGACACGCCTTCAATGTCGCGATCAAAAATATAGAGGGTCAGCCTGTTCGGACCGATCAATATCTCGCCAAATGCCCCCGTTGCCCGCACGTCTACCGTAACTCCCTGCTCGGCTTCCATAGCGACGGGAGTTTCAGTCGGTGTCGGCGGTGTGGTAGCCACCGCTGGCATCGTAGCCGTGGGTAGTGTCGTAGCCGTGGGGCTGACAGCCGTGGGGCTGACAGCCGTGGCAGTGCTTGGCACCGTCGTCGCCGTCGGTCGCACCGTGGCCCCGGTCGCCGTGGCGTCCTCTGAATTACTACACGCCGCAAATACGACTGCCGTCAGTCCAAACAGCAACATCAGCAGTCCGTCGCGGTACCGTCGTCTTACATATTTGTAAACCATCGAACACATCCTCCAGCCCGCGATTAAATCGGCGAAGCTACAAACAAATTTCAATTTCTTCGGAGGTTGTTCGGTTGGGGTTGGAAATTGGATCACATTTGCCAGAAAACAACGCCATGCCACTCCGGAGGTGTCTGGAGGCGGTGATCTAAATCCGGCGACCCTGCGAACTACTGGAACAAGTGCTGGGCAATCCTGATTTCATTCGTTTACGTAAAAACCCAATGACGGCTGAATTACAACAAACCGGGGTGAGTTCGATCGATCCCCCACAGTTACGGCGGCGTTGGCCTTCATGGCCGACTCTGATCGCGGGCGTTGGACCCACAAACCTGGCAATACGGACCAATAAACAAACGCCGAAAGGGCCTCACGACGCCCTTACATACGCAGACAGGCTGATCGTCCGTAGCGGTGTCGTGTCGCGCCTGATCGTCCGCGATCCATCTGCACTGGAAGAGATCTACGACCGAATGTCCGGCCGTGCATTTGGACTCGCTTATCGCATTCTTGGCAACGGCGCCGCAGCCGAAGATGTCGTTCAGGACGCCTTCATCTGGATATGGGACAACTCAACAAAAATCGATCCCGAGCGTGGATCGGTCGACGGTTTGCTGCTGACTCTGGTGCACAGGCGAGCGATAGACGCGCTGCGAGCAAGGTCTCGCCACGAAGCCCTGCCTGAGTCAGGCGTCGACCACGTCGTCGAGAGCGAGGCCTACGACCTGGCCGACCAGGTACAGCGGACCATCGAGGCTGAGGCGATCACCCGGGCGATCGAGGCGTTATCGCCTGAGCAATCACGAATGATCGACATGGCATACTTCTGCGGAATGACACACGCAGAAATATCGGAGCAGACCAACCTGCCGCTGGGCACCGTAAAAAGTCGGCTGCGGCTTGCCCTGGGTGGGCTTCGCAAATCGTTCGGGTTAGGAGAATCTTCATGAACTGTGAAGATGTTTCAAACCTGGTCCCTGCGTACTCGCTCGGAACTGCAACTGTCAGCGAGATCGCTGCTGTAGAGAGTCATCTCCTGGAATGCGACCTGCATGAAGGTCTCGCCGAGCTCAGGGCGACAGCCATGTTGATAGCGGAGGGAGCCGCACCTGTCGTTCCCCCGACAGCGCTCAAGAACAGGATCATGGCTTACGCATCAAAATCGACGATCGGCGAACGCGAAATCAAGTCCAGACCACGACCGAGAACCCTTCGGCGGCTGTTACTGGCGAACCCGATCGCGGCAGTGCTGGTAGTCGGCATCGGTCTGATGGTGGTCTGGAATATCACCCTGCAGACCGCCGATTCACCGGAAAAATTCACCCACTACTACTGGGGCAACGACAACGACTGGATGCGAATCGAAACCGTACTCGGGGAACCCGGCGCTGAAGTATCGCTCGGCGGAATCGAACGGCTGGACGATTCGCTCAGGTACCACCTCTGGACAACCCGCGGCGATGTGGTTCTGTTTGTGGGCGCCTTCAATGTGAATCCGGAGGG
>JAQBVG010000017.1 GCA_027623655.1 Chloroflexota bacterium
GCACTACCGCCACCAGTGGCGGGTTTCGCCGTGGCTGCGGGTGCTGCGGTAGCGGCCGCGATTGGCGCTCCTCCACCTGCGGGAGCGTCGCCGTCACTGCTTTCGTCGCCACCACAGGCAACCGCAGCAACAACGAGCAAGCTACCGAGTGCCAGAAGCATCGGCGCCCATCGCTTTTTGAGCAAACTAAGATCCATGCTATTTCCTCCGAAAGGCCAAATATAGAAAGACCCCGTCCTCCAAAAAAAAGAGAACGGGCCCCATCTAACACCAGGGGCTACCCGGCGACTCGAGCGAAAGGAAGAACCTTCCTACTTGCAGCCAGCCGTGCCCCGGCTAAGTAATTGCCTCGCTCTGACAAGTGCCAAACATGATAATTTAGCCCAGTCTAGATGTCAGGAGCAGCCGTGAAATATACACGGCTGACCCGAAAAGTCAACGTCGACTCACCTTTAATCAATCACGGTTCACGGTAGTGGCCGTTTGTTCGAGTAATCACTACCAACGACTGGGCAAAACGACGCCGTGAACGAGTAACATTTCGGTCTAATTTTCAGCTTGGCCATCCAATCAGCGAGACTACATGACTCCAAATACGAGCTTTAGCATCAAGTCGGTCGAGTCGATTCATCTCGCGTTCAGGAACTCGGCATCGTACTGGGAGTCTTACAGAGCGAACGAAGGAGACAGGCTCACCGAGCGTTTTGAGTTCAAGCAGGGATGGCAGACTGTCTACGCTCGCTATATCGAAACCCCGCTCGTAATAGTGACGTTGTCTGACGGTTCGGTCGGATGGGGGGAGGCGAACGCCGGCATTGGCCCTGAAGTCGTCTGCCTGATCGTCACCGAACTAATCGGGCAGATGATCGAAGGTCAGGAGTACGAGAATCCGGCCGCCCTTTGGGACTTTCTTTACGACACCCAGCGGGGTCGCGGATATTCCTCGGGATACTGGCTCGACGCACTGGCTGCAATCGACATTGCTGTGTGGGATGCGATTGGGAAGCGGGAACAATCACCGGTGGCTGCCCTTCTGGCGCCAGACCCTCGGGCTGGGTTCGACGTGTATTTGTCAGGTGTGCGTCGCTCGACCCTCGAGGAGCGCGTCGAACACGTCAACCGCTGGATAGACACTGGTCTCAAAGGCGCCAAGATATTCCTCACCGGCGATGTTGAAGCTGGCACGAACGAGTTGGATGGATTGATGCAGGGCGCCCCGGGTCTTGAACAGTGGATGGTCGACACGTTGTGGATGTGCACGCACGAGTCTGCTGAGCTGGGCAAGGAGGAGTACGGCAAACGCAACGTTCGCTTCTTCGAATGCCCGTTACAGCCGGAAGACCTGGACGGGCATCGAGAACTCGTAGCGAAACCGGGTGCCAAAATCGCGCTGGGTGAACACTTTCGATCGCGTTACCAGATGGAGTCATGGGTCAGGCAACCCCGCGCCCTCGACGTTTTTCAGCCTGATATAGGTCGCACAGGATTTACGGACTACATGCTCCAGATGGAAATAGCCGCAAGGGCCGGGATTCCCACAACCCCCCATATGGGGAGCGGAGTCTCAGTGTTCCAGGCAGCTACCCTGCAGTGCGCTGCGGTCGCACCGCCTGAATACCTGCAAGAGTTCCAGGGTGGTCTATCGGACCGCCTGGAGCAGGCCTCGGACACCGCGTGGAAGTACGCTGACGGTGGTTTCAGGCTGCCCGATCGTCCGGGTATTGGCGTTGAGATAGACGAGTCGCAACTTGAGCAGTTCATCGTCAAAAAATAGCGTGACCATCGAACACCCGAGTCGTGTTACTGGAGTCTTCGCTCCACTCGCCACCAGATCGGGGTCTCGTCTGCGACACTGCATATCGAACGGCGTAATCCCCAGGGTTAGCGACCAACTACTTACTCGAACGCGTTGAGGACGACCTCCTGAAAGATAAGACTGGTGACGTAGCCGACACGCACCCGATAGGCCAGACTCCAGCAAGTAGCGCCAGGAGTGGCGGTGCATTCAGCATCCTGACAATCCGCGACTACCGTTTACTGGTGCTGTCGAATCTCGCAACATTTGCCGGATATCAGATTCGAAACATGGCACAGGCGTGGATAGTTCTCGACAAGACCGACTCCGCGACACTGATGGGCCTGGTAAACGCCATGCCGGGCATAGCAATCATTTCGATTTCGCTTGTGGGAGGGGCGATGGCCGACAGGACCGAACGATGGCAACTTTTATGGCGGACTAAAACGGTTATTGCCTCGATGGCGCTACTCACCGCGGTGTTGCTCACCACCGGGGTTTTCCAGTGGTGGCACCTGATTCCGATCTCGCTGATGACCGGCTCGATGTTCGCCCTCCACAATCCAACAAGCCAGGCTTTCGCGGTCGATGTCGTGGGTCGCGATCGGTTGATATCGGCATCCAGTCTGAACACCGGAATATCAATGACGGCTACTATCGCCGGGCCAAGTGTCGGCGGTGCGCTCCTGTTGCTTGGATTCGACATGGCCTTCTACGTCCTGGCCGGTCTGTACGGGTTCTCCGCGATCATGATCTACAGGGTCCGTACCCGCCACGTGCCAGTACCGAGTGGCCGGAACATGTTTTCAGATATCCGCGAGGGCATCGGCTACGCATATCGCACACCCATAATTCGAGCCCTGTTGATCGTCGGCTCGGGCGCGCTATTTATGGGCATGTACCAGCCAGCAATCCCTGTAAAGGTTCAGGACGTGCTGGGCCTTGGCGAACTTGGATACGGAGTAATGCTCGGTCTAAATGGCGTCGGCGCCCTCGTAGGGTCGTTCGGGTTGTTTGCCCTCAGTACCCGCGTACGTAAGGGCTACCTGCTCATATTCGCGATGTTGACGTTCAATGGATCGATTGCCCTCTTCGCGCTGGCCCCGAACGTTTTCATATCGGGATTGGCGATGGTAACGCTTGGTCTGGCCTTTTCGGGGTGGATGATTTCGGTTCCGGTGCTACTCCAAACTGCCGCGTCAGAAGAGATGCGCGGGCGCGTGTTGAGTCTCTACTTCATGGTTGTCCTGACGCACCAGTTGGGATGGTTGATTGGCGGTACCGGAATCGAACTATGGGGCATCCAGACGACCATGTTCATCGGTGTCGTTGGCGGGCTGACCATCGCCGGCGGGGCGATCATCATGACGCCTGAACTCCGCAGGGCCCGATGACACCGGATTTGTCCTGTTTCACGGGGCTGATCCCCCCGGCTTCCCGGATCCCCACACCGGAGCCCCGGCAGCGTCGGCCGCCGGGCTTCCGGGTACGGCGTTCTCGCACTGGCGTTGGCGATACCCGAAACCGCACGGGCGTGAGAAAATCGCCGACATGGTCGAATCCACTCCCGTAGCAGCGGCAGGAACTGCATCAGAAACACTGCCCGGCCCTCAAACCACCTTTAATCCCAATTCGTTTCGGCCCAATCCATTCCGGCCGCTGCGGTTCGGCGACTACCGATACGTCTGGTCGTCGGAAGCGCTCAACCTCTGGGCGTCCGAGATGGAAACCATCGTGCTGGCCATCTTCGTGCTGCGCGACACAAATTCGCCCCTGCTCGTCGGGCTGATCGGCGCGTTGAAATTTGGCGGCACCCTGCTCGGTCCTCTTTACGGACTGATGGTCGACCGTTTCGACCGCAAGAAGCTGCAGGTTGGTGTGCGTGTAATCGGAGTTTCACTGGCGACTCTTCTCGCTTCCCTGGTCATCACTGACACACTGGAGTTGTGGCACGCCTACCTGATCGTCACCGCTGGCAGCATGGTGAGAATGCTCGACATCGTCCTCGTCCAGACACTGACTGCCGATGTCGTTCCCGGATACTCGCTTCACGGTGCAATCGGCCTTTCCCGCATTTCTCTTGATGGCGCCCGCGTGGCCGGGTCGATCGCCGGGGGCACGATATTCGAGTTGCTCGGCCTCGACTGGGCATACGTGATGATCGCTTCGCTTTACCTGCTGGCGACTCTGTTGTCGTTGAAAATACGGTCCCGCAGTGGTCTACGTTCCGCCGCCGGGCCGGGTGAGCCAGTCAGAAGCAGCCCGGGCATTCGGTCAGAACTGGCTGACGGACTTCGGTACGTAATGCGAAGCCCGGTTTTACCCGGGCTCGTTTTCTTTTCGTTCTTGATCGAACTTTCTGCCTTTCCAACTGTAAATGGGCTGATGACCGTCGTCGGAGACGAGTTGTACGGCCTCGGTGGCACGGGGATCGGCCTGCTCGCCGCAGCTGCCTCTGTCGGCGGGCTTGCCGGTGCGCTGGTGTTAGGGATGACGCGTAATGTCGGAACGCCTACGAGGGTCATGGTGCTGAGCTCGGTCGCCTGGCACACTCTGATGCTGGTCCTGGCACTCCCGCTCCCACTGTGGCTCTTTGTGATCGTTCTCATCGCCTGGGGATTTTGCGGTGGAATGACATTCGTGGCGATGGTCGTTGGGCTACTTCGAGCTGCGCCGCCGGAGGTACGGGGTCGGGTAATGGGTATCCGCTCGCTCGGTATTTACGGACTGCCGATTGGCCTGTTGCTCGGTGGATGGATAGCCGAAACCTCCGGGGCGCGGGCGATGATTGGCATTCTGGGTGGCATCGGTCTGTTCGCCACGGTCTCCGCAGCTGTTCGCTGGCCGGCGCTCCTCCGTGGATCACCGCGAAATCGCTCGGACCCGGGAGACGGAGGTACAGTGGCTTGAATCTGCCAGATTTCTCCACCGATACACCGCTGGCCGTGGCGCTCGACCTCGACGAGACTACCCTCGATTCGAGTTCACGGCTGGCCGATCGCACTCGCATTGCAATCCGCGCCGTCAGAGACGCCGGTTTGCCGGTAATCATCGCTACTTCGCGACCTGAGCGGGTGCTGCCGGTTCTTGTAGGTGAAGAGATAAAGAGGATCACCTCACTTGTTCAAATGAACGGGACCGTCGCCACGGGCAGAGCCGGACTAAGTGGATCCTACCGCTGGCCCATCAACGTCGAAGACGCCGAGAAATGTTGGCACACGACGAACGAATTTGCTCCGTGGGCCAGGATGACAATGGAGATCGATGGCACCCGTTTTGCCGTCAACCACGAAGATGACGTGGATTCATTGTGGGCGTTCAGCGCAGCCACGCCCACAATGGTTGTATCTCTTGAACAAGCGGTCGCGCTCGGACCAGCCAAGGTTTCGATTAACGGACTGAACCAAAACCTGGCACCTCTGGCGCAAAAATTGCAAGAGGTACTCTCGGCACATACCGAAGTAGTGCGGTCAGCGAGTGCGCAGTTCCTGAATGTCGTCCCGCGGCAGGCATCGAAGTCGGGTGCGGTGAAACAGCTGCTCGACCCGGTTGGGATACCTCTTAAAGATGTACTTTCGTTCGGTGACGACTATGTCGATCTCGATCTGATTCGAGACTGCGGTTGGTCGGTCGCGGTAGCGAACGCCATCCCGGAAATCAAAGAGCTCGCGAGGTTTACGACGGCCTCGAATGACGAACACGGGGTCGCCATCGTTCTCGAGCGGCTGGTTTCGGCGCTCAAATGAGGTCATGGCGATATCGACCGAAAGTGATCGATGTTCTTTCTGACGCGCAGTTCCGCGCTCTTATTTTTAGCCAGGCGATGTTCGATCTCGGAATATTTATGCGGGGATCGGCAAACTCGTGGATTGCATTCGAACTGACAAATTCGCAACTCTGGATTGGCCTGGTTGCCGGCGTGCGTGCGATCCCAATCCTTGGGCTGACCCTGTTTGGCGGTGTCATCTCGGACCGCCTGGGTCGGCGAAACCTGATGGTCGTGTCCGGGGCGACCATCGCTGCAGCTTCGGCGGCCACCGCACTGCTCATCTCGACCGACACCCTGGAGCCATGGCATCTCGTACTACTGGCTGTTCTCGGTGGAGTGGGAGCGGCCCTGTATGGACCCGCGCTGTTCGCCCTGCTGGGCGACATCGTCAGCGCCGACCGGATGGCGAACGCCAACGGGATCCTGGCCATGGCTCAAACCACCGGCGAAATGCTGGGTCCGGTAATCGTCGGGGTGGTGATCGCCTCTTCAGGGGCGAGTACGGTCTTCTGGCTGGTGGTGGTCGGAAACGCACTTGGGCTGCTGCTATTGCTCCGTGTAAGCGAGCCTGAACGCGGAACAACAACACACAACGCATCAATCCTTAAGCAGCTGGGCGAAGGATTGCGCTTTGCCAGGGCAACGCCACCTCTGCCCTGGCTGACCCTGCTCGTGATGGCACAGAACATAGGGGCAGTGGCGATCTTTCCGTTGATGCCCGTCTACGCGGTCGATGTCCTTGACATCGGCCCGCGCGGGTTCGGCCTTATGGGTGGTGTGTTCGGGGCTGGCACGTTGGCTGGTGCTGTGCTTGTAGCGTTGTTTGGCATCCATCGACGTCATGCGTACAACATGTTCGCCGTAGGGATTGTGTGGGACGTGTCGATGGTCGCGTTCGCATTTTCCCGTAGCGTCCCTTTGAGCATGACGCTGCTGTTTTTGATGGGGCTCGTCGCGATGCCGTGGGTTACGTCCGTTTTGACAATGTTCCAGCGGGCGGCGACAAAAGAGATGCGCGGCCGGGTGATGAGCCTCTACGTTATCTCGATGAACATGTTCCCCCTGGGGTGGTTGTTTGGCGGGGCCATGGCCCAGTGGCTGGGTAACGAGGAGGCCTTGGTCATAAGCGCGTTGCTGGGCACACCGATCGCGGCGCTGGCACTGGTCATGTCGAGAGAACTCAGGCGCGCCTGATCCGCACAGTCCGCCTGCCATACCGCGGCCCGACGACCAGTCGTTCGAACAGATCGTGTTCGACGATTCCTGAAATCGCGGCTTGCAGCGGGTCGCCCCTGTTGCAAATAGCGCGAATCATGTCGTAGCGATTTCGCCCATCTGCGCTTAGTATCGCCATCGCCGAGAACAAACGCGAAAAGTGCAGACCCAGACATCGTGTCGGTCTGCCAGATTACAAAGTGATTGGAACCAGTTCACAAATGAAAGTAACCAAAGTCACCCCGCTCATGCTCGACCGCTACCTGCTGGTTACGATCGAAACGGATGCCGGAATTACCGGTATCGGGGAGTCGGGGGCGTGGGGCTACCTGGAGGCGTCGAAGGCTGCGATAGAAAAGTACGGGCGTTACCTCGTCGGTGAAGACCCTTTGCGGATCGAGCACCACTGGCAGTACATGTATCGCTTCTCACACTTCCGTGGCGCCGCGATCATGGGCGCGTTGAGCGCGATCGATATTGCCCTCTGGGACATCATGGGCAAACACTTCGACGCACCCGTGCATCAGTTGCTCGGCGGAAAAGTCCGCGACAAAGCACGCGTCTACTACCACGTTTTCGGCGACACCACCGAGGTGTTGACGACCGGTATTGTCGAGGCGAAAGAGCGGGGGTTCACCGCTGTCGGCCATCTGACCCCGTTCCTCGACGAGGCACGGGACGTGCCGTACTTCAAAACTCACGCCGACAAGATCGGCGATGCAATCGAAACCGTACGCGGTTACCGTAAGGCCGTCGGTACGGGCGTCGATCTCTGCATCGAGATTCACCGGAGGATGACACCGACCGAGGCGGTCCAACTGGGGCTCGGGATTGAAGAGTTCCACCCGTTCTTCTTTGAAGACCCGGTAACTCCCGACAATTTCGATGAGATGGCCTACGTAGCCGACAAGATCAATATCCCAATCGCTACCGGTGAGCGGTTTACGTCGCTCTGGGAGTTCGAGATGGCGCTGTCTCGCAACTCCGTCCAGTACGTACGCCCTGACGTGTGCCTGGTCGGGGGCATTTCCGGTGCCAGAAAGATCGCCGCGCTCGCAGAAGCTCGACACGTGGGAGTAGTTCCGCACAACCCACTGTCACCGGTCTCTACTGCCGCCTGCCTGCAGATAGCTGCAACGGCACCTAACTTTGCACTGCAGGAGTATCCGATCGGCGAAGACGTGGCACCGAAGACCGATATGGTCACAGGGATGGCCCGGCACGACGGAAACGGGTTTCTCATAATCTCCGACGCGCCGGGAATCGGGTTAGAGCTCAAACCCGGAGCGATCGAGAACTGTCCCGAGGTGCCCCGGGAGGTCATCACTAGGCTGCACGCCGATGGATCGGTTATCGACCAGTGATGTGGGTTTCGCGCCGTTACCGAACTGCGGGACGTCGACCGGTGCTTGATCGCTGAACGATTTATCCTTTTGAAATCAGCTCCCTGGCCGGAGTGCGGTGGTTCGAATTGAAATACACGGATCGTCCTGCCACTATGCTTCGAAACTCTGGTCCCTCCGCTTCGTTCGGAGCGGTGGACTGCCACCATGTCGCAAAATTGCTTGCCGTTCCCGGTAACTTCCACTCGATAAAAAAGCTCGAAACGAGACGACTTTCTTGCCCATCCCAACTTCCAATCCCATTGTCGTTGCACCCAGTCCTACCCCGTTCAAGGCCGATGATTCGGTAGATCACGGCGCCATCGAGCGCAATGTTCAGAAGTGGTTAAAAACCCCGTTATCTGGATTTGTACTCAACTCCGAAAATGGCGAGGAACAGTTTCTATCGGAGGCTGAGCGACTCGAGATCGTGCGGACGGTGAATGCCGCCCGTAACGGTGAAAAATTCATTGTTGGGGGAGTCGACAGTTCGTCGGTCACGGACTCCATACGGATCGCCGAGGCGCTTGTCGACGCCGGCGCCGAAATGATCAGGATCAGGATTCCGCGACTGACCACGAACGTGAGCGGCTACTTCGAGCAGGTCGTTCCGCGGGTGCCGGCACCGGTCGTGATCATTCACCAGATGGCGCCTGGCAAATTTGCCGGCGGCGATGCGCCCGTTGGGGCACCTGCCGAGGTGATCGGCGACCTGGTAGATATCGACAACGTTTTCGGTTACATAGCGTCCGGCAACGTGCGGTTCGAAACGCGAGTCCGGACGTTCGTAACGACCGAAAAACCGTTCTGGCTGGGGAACGGACTTCTACTTCTGGCGATGAGTGCGATCGGGGCCAACGGGGCCTGTCTTATGTTCGGAAACGTAGCTCCAACCGAGTGTCACGCGATCATTTCGAGTGTCATGAACGGCGATCTCAGAGCGGCCCAGGAGATCCAGTCGCGTTGCATCGAGGCCGACTATCAAATACTCGATCGCGGCGCGGCGGGCATTAAGGCGGCGCTCGAAATTCTCGGCTACGAGGGCGGTGCTCCGCGCCTGCCCGTTTCGCCAGTCTCAGCAGCCGAGCGCGAGATAATTCGAGCGGCCATGCAAAGTGCCAGGCTGGTCTGAACGATAGCGAGACTCATTTCGAGCCTTTCAGCCTGGCCGATGGCAGGCAGGTCAATGACCCTGCCCAGCGATCTGCGACCTGGCGGCGCAAGGTAAGCATGGCCCCGCAGCTCACCAGATAGACCAGCCGCCATCGACACGGAATTCCTGGCCGGTTATCCATGTCCCCGCGTCCGAGGCCAGCAGGGCGACCGTTCCTTTCAGGTCTTCGGACAGGCCGGTGCGTTGAAGCGGAATCATGTTCCGAAACGTTTCGGTCTGGTCGGGATTAACAGCGCCTTTTGGAATCTGACCGGGACTGATGCAGTTGGCGGTGATCCCGTACTGGCCGAACTCAGCCGCAAAAGCCCTGGTGAGGTTCAGTACTCCGCCCTTTGCAGCAAGGTACGGTGGGCCCGAACGCCTGAACTCGGCGTTGTAGATCCGTGGGTCCATCGACAACGTGGCACCGATCGAGCCGAGCGTGATGATCGAGCCCCGCTTCGCCGGGATCATCGCCCTGCCCGCCGACTGCGCGGTGATGTAAGTGCCCGTCAGGTTTATCTCGAGCGTCCGGCGAAACTCGTCGATATCTGCGTCTGGCGGGTAGCTGGTCGTGAACGATCCGCCAGCATTGCACACAGCAATATCCAGTCGGTCGTTCTCGTCAATGACGCGCTGTACAAGTGCGTCGACCTGCGATTCGTCGGTCACGTCGCACCCGGTGCCGGTCACGTCCATCCCGCGGCCTCTCAGTCCTTCCGCAACTTCCTGGCAGAGCCCGGCTCGCCGGGAAGCGATGTACACCTTCGCGCCGAGGTCGCAGAGCGCCTCGGTAAAGGCGGTCCCAAGATGGGTTCCACCCCCGGTGACAATAGCCGTGCGGCCTGTCAGATCGAACAACTCCTGGACTTTTCTTGTGCGATCGCTCATTCGGTCGGGCCGGTAAATTTGTGGCGCAATTTTAGAACCCGCTCGGAAGGTTCATACCAGCCCCGGGGTGCGTGTTGATCCGTGTGGAGATAGCACTGGACCCGAACCGTGTCGGAGCCTTCTGTAAACGTGAACAGGCGGCTCATCGGGATCGAATTTCGCCTGCCGTGGTAGCGCGTGATTGCCGAAACATTCACGAAATTAGCCCCCCATTTCCGTTCGATGTGCGATCTGCCGCCGGTAGTGTCATCCGGGTGGGTATGTGTATGAGCGCCGAGCCACAGATCGATAGCTGGCTCGATTTCGGCAAGGAAGTTCTCGATGCGCCCGGAATCCCTCTGGCCTCCGACCCAGTAGATAAACGATGAACCGGGTGCACCGCCGTCCGGCATGCGGCCGTGATACCCCTCGTCGCAGCCTTCGTTGAGTCCTGAGGCCACAGTGGTCCCCTTGATCATGTGGTGGTGGGCCGTGATGACGATCCTGTCCTTGTTATCGCGGACTTTACCCGTCCACCACTGGAATGTCTCCTCCGAAATCGCCCCGGCCGGATAGCCGCCGAACTTGCCCCGGCCGATCGGCGGACCGCCGTCATTGCGGTCGGCCAGCATCAGGAAAACGATATTGCCGACCTCAAACGAGTAGTTCTCCCACGTTCCAGATGTTGGATACGGGCGCTTCGAGTTGTCGACACCCGAGTACTCCGTGCTTTCGCCGGTCGGGTCGATCCATTTCTTGAACCACCACTGGGTCGGTTCGTCGGCGCCCGACGCATCGTGATTGCCGATAACGTCGTAAAAATGTTCACGCCCGTGCGACCTGGCCGCTGCGTACTGCTCGACGACCAGCTCTCCTTCTTCATCGTCCGGGGGCAGTTGAGAGCCGGAAAAATCACCGAGGTTCACTGCGATATCGAAGCCACCGGACTGCCCGGGACTGTTCGGCCATGCTTCAGCATGTGAAATCGCTTCTTCGAGCGAGCGTCGGCCAAATTTTATCTCTGTGCCAACGTGCGTATCCGAAAGCGCCCACAAACGTAGTGTTCGAGCCAAAACTATTTCGCCTTTAGAATTTCGATCTACACGGGCCCCGATCGAGGCCCGGGTGGTTTGTGACCGTAGTTTGAACGAGCGGCCCGCATCATAGCCTCAACAGAATCTCTGGAGAAGGCAGTTGCTGCGAATTGGCATCTTCAATCCTGCCGGATCGGCGTATACTCCCGCCGCGGCCGTTCAGGTCGCCCTCATACGGAAATACTTACCTGCAGCCCAGGAAATCTCGATTCTATGCCAGCAATTACTAACGTTGAGTTCAGAGAGTTTTCAGCCAATCATCACAATGCCCAGCGAAACTGGCTGCTGGTAAAACTCAACACGGACGACCCGGCCGTCTACGGACTGGGCGACGCATCGCCGATGCAGGACGAAACGCAGGTAACAGGCCTGATCACCGTATTCGTCGAAAAGTATCTGAAGGGCAAAGACCCGATCGAGTCTGAGGTGCACTGGACCAATATGTACCAGGACCCTCAGGCCAGGGGTGGACGCCTCGCAACCACCGCACTTTCGGGGATCGATATTGCGCTCTGGGACCTGAAGGGGCGCATCCTTGGACTTCCAGTGTGGAAACTCCTCGGCGGTGCGCACCGGCGGAGCATACGCGTGTATGCCAATGGCTGGTATTCGAATCCCGGCACCGCCAAACAGAATGCCGAAGAGGCGAAAATCGTGACCGGGATGGGCTACACCGCCCTGAAGTTCGATCCGTTCGGGCAGACAAATTTCTACAAGATATCGCTTGAGGAACTGCAAAAAGCCGAGGATCGTGTTGCTGCGGTAAGAAAAGCGGTCGGTCCGTATGTCGACATCCTGCTCGAAGCGCACGCCAAGTTCGATGTCATGAACGCGATACAGATCGGGAAGCGCATGGAGCAGTACTTCCCGCTGTTTTACGAAGAGCCGGTGTCGCAGGAACGGGTATCGGAGCTGCTCGAGGTACGGAACAAGGTGAACATCCCGATAGCGACCGGTGAGCGGCTGTATACGAAGTTCCCGTTCGCCGAGATCGTCGACCGGCACGCAGCCGACGTGCTACAACCGGACATTGCCAACGCCGGTGGGATCACTGAACTCAAGAAGATCGCGATTATCGCCGAAGCCAAACACATCACGATGGCGCCGCACAATGTCTGCTCGCCGGTCGGTGCGATGGCCGAGATGCACCTGGACGCCTCGATCATCAACTTCGAGATTCAGGAATACCACGCCGAGTTTTACACGGCGCACTACTTCACTGTCCTGGAAGGGTTTACCCGGCAAGTAGACGGCTATGTGGAGCTTTCGGACGCTCCGGGACTGGGCCTTGAACTCAACGAAGATGAAATTGCAGCACACCCCCCCCTGGTAAAGGTGACCGCGGCAGGGGGTATGGTCCGCGGGATCTAGTGCGTGCCACCGGCACCGTTATTGCGGTGAGGGATGTTGATCGAATGCGGTCGGCACGGGCGATACGGTTTCGGATACTAAAATGTCCAGTGCGACGGAACGGTTATTTTCAGGCAAAGTGGAAAGTGGAAGGAAAGCGCCCCACGGGGCAGGAGTAATCAGATGATCGAAAATTCAATACTTAAGGCAAACAGGGAAGGCCGCAAGGCGACCGTCTTCGCACTCGCTCACCCGGCTCTCTACATGATCGAGATGGCTGCCCATGTTGGCTTCGATGCCATATCGATCGATGGCGAGCACGGCGGCTTTCCCGAGGAAGCGATCGACGACATTTGCCGTGTCGCAAACGGTTACGGAATGTCGGTAACGGCACGTGTTCCCGACAGCGTTGCCTACCAGATAAACCTGTACCTGGACCGCGGCGTCCAGGGTGTGACCGGTCCGCACATCAACTCGGGTGCAGAAGCCCAGGCGTTTGCCGACGCGTGCCTCTTCCCAACCCGGGGTAAGCGCTCGTGGGGCGGCGGTCGCGGAACGGAGTTTAACGATCAGACAGTCCTCGACGAAAAATACGGCGGTAAGCTCGGATTCGCAAACTGGTCGAACGACAACATGCTGGTCGTGGCCCAGATCGAAGACAAGAGGGCGTGGGACAACCTGGACGATATCCTTGCCGTGCCGGGCCTCACGGGCGTGACCGGCGGACCGCACGACTTTGCCCAGTCGCTCGGGCACCCGGGCGAGCCGGACCACCCTTCCCGAATTGCCGCAACGCTCGATGTCGAGACACGGGCACGGGCGGCCGGAAAGACTGCCGGAGGCGATCTCACGACCGGTATCGGCATTGCCGAGCTAATGCTCGGCGAGGCCCGCAGGTTCGTCGCGGCACACCGGAATGACAAACTGGGCTAACAGTTCGCGCCGGTCTTCCCGTAACCTCAACGCCAGCGCCGACGGCAATTTGCCCCGGCGCTTTCAGGCATCCGTTTTTACAGGAGGTCCTGCAGGCGAGGCGCATTCGTAATGGCAGGTATGGCGTCTTACATCGTGAGAGCCCCCGGCTACGTGACGTATTCCGGGACTTTTGCGCGTGACGACGCAATCCCGGGCGTTGCCCCCACGGGAAATTCGTCTGCGGGACACTGGCACCTGGTCGAGAACATGCGGCCTGCCCGGCCCGGACTCCACTACCCGGCTCAACATCCCCGGTTGAATCCTGCAATGTGGGTTCGGGAGGCAAAGGGCCGCTACCGGCCGTCAAAACGTCCTGCAGGACCGGAGGCGATTCTTCATATTGCATGGCGCAATGCGGGGTTGGAACGGGCCAGCGTACGTGGCCGTGACGGCCATATATACCGGATCGTCTACGGTGGAAAACCGGGTGGATCGCTCGGCCCGGATTTTACGGACGCCGTGGTCGAACGTGATGACGGTACGGTGTTTAGGGGCGATATCGAAATACATGTCAGGGAGTCGGACTGGCATGCGCACGGTCATCACGAAGATCCGCGCTACAACGGTGTCGTACTGCATGTCGTTGCGGCGACGTCGGACGGACGACCTGCGCTGAAGGCGATCGGGACGACGATCCCATTGCTGGCGCTCAACTGGAAGCGCCCGCAAGACCCGGTACTACCAGAGGCCGAAATCTCTATCAAAAACTGGGATCCATCGATGGCGGGATTGAGCACTCATGAGTCTCCCGGATCGCTGGGAACGCTCGACCTTACCGCGGCCGGGCTTGAACGGTTTCATTCGCAGGCTGCCGGAGTTGCGCTCGACATCGGTTCGTTCGGTCGTGATCAGGCCATGTGGCTGGGGATAATGGGCGCTCTTGGCTACCCCCGTAACAAGCAGGCGTTCCGCCAACTCGCAGCGAGTGTCGACTGGAAGACCGCCGCCGCGTGTCGGACGTCACACGATCTCGACGATACGTTGACGAACACGGCAGGCCTCGGCGCTGAGGGTTCCTCAGGGTGGGAACGCACGCTCACCTGCAGTGGTGCACCGGGTGACACGGCCCCACTGGATCCGGCCCTGGGGGCGTCCTGTGAATTCGCCTGTCTTGCGGATCAGCGCAATCTCCG
Source organism: Chloroflexota bacterium (assembly GCA_027623655.1). Lineage (GTDB taxonomy): Bacteria > Chloroflexota > Dehalococcoidia > Lucifugimonadales > Lucifugimonadaceae > Lucifugimonas. Next base: position 14,737 of record JAQBVG010000017.1, read on the forward strand.
CTCTCGTGCCGCTCTGGGTGGCGCAGGGAGGCATCGCCAGCGTCTTCATGGACGGGGTCGCACGTGCCGCGAAACATGGCGATATGACGGCAATTTTCAGGCCGCCCGGACTCGTAGAAGACGCCGCAATCGCGGTACTCGGGATTGCTCGTTCCCAGGAGATCGTAGTAAATGTCCTGCTCCCGGCCGTGTTCGCACTGGCCGCACAGAACCGTGATGTGAGCTTGAGGAACCGTGCGCTCGCGCTCTTTGAAGCACACCCTAAACTAGCAGAAAACTCGCTGGTCCAGGAGGCAGTGATCGCTCTCGGGGTCGACTACTCGATTCCCGAAATCAACTCTGCCCTGGATCAGCAGGGACTTATTACCCTTTACCGTGAGATGGTCCGAAGGGGTGTCAAAGCCCGTCAGCCCCGGCTTCCCGGGGTATAGCAGGTGAGCTACAGGAAGGCCTGTGGAAATTCCTGCACGCGAAACGGTGTCGAATGACCTAACCCTGCCCGCATGATCCTGAGATAGGATTACTCCTATGGCAGTTGAATCCAGTTCCAGTTCCCGACCGACAACCCGCGTTCCAGATGGTACGACTGAAAATTCTTCTACCAGGGCAGGCAGCAGGTCCGGCAAACTGCTGCCCGGCGAGCGAATAGTGTCCGAGTTGAGCTCGACCGACACCGGCAGGTTTCAGTTGACGCATGCCCGCGTAATTTTTACAGGTGGGGCGGAAGACACTGCAATCTACTTCTCATCCCAGCTACAGGACATCACTTCGGTCGTAATTTCACGGCGCCCGCGGGCACGCCGCAGCGCGGGATGGGGAGTCGTCGGCCTTTTCGCCGCCATTGGCGTCTGGCAGGTCACGCCCAGTTCGACCATCGGTCTTACGGCATCAGCCATTGTTGCAGTCATCTCGCTCGTACTAATGGCCGACTACTGGATCCGCCCCGCTGGTGTGCATATCGAACTGCACACGACCGGGGGCAAGATTGGCGGAGAAGTGGGTGGCAGTGCCTCGTCGGCGCTCGATTTCGCTCGTGAAATCGAGGACGCACGTCGAAGACTTGTTCCCGGCCGTGTGAATACGCCGTTCAGGAACTATCCCTCGAGCTGATCAGGACCGGTCGTGGAGGACCGAAAGCCGGGAGAGGGCACGTTGTTGTTGCAGCGACCCCAGTTTTCGAAGCGTTCCCCTGGTTTTGCCGATCGGGTCAAGAGGCCTGTCGGCCGCGCCATCAGGACAACGAAGAGGTACCGATCCTCAGATTGGGGATTACATCGAGGTCCCAGTCGTCCCGGCGACCCAGCCGGTAGTTGACGAGGCCACTCATCGCTATCATGGCGCCGTTGTCTGTACACAGCGCAAACGGCGGTATAGCGACGGGCAGTGGCGAGTCGCTGACGAGCCTCTCTCGCAAGGCCCTGTTGGCGGCAACACCGCCAACGAGCACGATTCCGGCACAGTTCTCACGCACCGCGGCGTCGATGGTCTTCGTCACCAGCACGTCCACGACCGAGTCCTGGAACGCTCGGGCCATCCCGGCCACGACCCCGGGATCCAGCACATGGTCCACGTCTCGTCGGGGGTATATCCCCAGGGAACGGGCACGGTTGATGACTGCGGTCTTGAGGCCACTGAACGAAAACTCGTCAGTACCGCTCATCCACGCCCTCGGGAAGGACTCGATCGCAGGAGCGGCTTCGTCGGCCTCTGCCGCCACGCGCTGGATTTCAGGCCCTCCGGGGTAGCGCAGACCGAGCACCCTTGCCGCCTTGTCGAACGCCTCTCCGGCCGCGTCGTCCCTCGTTTCGCCAAGCAACCTCAACCGGCCATGGTCCTCGAGGAGCACCAGTTCGGTGTGGCCGCCTGAAACTACAAGACACATAATCGGCTGCTGACCGACCAGGTGCTGGAACGGCTGTAGTTCATCGTCGGCCCGACCGGCGTCGTTTGCCGGTGCCGGTCCGCTGCCGGGGTGCGGTCCAGCCTTTTTTTCCGATCTGGTCCATGCTGCGTACACGTGGCCATCCATGTGATTGACCCCAATCAGGGGCACATCGAGCGACGCAGAAAGGCCCTTTGCGAAATTCAGGCCGACGATTAGCGACCCGGCAAGCCCGGGTCCGTGAGTGACCGCAACGGCATCAACGTCTGGCCAGTCGATATTTGCCGCCATAATCGCCTGCTCGCACACCGGGCGTATATCCAGCACATGTTGTCGAGAGGCCACCTCGGGGACGATGCCCCCGTAGCGAGCGTGTATGTCCACCTGCGTGGCAACCACGTTCGCCAGCACGCGGCCATCGTCATCGACGACGCCAACCGACGTTTCGTCACAACTCGTTTCGATTCCAAGGATATGCATAGGGTCACAACCAATTTAGCGAATCCAACCGGGAATTAGGCTGTCGCCCTTCCGGATTTTTCAGACGGGCGGTACTGCCCTGGAATTGGGTAGCATGGATGTCATCAATCCAGGTAGACCTTTACACCGTACTCTCACCAAGATGACTCTCGAATCAACAGACCGGCGAAAAACACGATCACGCACTCCCCTCCTGACGTTGACGGCCTACGCGGTGGCACTGATCGGGATTGTGTTGATCGTGGGCTCTGGGATTTATCTTTACGCCCGTGCACGCTCCGGCTCCGACTCAGCCAGGTTCTCTTATTCAGTACCTGACGAAGTCGTGCCGGGCCTGCTCGGAACCTCGGCTGAAGCCGCAACCAGGTCCAGACATCAACCCATCGGAGGGACAGAGCCGGTACCGTTGGAGTTGAAATCGCCCGACGTGGCGAAGTTCGCGAACCTGTATCCGGGTGAGCACCTGAACCCAAAATACTGGTCCGAACCGGAATGGGCGGGTTCGGACCCCTACGGAGGACCGATGATCCCTGACGATTTCACCCCGGTCCTGTCCACAAACATTTTTCAGAGTTTTGATCCAGTCGCGACGGCCATCCGTATGAAAATTCCAGCGATCAACGTCGATTCTTCCGTCGCCGAATTGGGAATCATCGACCTAGGCGACCAGCGTGAATATGAAACTCCAAACAACACTATCGGGCACATCCCGTCGACGGCGACTCCCGGGCAACAGGGCAGCGGCTGGTTCTTCGCGCATCTCGAGAGCTACGTCGCCCGCGAGGGCAATATCTTCCGACACCTGCCAGAAATCACTGACCTGGTGAAGCAGGACCCGGTCGACGTGTACATTGAAACGATCGACGCAGAGTATATTTACCGTGTTACCGGTACGAGCCAGATTCACCAGGACGAACTGCGTCTGTCCAGCGCCAGCGATGCACAGATCACACTGGTCACCTGCTGGCCCCCACGTGTATACGATCAACGGATACTGGTCGATGCAACCCTCATTGCATACCGTCTTCTCTAGTCGACTCAGGCACTAACACAAGGTTCGGTGCCGTTCGAAGCCCGAAAAAGTCGACCGATCCCTCTCCGTCCCTGAAGCGAGCGCCCGATTCACCAACTTTTGTGCCATCATGAATTTCGTCTTTTGAACAGATGGTAAATCCCCTGGTCCCCTGGTCCCCTGGTCTCCTGACCGGCTGGCCGACTGGTATTACCGTCGATGACATGCCGCTCCTACCAGTACTCAACGGATAATCATGGATTCGTCTGATCGCGCCCCGGATCAAATGACAGATAAAACTCCTGTCTTTAGGGACAGGGTGCTTCTGATCCTTCTGGTGATCGCCGTGGTGGGCGTAGTTTTGCAGATAACTCTGGGTGGCGTGGTCCGTGTGACCGGCTCAGGCGACGGATGCCCTGATTGGCCAACCTGCTTCGGTAAGCTGTTGCCACCGCTCGATCAGGCGACTATCGACCGGTTGTACGACGGTCCCAGATCGACGACTCCCCGACCGCACAACGTGCTGCTTGAGTACAGTCACCGTTCTGTCGGAACGCTACTCGGCCTTACGATCGTTGCCAGCGTCATTCGGGTATGGATGCGACATAAACAGGACAGGGTCGTTGCATGGTTGTCGACCGCAACGCTCGTAATGATCTTCATTGTTGGCATGCTCGGCGGCGCCGTGGTGTTGAACGACCTGGACCCTGCGATCCGAACGATCCATCTGATGCTTGCAGAAATCGTTGCCATGCTGGTGATCCTGGCACTGGTGGCCGCCCGGTTTGCGCGCTATGACGGACCTGGCGAAAGTTCACCATGGATCTGGGGTCGTGTAAGTAGCGAGCACCGCGGAACGCTGAACGTGGCAGCCATCGCTGGAGCACTGACCCTGGTCGCGTTGCTCTCTGGATCCTACGCGGTCTGGAAGGAGGCGGGCAGCGTGTGTGCGTCCTGGCCACTTTGCGGTGGCCGGATCGTGCCAGAATCGGGACTGACATGGATCCACATGTCTCACCGTGTGCTTTCGCTGCTGTCGATCGTCTTCGTCTTGCTGGCCGGTCACCGTGCCCGCAGGCTCGAGAAAGGTTCAAAGGCGTTACGACTCGCTGCGTATGCGTCGGCGTTGCTGATACTCGCACAGATGTTGATGGGAGCAGCCAACCCCTGGACGACATTCGCTGAGTGGGCCAGGGCAGGTCACCTGAGCATGGCCACACTTGTGTGGGTCAACATGGTCTTTTTGGTTGCCCTGATTCTCCGACCGGTTCCTCGTTCTGTGCATCAGGAAACTTCCAATACTGCTGCGGGAGTCGGTCCGAGCGGCTAACATTTCAAAATGACTATAGACGAGTCAATCGAACACGGCTCACCGGCGACCCGGCTTGGCGATTTCATTGCGCTCACCAAGCCGCGGGTCATGTCGCTGCTTCTGGTTTCGGCGGTCGCAGGAGCGTTTCTTGGCGCTGGATCGACGCCATCTATTCAAATACTGATTGCGGTGCTCGCCGGAGGAGCACTTGCGTCCGGTGGGGCTGCCTCACTCAATATGGCTTATGAGAGTGAGCTCGATCGGCAGATGGGCCGGACCAGGCACCGGCCTGTGGCTGAAGGCAGGATTTCTCCACGGACCGCTATGATTTTCGGCATCTTGCTGAATGTGGGATCATTCATCGTGCTGGCGCTACTGGCCAATGTGCTTGCCGCGGTCCTCGCGCTGGTGGGAACGGCACTGTACTTCGGTCTTTACACCGTGATCCTGAAGCGGACAACAACACAAAACATCGTGGTGGGCGGTGCCGCGGGCGCCGTTCCCCCACTGGTCGGGTACGCCGCGGCATCTGGCACGCTCGATCTGGCCGCCTGGTACCTTTTTGTAGTGTTTTTTTTCTGGACGCCGCCTCATTTCTGGGCGCTGGCAATCATGATCAAAGACGACTACGCCCGCGCTGATATACCGATGCTGCCGGTCGTTCGCGGGGTTGAGCATACAAGCACGCAGATCCTGCTCTACACGGTCGTTCTCACGGCCCTGACACTACTCTTCGGGGCCGCGAGCGATGCACTCAGTTGGATATACATGATCGGTTCCGCCGTGTTGGGCACCATATTCATGTGGTACGCATACCGACTGACAAGGGAACCGGACCGCCCGGCAGCAGCCAGGCTTTACAAATACTCCCTGCTCCACCTGGCGATATTCTTCGTTCTCGTGATGGTCGATTCGATAGTCGCCTAGGAACTCTGCACCCTTTGTTATCGGTGGGGTGCCTTGGCGTGCCGGAAAATCCGGTTGGCCTGCCAGTCTCCCGACATTTTTGTCGTTCCGCCTGCCGCTAAGGCGTTACGATATGGGCATGGGCTTCGTAAGGACGACATTCACAGTTCGGGACTGGCCGCGGGCGGCTACGCTGGCGTGTCGGCGGCGATGGCATGGGGCCTGACGAGGACGGTTCGGGTGCGCCCCAGCGAAACCCCCGAATCAGTCGGTCTGAAATACAGCGATATAAGCTTCACGATCCGTGGCGGTGACGCGGCACTCTCTGGCTGGTTGATCCCCCCTGAAGCTCATTCCGACTCTCCGCAGGCAACGGCACACAACAGCTCCTGGATCGTGATGGTCCATGGCGACAATTCAAATCGTGGCGATTCCAAAACCGGGATGCTCGGTATTGCGAACGCGCTCAGTGAGCGTGGCTTTGGAGTCTTTATGTTTGACATGCGGGGGCGCGGTGACTCTCCAGGCACAGTTACGTCGTCAGGATATTACGAACGGCTCGACCTCCAGGGTGCAGCTGACTACCTTGTCAGTAAAGGTGCGGACCGCGGTCGCATCGGTGTGCTGGGATTTTCGCTTGGCGGTGTTGCCGCCCTCATCGCAGGATCGAGCCCTAACAACTTCGGCGCGGTCGTGTCTGACAGCGCCTTCGCCGACCTTTCCATCGTGGTCAAAAGTTCAATGACCGGTGTCCGACGACTCCTCGCAGTGTGGCTACCGGGAATGCGGTTCATGGCGAAGGCACTTTATGGGATCGATATGACCGACGTGTCGCCCGCACGTGCGATCGCGAAGTCCGATACACCGATGTTCGTTATTCACGGAGAAGAGGACGGTGTTGTCCCAGTAGAACACGCCAGACTGCTCGGCCGTGCACTCGGGGCCAGCTTTAGCGAGATCGAGTCAGGCGAGGAGACGGTCTGGATCGTACCCGGCGCAGGTCATACCGGCTCATTCCGCACGCAACCGACAAGGTACATCGACACGGTCGCCCGTTTTTTCGATAACCACCTCGGGAAGCCTGGAATTCAGCGGGGCGAAGGGCATCGGACAGGGGCGTCACCGAACGGGGCCGGCGTAAAGCCCATTCAACTACCAGAGAACTCGAACAACTAAGCCGGCAGAGCGGCCTGGGCGAGTTTCACGACCTCTGAAAAGCCTTCGGGTTCTCGTATTGCCAGTTCGGCAAGCGATTTGCGATCAAGCTCAATACCTGCGACCGACATGCCGTGGATCAGGCTCGCGTAGTTGATGCCGTTCGCACGGGCCGCCGCATTGATTCGCACAATCTGGAGCGACCGGTTGGTACGCTTTTTCAGGCGGCGATGAGCAGTCGAGTAGGCAAGCGCGTGCGTGAGCGACTCGCGTGCGACCTTATAACGACGACTGCGAGAAGCCCTGTGACCCCGTGTTGCACTTAACACGGCATTGTGTCGTCGCCTCGTTGTAGTTCCGCTCTTGACCCTGGCCAACGTATCTCTCCTCAATCAAACGATTACCGGACCCAGTAAGTCCGGCAACGAATTCAACAAATATGCAGCAGTCGCTAATGTAACGCGCTAATTGCCTGCTTTATGGCCTTCGACATCGCCTTGGAGTCCAGGCCAACTTTCCCGCCGAACAGTCGCTTTACCCTGGCAGCCTTATTCCGGCGGAAGTGACTCTTTGGCCCCCTGGTACGCAGTACCTTGCCGGTCCCACTGATGTGGAACCGCTTCTTGGCACCTTTATGAGTCTTCATTTTCGGCATTTATAAATAGTTTCCGTTCTCAATTTTCAGTTCTAAGCACTGAGTTTCGCTCAGGCCGACTCTTCGATTTCGTTATCGCCATCCGCAACCGCAACGGCCGCAGGCGCTGCCGCTACCGGATTACCCGGCGCAGTCGCTCCTGCGCTCTTCTCCTGGCGGTCTCTTTCCTTTTGCTGGGCCGATGGCGCAAGCAAAATACTCAGTACTCGCCCTTCCATCCCCGGCGGCTTCTCGAGCTTTGCAACCGTCGCGACGCCCTCGGCAACCTTCCTCAGCACTTTCATTGCAATCTCGGGGTGCGCATGCTGACGACCACGGAACCGCACAAAAACCCTGACCTTGGCCCCTTCTGCAAGAAGGTGTTTGGTCGTTTTAATTTTAGTTTCGATGTCGTTGTCCGACATCACAGGGCTCAGCCTGACCTCTTTTTGCCTGCTCGCGCTGCGAGAGATCTTGCGAGCCTCTTTTTGTTTTTTATTCTGCTTGAATTTGAAGCGACCGTAGTCGAGTAGACGGCACACTGGTGGGACCTGGTTTGGGCCTACTTCTACAAGATCGAGCCCTTCACCGTCGGCCAACTCGAGCGCGTCACGTATCGACATCACCACCGAGTTGGTCGCATCCTCACCGCGAATAACCCGAACCTCTTCGGCACGTATTCGACGATTCACCCTGAATTCTTTTGCTATGTTCCCTCTCCCTCAGACACCTGGCAGACCAATACTGCCAAACTGCACCTGCTAGTCTGAGGTGCACCTGCTCTCAGTGTCCAAACGGTCGAACTTAAAATATACCAATCTCGCGACCGATACTCAATTGGAGGCCAGTACGAAACTCCACAGGCTTTCTTCACGTATTACCGGTTTACTCCTATGCGATGCCCTGTAACCCCTATGTTACGATTACGAATCGTTACGTACGATTACTGGGCCCGTCTCGGGTTTTCGAACTTGATGAACGTAACGAGTTTGATTGGCGTTACGAGAATGCACTCTGTCCGTAACGGGGGACGCGGTTCTCATCCGGTTACCGGGCATGAATACGAATGCACGGTAAATAACATACGAATGGACGGCCACGACTTATGAGCAACCGCTGGATGCGGAACAGCCTCGTGTACCTGGTGATCATCGTAGCTGTGATCACTATTTTCTTCTTGTTTGTCGATCAACCGCTCGGTGGAGCGAAAGAGATCGGCGTCAACGAGGTTGTCGAGCTAGCAAAGAACAGTAGCAGGTCAGCCAGACTCGAAATTGAGGTCAAGGGCGACTCACTTACGATCACCGACGGCGTCAATGTTTTCAAATCACGCAAGGAAGAAGGGTCAAGCATTGCCGAACTCCTGAGCAATGCTGGCATAGATAGCGCCAACTACACAGTCCGTGTGGATCCAGGTGGTGGATTCGGCAGCATCTTTGGCATCCTGATCGGTTTCTTGCCGTTGATCCTGTTCGGTGGAATCCTCCTGTTCATGATGCGTCAGGCCCAGGGCAACAGTAACCAGCAAATGGGGTTCGGGCGCAGTAAAGCCCGCCTGTTCGTCGGCACGAAGGCGACGGTCACGTTCTTCGATGTCGCCGGTGTCCCGGAGGCCAAGGAAGAACTTGAAGAGGTCGTCGAATTCCTGAAATACCCTGAACGGTTCCAGGCACTTGGCGCAAGAATTCCATCCGGGGTGCTGCTCGTTGGCCCTCCCGGCACCGGCAAAACCCTGCTCGCCCGTGCTGTTGCGGGTGAAGCTGGAGTGCCGTTCTTCTCGATTTCTGGATCCGAATTTGTTGAAATGTTCGTCGGTGTCGGTGCATCGAGGGTTAGAGATCTGTTTGAGCAGGCGAGACGACATTCACCCTGCATCATCTTTGTTGACGAAATCGACGCAGTAGGTCGGCACCGTGGCGCCGGTCTCGGTGGTGGTCACGACGAACGCGAGCAGACACTGAACCAGATCCTGGTCGAAATGGACGGCTTCGACTCGGCAACAAACGTTATTGTGATCGCCGCAACGAACCGACCCGACATTCTTGACCCGGCCCTGCTCCGTCCAGGTCGGTTCGATCGTCGAGTAATACTCGACACACCGGATATACGCGGTCGCACAGCTATCCTCGATGTTCACGCGAAGGGTAAGCCGGTTGATAAGGGGCTGGAACTCGCTGAAATTGCGAAGCAGACGCCAGGATTTTCAGGGGCGGACCTGGCCAACCTGATCAACGAAGCTGCCCTGCTGGCTGCTCGGAACAATCAGAAAACGATCAGTTTTGAGAATCTGACCGAGGCGATCGATCGCGTTTCTATGGGTCCGGCCAGAAAGAGCAAAGTTATCAGCGAGAAAGACCGCAGGACCACGGCGTACCACGAAGCGGGACATGCGCTTGTTGCGCACCTGATGCCCGGCGGCTCGCCGATAGGAAAGATTTCGATCATAGCTCGCGGCCAGGCAGGTGGATTTACTCGCTGGCAGCAGGAAGACAGGACCTACGCATCGAAAGAGCAACTGGAGGCTCAGATCGCTGCGGCGATGGGCGGCAGGGCCGCCGAAGTCCTGAAAATAGGCGACGTTACGACCGGCGCCTCGAACGATTTCGAGCAGGCCACAAGCATCGCCCGTGAAATGGTTATGCGTCTTGGGATGAGCGACAAACTGTCGCACCGCTCGTTCGGTAAGCGCCAGGGTGGCGCAGTGTTCCTGGGACGGGAAATGTCTGAGGAACGCGACTACTCGCTAAAGACTGAGTCGATCATCGACGATGAGATCAACTTGCTGCTGAGAACGGGCGATGAACGAGCAAACGAACTGTTAAAATCGCACGACAAGGAACTCGAAGGCATAGCGGAGTTTCTGCTTGAGCATGAGACCATAAACTCGGATCAGTTCATTGCGATCATCGAAGGCAAGAACCCCCTTGCGGTTAGTCCGATGATCAAGGACGACCCTGCTGGTACACCCGACGAAACTGCCGGTAATCCCGCAAAAAGCGACGAGCATCACGGCACGGTCAATCCGGAACCGCTGATCACCTGATAAATACCTGTTCTGGTGAAGAATTAGTAAGAAAATTCTGGAAGCGGCGCAAAGTGCGCCGCTTCTTTTTGCAACGAAATGTCACCAACTTGAGCGATCGAGTCGCATGATCGCTCGGATAGTTCCGGACTGATTGAAAAACTAGATTTTATGGGCACTGTATATACGGGTGAACGATGGTCAATTCAACGATTCGTTTCGGGCTTCGGTAATAATGCCTTTCTGATTACCTGCACACGAACCCGCAAATCGGTAATCATCGACACGCCCGCCGATCCATTCGAGTTGATCGAGGCGGTCAGGCAAACGAGTGTGCACGCAGTCTTGATCACGCACGGTCACAGGGATCATGTCGAAGGTCTCGAACCGGTGCTTGCCGAATTCGCGGTGCCCGTCGGGATTGGATACGCGGATAGAGCTTCCCTCCCCGTCTCGCTCCCTTCCGACAGACTGATCAACATCACCGCTGGTGACACCATGCCGGCAATTTTAAACGCGGGCAACATCGCACTCCGGCCGATGCCAACTCCGGGACATACTCCCGGCTCGACTTGCTTCATGTTGGAATCGGCCCAATTCGCGGGGCGTGGCACCGAAATCTCGCACGTTTTTACGGGCGACACCCTTTTTCCGGGAGGACCAGGAAAATCCTCAAGTCACGAAGCGCTGAGACAGATAATCAACTCGCTTGAATCCCAGATTTTCAATCTGCCCGAGTCAACGGTGGTGCTCCCAGGTCACGGTGAGTTCACAACCATTGGCCAATCGAAGCGTGAATACTCGATTTTTTCCAAAAAGAAACTTGATCCAGACCTGTTTGGAGATGTGACCTGGGCTTAAAAGCCAGCTTCACCGCAACGAACTATTGATACCACCGTCCCACGAACCCTTCGAAAATCGTCACAGGCTTACTACGCCCGATGTCCAGTGGGGAGGGTTCGACATAATGATTGCCACATCCGTCACGTTGCTGGTAGTTGTCGCGATATTCAGCCTCGGCGGCGTTGCAGGAACGAATGCCGGGTTTGAAACGCTCGTCACGCGATCGTCAGGTCTTCTGCTCGGGGGATTGTCGGCGTTAGCGGCGCTGACGCTGGTCCGGGTGACGCGCTCCCCTATGCTGCCAGTTGCTTTGACACTCTTACTCGGAGTCGGTGTCGTCGTCATCGGTTACATGCTTGCAAGTGACGCGGGTGACGGTACCGCCGAAGTGATTGGAGTGCCCGTTTCAATCATCGCTGCGTCAGCCATGTCAGGATCGTTCGCTGTGACTGGCATAGCGTTCTCGACCATTCGATATCGAGAACCGCTCGGTTCGCTTGGGTTCGTCAGGACGGTCGGTCTAAAACCCTATTTCTTTGCCGCGGGAATCTGGTTGATCGGACTGAGTGTGCTGGTCGTCTGGGTTCAAATGTTGATGTGGCTCGAAGTAGACTTGCTCCTACCACCGGAAACCGCCCGAGGAGCCATCGAGCAGGCTGGTGGGAACATTGTTATCACCGTCCTGCTGGTGGGGGTTGCCGGTCCAATCGCCGAAGAAATTTTCTTCCGTGGATTCGTCCTCACCGGCCTGCTAAAACGGTTCGGAGTCCGAAGGTCGCTACTACTTTCTTCGCTGATTTTCGGCCTGTTTCACCTCGATTCTGGCGCCATCGTGCCAACTTTTGCACTGGGGCTTGCCCTTGGCTGGGTGTACCTTAAGACTGGTTCGATTTGGCCAGCGATGTTTGCGCACGGACTCCACAACACCGTGGCAGTCCTCATCGCCAGGTATGCAACCGCCGCTTGATCTCGTGCGTCGGCCACCGTGGCCGATTGATTTCGCACCCGTAACAGAAACAGGAAATCGTAGGGCAATCACCAGGTACATGACAGACGACAGAATTCGGGCAGCGTTCGAAAAAGCTCGTAAAAACGGCCGGATCGCGCTCGTGCCGTACGTCACCGTGGGATTTCCTGAGTTGGGGATGACCACCGAGATCGTTCGAGCCATCGTCGACGCCGGAGCCGATGTCGTCGAGCTGGGCGTGCCGTTCAGCGACCCACTTGGCGACGGCCCAACGATCCAGGCGTCCGGTCACCGGGCGCTTGAGAACGGCGTGACGCCTGAGACCTGCATCGAAGCAGTAAAAGATATTCGTGCGCATGGAATCGATGTACCGGTAGTTTTCATGGGCTACTACAACAACGTCATCGCCAGAGGTCTCGACAAGTACTGCGCCGACGTGAAAGATGCCGGAGTCGACGGTCTTATCGTGGCCGACCTTCCCACCGCTGAAGCAGGCCCGTTGCAGCATGCCGCAGACCGAGTAGGGCTGGCAATTATTCCGCTTCTTGCGCTCACATCGACCGACGAATCGATCGAACGATCGTGCGTTCGCGCGCGCGGCTTTGTCTACTGCATATCCGTTCTTGGCGTCACGGGCGCGCGTGCGGTGATGTCGGGGCGGGTGGAGGGCCTGGCCGAAAAAATTCGTAAATACACCGACCTGCCCCTGGCGATCGGCTTCGGCATTTCGACCGCCGATCACGTTGCCGATGTGGCGAGATATGCCGATGGCGCCGTGGTGGGCAGCGCTCTGATCAACAGTCTTGCCAGCGGGGATCCTGCAGGCGCTGCGACCCGGGCCGGCGACTACATTCGTTCACTCACTCCCGGCACGCCGCGAAAAGTCGTGGCAAACTAGGTCGCCATATTCGGCTGTACCGAAGACTCTCGGTACAAAACTATGCACCTGGGTTATTTACAGGGAGTCAAATGGCTACGAAGGTTCGCGGTGTGAAGGGTGCGACGACAACCACGGGTGATTCGGCTGACGACGTGCTGAGGGCAACCGAGCAGTTGCTTCGCAAACTGATCGCTGAGAACGGGATTGATCAGGATGACGTTGCCGCGGTGCAGTTCACAACAAGCCCGGACCTCGTCTCTGAGTTTCCAGCTGTTGCCGCTCGAGAGCGGTTCGGTTGGAATTCTGTCCCACTGATGTGCAGCCACGAAATGGCACGACCTGGTGCACTTGAGCGATGCATACGTATACTTATTTTGTGGAATACGGATAAGGCTCAGCGCGAAATAAAACACGCTTACCTCAACGGTGCTGCTAAACTCCGTCCTGACCTTTCATAATTCAGTATGTAGTGACATGAGCGTACGCAATATGCAGATCAACTCTTTGCCTTACCAACGCTACTCGGGCGTGGCAGGGCTCGCGTAGTCGCGTATGTCTGGGTACCAGTCGTCTTATTTTGGCTATACGAGCGGGCTGTTTACTTACGGGCGTTCATATCGCAGCTAGATCTGCCTGAACGTCCTCAGCCCACCCCGGATTCACAAGGCATCCCCGTCTCGAAGTTACCGACTGCGACGGCCTGACCGAGTGAATCACGAACCCGAAATACTTCGCTAATTTACCCACGGAAAAGAAATAACCAGATCATGTCTACGTCAAACATTCGAATCACAAACCTCCAGCCGCTGAGCCCTCCGCGCACCTACATCGAATCGCAACCGATTACGCCTGAAATCGCGCGAATCGTAACCGAATCAAGAGCCACGATCGAAAATATCGGTAACGGGACCGATCCTCGAATGGTGATGCTCGTTGGACCGTGTTCGATTCACGATGAAGAGGCTGGAATCGAGTACGCTAAACGCCTCGTTACCCTCGCTGAACAGGTGAAAGAAACGATTTTTGTCGTGATGCGGGTTTACTTTGAAAAACCCCGCACAACAGTCGGCTGGAAGGGACTGATAAACGACCCCAACCTCGACGGCACGTTCGACATGCAGACCGGGCTGAAGCGGGCCAGGGCATTCCTTCTTGAAGTCGGCAACCTCGGGCTGGCAACTGGAACCGAATTTCTCGACCCGTTCACACCGCAGTACCTTGCAGACCTAGTGTCATGGGGAGCCATCGGTGCTCGCACGACCGAAAGCCAGACGCACCGTCAAATGGCAAGTGGCCTATCGATGCCTATCGGGTTTAAAAACGGCACAGGTGGGAGCTGCCAGATCGCAGTCGATGCGATGGTGGCCGCAAGGTCACCCCACGCTTTTCTCGGCATCGATCTTGACGGTCGAGCGTCCGTGGTCAACACGGCCGGAAACCCCGCGCAACATCTGATTCTTCGTGGCGGGTCTTCAGGACCAAACTACGACACAGAATCTGTGGCATCGGCAAGTGCACTGCTGGAAATTGCGGGTCTGAAGCCTAACGTCGTTATCGATTGCTCGCACGCCAACAGCAACAAGGATCACCGGCGCCAACCGATTGTATTCCGCGAGACGATCCGACAGAGAATCAGCGGAAACAACGGTGTTGTTGGCCTGATGCTCGAAAGCCACCTGCACGAAGGCAATCAGCCGATGGTCGACCGTGCCAAATTAAAGTACGGCGTGTCAATTACCGATGCCTGCATCGACTGGGAGACGACCGAGGGGCTGCTACTCGAAGCGCATGCATCGCTAAGCAGGAAAGCCAGCGCGCTGGCCTGAACGACCACCATCTCGACTGTGCGGTCAAACAATAAATGGCGATAACCGAACTGCTTGCACCAGTGGAGGCCAGTACGGGGCCGACGGTCGCTACTATCGGTACCTTCGATGGTGTTCATCTCGGACACAGGGCTCTCCTGCGGAAGGTTAAACTGGAAGCGGAGGCAAGGGGTGCGAGGTCGCTAGCGCTCGTCTTCAAACAGCAGCCCAGGTCGATAATCAAACCCGACTCGAAGACAACTTACCTGTGCGATTTCGAGACTCGCCAGAAGTTGTTGTCAGAATTCGAGATAGACGAAATAGCGGCGTTGGAGTTCAGCCCCGAGTTCCAGAAATTGCCGTCAGACGAGTTTGTCGGGAAGCTCCGAGAGCGGGTCGGCCTGCAGGCGCTGGTTCTCGGGCCGGGCGCGAAGATCGGGGCTGACCTGGCCGGAGTTAGCGATCTTTCATCGTCGGCTTCACGTGTACTGGACGGTGTGGAATTTATTGAGGTCGCAGGCGAAATTATCGACGGAAAAACCGTGTCCAGCTCGGCGATCCGCAGTGCTATAGCGGAGGGTCTCTGCGAGACAGCGGCAGCAATGCTGGGACGCAACTACGCGATCAGCGGCGTTGTTGGCTCCGGTGAAAAACGTGGTCGAGATCTTGGTTTTCCCACAGCGAACATCGAGCTGGAAAGCCCGGTTACCGTCCCGCAAAACGGGATATACGCGACCTACGCCCATGTCGATGGAAACAGGTACAGATCTGCCACGAGCATTGGTGTTCGGCCAACATTCGAGACCGATGGCGGACGCACAATAGAAGCGTTCCTTCTAGACTTTAACGGCGACCTTTATACAAAGCGGCTCCGCCTGGAGTTCGTAACCCGGCTCCGCAGCGAGGTCGCATTTGAATCAGCCGAACAACTAATTGAACAGATGAACAGGGATGTGGAACAAACTCGTCAGCTACTGGCAACATGACCGCCGGTCGCTCTCGAAAGGTTTGCCTGATTCCAACCTGGATCAGCCCCGAACAATCCGATGACAACCAATACAGATTTCTCAAACGTAGCCGATGAGCTGGAATGGCGCGGTGCGCTTTTCGATGCAACACCAGGAGCAGCGCACGTGCTCGCGACCGAAAAGATTGCCTGCTACAACGGTTTCGACCCCTCTGCCAGTAGTCTTCACATAGGCAACTTGGTTCCGATCATGGGGTTGGTCCGACTTCAACGACACGGCCACACTCCGATCGCACTGGTCGGTGGAGGTACCGGGATGATCGGCGACCCTTCCGGTCGCTCCGTAGAGCGGAACCTGCTGTCCCTCGAGGACATCGATGAAAATGTGGAAGCCATTCGTCTTCAACTCGAACCATTTCTTGATTTCACCACAAAAATAAATCCTGCTCGAATGGTTAATAACGCTGACTGGCTGCTGGAAACCAACCTGTTGGAGTTTCTTCGCAACATAGGCAAGCACTTCACAGTCAACACGATGATGGGTCGCGAGTCGGTGAAGGGGCGATTTGACCGAGATAGCGGAATTTCGTTCACCGAGTTCAGCTACCAATTACTCCAGGCCTATGACTTCCTGCGACTGTTCGTACGTGACAACTGTACGTTCCAGGCCGGCGGCAGCGATCAATGGGGCAACATTCTCGGTGGTGTCGATCTCATTCGCAGGATTCACGGCGCCGACGCTTCGGGTCTGCCGCGCGCACACGGCATCGTCTACCCGCTCGTGGTTAGTTCTAACGGCGAGAAATTTGGCAAATCGCTCGGTGGGGCGCCAACTCTCGACCCGAAACAGACGTCTCCATACAGGCTGTACCAGTATTTTCTGAATGTGGCCGACGCCGATGCCGTCCCTTACATCAAGCTATTCACCCTGCTCGACAGGGCGCGCATCAGTGATCTCGATGGCGCAGTCAGGGTTGAGCCTGAAAAACGCGAGGCCCAGCGGTCGCTTGCTGAAGAGGTAACACGGACAGTGCACGGTCAGGGTGGGCTCGATCAGGCTCTCCGTGTGACCCGGGCGTTTTTCGGAGGAAATATGGCCGAGTTGTCCGCCGACGAAATGGAAGATGTGTTGGATGGCTCGTCTGTCACCGAAATCCGCAGGGATCAGCTCGCCGGCGATGGGATCAAGTTCTCTGACCTGGCAGTGAGTTCAGGTGCAGGAAAATCAGGTGGTGATGTACGTCGCACCGTCGAGCAGGGCGGCCTTTACCTGAACGGGGAACGAATCGAGGACGCTGACCGTCCAGTTCGCATCGACGATCTTGTCGAGGGCAGATTACTGGTCATCCGCCGGGGTCGCAAGGGCTATACACTTGTGAAGCTGGCGGAGTAACTCCCTGCCGCGTGACGGGATCATGATAACTTGATCGACGAAAGCCCTAGCAGGGTGCTGAAGAATCCGTGTTTTCCCGTTTGAAACGTTGTTCGGGCGAAGTTGGTGGGGGCCGATGGCCCCACCGTGC
>JAQBVG010000018.1 GCA_027623655.1 Chloroflexota bacterium
TGCAGCATCTCGGAGTTGGTCAAATCCCTCCCGCCAATCGACTTCCGGGTCGCCATCTTCAATTGCATCGAAAGTAACCGCCGCTTCAACGATTCTCAGACGGGCAAGCTCGATTTCATCAAGCGTGATCTGTGACGTTCGGCGTTCGGGTTCAGGACTTATCGCCAATAACTCAATGCTCCTGCTCAACGACCGATCATGGATTATTACTCGACCTGTGAACTCGCAGACGAAATTGTAAGCGAGAAACTCACTGCGCTCGATGACGATGCCAACCACCACTATCGACGCAACTTCAGGTTGTCAGGTAGGTTGGCGGAACACACCCGATCGGCTGTGATGGTGGTTAACTGAGCTAACCAGAACGGGGAAATCGGCGGTTTCCGAAGCTGATTGTTGTCAACATTGTTGTCAAAACAGAAAACGGCCAGCCCCAAATCGAAGGAACTGACCGAATTCAAGTACGAAAACATGGTGCCGAGGGCCGGATTTGAACCGGCGACACATGGATTTTCAGTCCATTGCTCTACCAACTGAGCTACCTCGGCTTGAGGCGATGCGCGACTACCAATCGTAGACGCGGTGTTGAAGCGAGGCAATAGAGTTGGCGGTCGGGCTGGACCAGATACTGAAATCAAGGCCGCTTTGGTGTTGGCTGTCAATTCCTACGGAAAGTTAGAAACGGCCCACGTACTATCAAGGTTCAAAGCTATCCAACATACCGAGATTCCCTGCAACATTTCGTCACACCCTACGGTCACATCGGAAGCAAGAATAACCACCAGGCTGCGATCCTGACCCAGAGGCAGCGATATCACTCAGATTTTTGAATGGCGCTGTTATAATCTGGCGGGCCTTTTCAAGTTATTTGCAACTACGATCCGTGGGATCAATCCGTTGCACCAAGATTTGCGTGCGCCCGTAGACATTCGCCTGTTGGGGCACTAACAAATTCCGAGGACACTAATGGCGACCCTGATTATCGCGTCTATTTCGGACCGTGCCGGAAAAACCGCGCTCGCTGCAGCCCTGGCCGTGCGCATGGGTTCGGAAAATTCCCCGGTTGGACTGGGCAAAGCTTCCGGTAGCGCCACCGCCGACAGCACCGGGATATTTAGCGACGCCTCAACGTTTGCCAGTCTCCTGCCCGAAAATCCTGCGGTAAGCGGGTCGTTCGCCGATATCGCCTCGAAAGTCTCCGCCCTCGCAGAAACCAGTCGAATTGTGATCATCGAAGGCTCATCAGATGTCCAGGCGAATCTTCAGTTGGCCGAAGCTACTGACGGATTAATTTTGCTCGTGGCGCGCTACGGCGAGGGTATTTCGGCTGCGGCGGCAACCTGCGGTTCGCGTCTGGGTGGCATTGTGCTAAATGCTGTACCGCGATACAGGGGCGATGATGTCAGCGGAAGACTTGCTGCCGATATCGAATCGGAAGGGGCCAAATTGCTGGGCACGATTCCTGATGATCGAAGACTGCTTGCCCCGAAGCTGAGCCAGGTAACTGAATTTCTCGGCGGTCAGTTCCTGACTGGCGAAAGTCAATCCGACCAACTTCTCGACAATTTTCTCATCGGTGGCCTTGTACTCGACTGGGGTCCTTTTTATTTCTCGAGTCGAAAGAACACGGGCGTGATTGTCCGTGGCGACCGTCCTGACGTTCAGTTGGCGGCCATTCAGACTGATACGACCCGTGCGCTGATCCTGACGAAGGGCGTTCGACCGGTCGAGTACGTGATGTACGAGGCCGAAAAGGCAGGTGTTCCGCTGGTAATTGTTCCCGGCAGTACGCCAGACGTAGCCGAACAATTGGAAGGTCTGCAGCCGCTCGTCGGATTCGATCATCCCGACAAGCTGTCACGCATGGTCGATCTCGTGTGGGAGCATATCGATATCGCCGCTATTGAAGACCAACTGGCGCAACCTGCAACGCGATAACACTCCGCGCGTTCCACGATCAATCCGGGTTCCAGCGGTTATAGAATCTTCACTTCGCTGATTGATCAGCGGAGCTATAGTTAGAACCTGGACCGGTCTTTCGGCACGCTTTCAAGCCCTCGAACTACACCTGGATAGCTTGAGTATTCTCGATACCATAGCGCCGCGACGCGGGCCGAAACAACGGCGTTTCGGATGGATATTTGCGGCCAAAACGGGGTTCTACGCTTCGGCCGCCACCATCGTGGTATTTACGCTGGCGACGTTCATATTATTTGACGCTGACCGCACACTCGAAGAAATTCCAGCCACCCGCACCAGTCCCGAAGTGATTGACGCGGTTCAAGAATATTTGAGAACTGCCACTCATCGGGGGTTCTTGAACCAGGACGCACCGGCAAGCTGTTGGGACGTCTTCGAGACCGAGGAATTCAAGGTCGAATACCTGTTGTACGGATCGTGGCGAGTGGACGCATATTACCGACTCGTCCGCTACTACTGGCGAGTAGACGACAAGACCATGGAAGTTACCAGAGACGCCTGGTTCAAAACCTATAATCCAACTATTCATTGCTGACAATTTGCGATCGTCCAGCGATCTGCAATGTCGAATTATTGGGCGCCGCTACAGTGCCCGGGTAACTGAAACTTACCGAGACAGTCATGGCAGCCGAATGTCTTGAATCTGAAGCCAGATTCGGGTCACCGGAGCGATGATTTTCGTGTCGGGCAGTTAACATTGTCGGATGCCCTCGTTAACTGCCACTGAAAAACTCCTCGCCGGACTGTCCGAGCGACAACGGGAAGCTGTGACCCACACAGATGGACCGCTACTGATCGTGGCAGGTCCGGGTTCCGGCAAAACCCGCGTAATGGCACACCGGGTCGCTTACCTGATAGCTGAAAAAGGTGTTCGCCCCTGGAAAATACTGGCGGTCACTTTCACCAACAAGGCAGCGCGTGAGTTGCGAGAGAGATGCGAACGCCTTGTCGGGCCGGGATCTGACGAGCTTCAGGTAAGGACGTTTCACGGGTTCTGCTCACGCGTTCTTCGTTCAGATGGCGAACATGTTGGGCTGAAACCCGAATTTACGATCTACGATGACGACGATCAGGCCCGCATCGCCCGCCGTATCCTCGATGACCTGGACATCGATTCGAAGCAGTTTCCTCCGAGAGCGTTGCTGGCTGCTATATCCGATGCCAAGAACAGTATGGACAGTCCCGCCCAGTTTGCTGAGCGCACCGAGACCTATCGAGAAGAGGTCGCGGCGCGTGTCTACGAAGCGTACGAAGGAGCGCTCCAACGAGCCAACGCGGTCGACTTCGACGATCTGTTGCTCAAGACGTTCATGCTTCTAGAAGGATTTCCAGAAATTCTTGAAAAATACCAGCAGCGGTTCGACCACCTGTTGGTCGACGAGTTCCAGGATACGAACCCGCTCCAGTTTGAGGTGGCGCGGCTGCTCGCCTTGAAAAGCCGCAACATCTGCGTCGTTGGCGACCCTGACCAGTCAATCTACTCGTGGCGTCACGCCGATCCGACGAACCTCACCGATTTCCAGGCGACATTCAGGGACCCGAAAATTGTCACGCTGGACCAGAGTTACCGATCGACCCAGATTATTCTCGAAGCCGCCGATTCGGTCATCGGGAATAACGATGGGCGTATGAAGAAAGAACTCTGGACAGAGAACAGCCGTGGCACGCGTATCACGGTCGCCGAAGCCTACAACGAGGACGAAGAGGCCAGGCTGGTGCTCGAAGAGGTTGGGAACCTCAAGCAGAAAGATGGAATTGACCGAAACGACGTGGCGGTCATGTACCGGGTCAATGCACAGTCGCGCGCCTTCGAAGTGGCCTGCAACAGGGAGGGCATTCCGTACCGGCTTGTCGGCGGGGTGAAGTTCTACGATCGCAAGGAAGTGAAAGACGTACTCAGCTTCTTGCGGCTTGTGGCGAACCCGGCTGATGACGTTGCCCTAGAGCGAATAATCAACGTTCCGACCCGTGGAATCTCGGCACGTACCTTCACGGAGCTCCGACGAGTTGCGCTGGCGAACGATGTGCCGGTGCTCGACGTAATTCTGGACATTAGTCGAGTTAGTGGCGATGACGAGCAACCTGCTGCGTTTAACGTTGAAGTCGCAACCCGGGCGCTGAAATCGGTTGCAGCTTTTGGCGACCTGATAACCCGGTTGATCGAACAATCCCTCTCCCTTGACACCACCGAACTCATTGATCTGACCGTCGAGCGGAGCGGATACGGTGCAATGCTGCGAGAGGACAAAGAACGTGGTGAAGAACGTATGGAGAACCTGCAGGAACTGAAGGCTTCAGCGGAGCAGTTCGCGGGTTCTGAAGAGCGCGGTCAACTGGTAGATTTTCTCGAAAATGTTGCACTGGTTTCCGATGTCGATGGACTGCAGGGCGGCACCGACATGGATGTCGAAGACCAGGCGATCACGCTGATAACTCTTCACCAGGCCAAGGGTCTCGAATACGAAGCCGTGTTCCTGGTGGGACTCGAGGAGGGATTACTCCCTCACTCGCGCAGCATCGACGACCCCGGTCAACTCGAGGAGGAGCGCCGACTTCTGTATGTCGGAATGACCCGGGCCAAAAAGCGGCTTTATATGTTCAGGGCATTCCAACGCCGATTTCGAGGACAGTCGGGGTCGCAAATGACATCACGATTCCTGGCGGAGATTCCCGAATCCCTTGTGACGACGCGAGACATTCGTGGTCACGCCAGGGTGGCGGATCGAATGCCGGACCCAATGTGGACCAGAAGGGCAACAACTACCCCGGCCCCACGGCCCGCAACCCGATCGGTCGGTGAATTTTCGCCGGGTGACAAGGTGCGGCACGGTCATTTCGGTGAGGGTGTTGTTGTTAGCTCTTCAGGGGCCGGGGGCGATACCCAGGTTACGGTGGCATTCGCGGGGCAGGGTGTAAAACGCCTGATGTTGTCGTTTGCACCGCTGGAGAAGGTTGAGGTCGAGAAGTCAACTGTCCAGTTTGATCCAGACGAGCCTGAAAACGATATTCCCGACCCGGATCTGTTCGCACCTTAGAGGCCAGTTGCACGTTAGTCCAGGACAGCACATGTCTCCCAGAGTCGTTGCAGTTCATTCCAGTCGATCACACACATTTTCGAAGATAGCCCGCCGTCGATCATGCTGATTAAAGGGCAGGGTGTCGAAGGTGACGCTCACAGTGGCGCGACCGTGAAACACCGGTCACGAGTTCGAAGAGATCCGACACAGCCAAATCTCAGGCAAGTCCACTTGATTCATATGGAGTTATTCGACGAGCTCAGGACACAGGGATTTGATGTACAACCGGGAACGATGGGCGAAAACATCACGACTGTGGAGATCGATTTATTGTCGTTGCCGACCGGCACCCGGTTGAACGTTGGCGGCCGGGCGATCCTCGAAATCACCGGCCTGCGAAATCCCTGCGCACAGCTCGACGAACTGATGCCGGGTCTAATGTCAGCTGTGCTGGATCGTGACGCAGAAGGCGAACTCGTCAGAAAGTCCGGGGTGATGGCGATTGTGATCACCGGCGGTGACGCGCTGCCGGGCGACAGGATAATGGTCGAGCTACCCGTGGGCGCACACGTGCCGTTGCAACCTGTCTGAGCAGACGTGACTCGTTGGGTGGGCCGTCGTTCGCTGTTTTTCTTCGGCACTGCGAACTCTCGTCGGTTGCACGATTGTGAATTTGCGCGTGCAGGGATCAAGAATCTCTCCAACTTGCAGGCGGCCAGACAGGTCAACGGTGAGTAAAAATCCGGCGTGACCACTTACAATCGGTGGTTATGAATTTGCCGCGCTGGGATCGGAACTATTACTTCGTCGTTTTTGCCGCGATTTCTGCGGCCATCGCCTACCTGGTTTTGCTTTTTGTTCCGCTGACGCAAACTGTCTATACCGACAGCACAGAAGTTGTACGTCGCACGTTGCTCGCGGAAGACGAAGTATTGCCGCTGCTGTTCAGTCTCGTTCCGATCGCCCTGGCTGGTAGTGCCCTTCTGGTTGTACCGAGAACCGGTGCTCCAGACAAAACGGTTAAGATCAATCTATGGATGTCGACGTTCGTGATCTACGTTTTTATCGTACTGGCGATTTTCTCCGTCGGGATACTGTTCGTTCCCAGTGCAATATTCATGACTGCTGCTGCTGCCGGGTCGCAGGTAAGACGTCGACAGAGCCGTGTGTTTGCCGCATCGCACGAAGAGTCGAAATCCGGGCGAGGTGGTGGTAAGGGGAGACGGAACAAGAGCTAGACTGTCACTACTTTCCGCCGCGGTCATGTCGAATATTGACTGCTGACAGTCATGGGTTGTGACACCCGAGAACAATGAATACGTCTGAATCATCTGTTATCACTGACCATCTTCGAGCGTTTATCGGCGTCGAATCGGTCCCGGTCATCTATGAGATTGAACGTCACGCCGTCGAGCGGTTCGCCTGCGCGATAGGTGATCCCAATCCGCTATACACGGACGAGATTGCGACAAGGGCGTCCTCATTTGGTGGTCTGATAGCGCCACCGACGTTCCTGCGATCGTTACTACCCGGCCACTACCCGGAGCCCTATCCGGAGCCGTTTGCCCATATTCTCGATGGCGGAAGCAGTTACCGATTTATGAAACCAGTCCGTGTTGGCGATCGAATTGCGGTCACCCGCAAGATCGTCGACCTGTATGAAAAGCACGGGCGGATGGGCACAATGCTGTTCAAGATTTCCGAGCAGAAGTATGTCAATCAGCTAGGTCAACTCGTAGCAACCCAGACGACGACCACCATAACCTACGGCGATGGTGAGAAGGATTCCGGAGTTGGCGACCATTAAATCTGAACCAGACGACGCTGTTGAAACCGGTACGGAGCTCCCGACGCTCTGGTTTGAGGATGTCGACGTCGGGAACGAGCTTCCCGAACTCATAAAAATGCCAGACACGCGCCAACTGGTCATGTACGCGGGTGCTTCACAGGATTTCGTCGCGATTCATTACGACTTGAACGTCGCGAAGGCAGCGGGCCATCCGACCGTAATCATTCACGGCGCCCTGAAAAGTGCGTGGCTGGCAGAACTGGTATCCGGGTGGATTGGCTCAACGGGCAGACTGCTAGAACTGGACGTGTCGTACCGGGCTATCGACTTCCCGGGTACTCCTGTCACATGCCTAGGTAAAGTCACCGGGACACGTATTGAAAACGGCGTCGGGCTTGTCGAACTTGAGATCGGGCTACGCAATGTCGACAACGTGATAACGACTCCGGGCAGGGCACTGGTCTCGCTTCCAACCAGAACAGTAATCTCGTAACTGGCGGCCTACCTGTTCGGACCTGAGGGATATAAATAATGAGTAATGCGCTAGAAGGCAAAGTGGCAATCGTGACAGGCGCCGGACGCGGCATTGGTCGCGGAATAGCAGAAGAGCTGGCAGCCAGTGGTGCAAAGGTTGTACTAAACGACGCAGGGGTGACACTTTCCGGTGAGTCCGAAGGGCGAAGCCCTGCGGATGAGGTCGTAGCAGGAATTCGCGACGTCGGAGGTGAAGCCGTCGCCATCACCGAGTCAGTTTCGACGTTCGACGGTGGTGGGCGAATAGTCCAGGCAGCCCTTGATTCCTTCGGACGACTCGACATAGTTGTCACCGCTGCCGGGATCCTGCGCGATCGAATGATCTACAACATGACCGAAGATGAGTGGGATGCGGTCTACGAAGTTCATCTGAAGGGGACGTTCAACGTGGTCCGTCACGCTGCGCCATTATTTCGTCAGCAGCGCGGTGGCCGGGTCATTACGTTTACATCGGAATCCGGTCTGGTCGGCTTCCCCGGGCAGGCAAACTACGGCGCAGCAAAGTCTGGAATCGCCGGGTTTACGAAGGTTGTGGCAAAAGACCTGGGCAAATACGGAGTTACCGCTAATTCGATTGCGCCCCGTGCCGAGACACGAATGGTCGAGTCGATTCCAGAGGCGACAAGAGAGAGACTTGCCGCAAATGGATTGTTCCCCGCCAGGGGTGAGGCTCCGTGGAAGCCTGAAGACGTTGCGCCGTTCGTAGCCTTCCTGGCCTCTGATTATGCGGCCCCGGTCAACGGACAAGTGTTCCTCGTTTATGGCGGCAACGTCGTTCACATGTCGTTGCCCAGGCGGATCAAAACGATCTACAACTCGAACCCACCTGCAACCTGGGAGCCGGAACAACTGGACGCCCAGGTCTTGCCGAATCTGCTGGGCTTCCCGTCGGCGATCAGCACAACGAACGCAAAGCGGCTGGCAGGGAAAGTGGCGGTAGTGACCGGTGCCGGTCGTGGAATTGGTCGGGGAGTGGCCAGACTCCTGGCCTCACAGGGTGCGTCGGTGGTTGTGGCAGATGTCGGAGCCGCGCTCGACGGCGCCGGAGAAGATTCCACGCCCGCAGCACAGGTCGTGGAAGAGATATCAGAACTCGGTGGAAACGCGGTCGCCTCGTACCACTCGGTATCGACCATCGAGGGCGGTGAAAATATCGTCAAGAAGGCTATCGAAGAGTTCGGAAGGCTGGACATCGTAGTAACCGCTGCCGGGATTCTTCGAGATCGCATGTTGTTCAACATGACTGAACAGGAATGGGATGACGTTCTGGGCGTTCACCTGAAGGGAACGTTCTCGGTCGTTCAGCCAGCATCGAAGATTTTCAAGGAACAGGGCTCGGGCCGAATCATCACGTTTAGCTCCGTGTCGGGTTTGTACGGCTACGGTGGTCAGGCGAACTACGGTGCGGCTAAAGATGCGATCGCCGGGTTCACCCGTGTTGTCGCCAAAGATCTTGCGAAGTACGGCGTCACCGCAAACGCTATTTCGCCGGGTGCCCAAACTCGCATGACCGAGTCGATTCCCGACTCGACACGAAATATGCGAAAGGGCGATTTTTTGCCGCCCCCGGAAGGTACGCTGACGACGGAGCCAGAGCAGGTTGCGCCGATGGTCGCATGGCTTTCCTCAGATCAGGCGGCTGCTGTCACCGGCAGGATATTTCATTGTGTCGGCAACCGGGTCAGCCTGATGAACTCGCCAGAGCAGGGCAGGTCGATCCACAAGGACGGTCGATGGACGCTAGAAGAGTTGGCCGGTGTGTTCCCTGAAACAATCGGTATGGATCTGGTTAATCCTGCACCGCCGCAGGATTAGTGGGGCTGCACCCCTCCCGGCCCAAACGTCCCCGGAAAATGTGGAACCCCCCGATGTGTCGTGCGTCGTACCGGCGGGGTAAACTCTCGAACGACCATGAATATTTCTGTCAACGGTTCAGCCCGTGAATTCGACGCAAATCCAGAAAGCTCACTCCTTGATGTCCTGCGCCAGTCAAGTGGACTAACCGGCACCAAATACGGTTGCGGGGAAGGAAACTGTGGAGCCTGCACAGTTCTTGTCGACGGAGAACCGACCAGGGCCTGTATCACTCCGGCGGTTTCTGTTGCCGACAGACAAGTAACAACAGTCGAAGGGTTGGCCAACGGGGAAGTGCTCAACACCGTTCAGAAGGCGTTCGTCGAAGAATCGGCGTTTCAGTGTGGTTACTGCACGCCTGGGTTCGTTGTTTCGGCGACTGCACTTCTGAACCGGAACCCAAACTCAGACGACGGCGAAATTAAATCGGCGCTCAGCGGCCATATCTGTCGATGCGGGGCCTACCTGAGGATATTGAGAGCCGTGCGTGCTGCGGCCGGACACAGGCCAACATCGTGAACCCTGACCGCCAACTATTGTTGCGAGTAGTAGGCCCGCCGTTTTCTGGCGTCGTCCAGCAAACAGGGACCAGCCCTGACCCGGCCACCTTGCTCGAACTATTCACCGATGGTTCGGTCACCGCCTATTCAGGCAAAGTCGAGTACGGGCAGGGAATACGTAACGGGTTTGTCAGGATGATCGCAGCTGCGCTTGATCGGGATGCCAGCCAGGTAGAGGTAATTCTCGGGGACACCGCGAGGGTTCCCTTTGATCGTGGGACCACCGGCAGCGCATCGACCCGTCCCGTAGGAGTCCAACTTGTGAAGGCTGCTGAAGCGGCCCGGAACGAGCTCGGTAAGCGGCTGGCTTCCAGGGGCGAGGGATCCAGAGTTGCCAGTCTCGAAGCCCTGATCGACCCAGACAACCTGGAGATCGATATATCCGGAGGGGCAGAGAATGGATCGACGTTCCTTGAGTCGTTGCCTTCTTATACGGAGTCTGCCCGTATCGACGGCGCTGAACGAGCTACTGGCGGCGCCGTCTATGCCCATGATTTTTCGTTGGAGGGTGCAGCTCACGGGCGAGTTATTCGACCGCCTGCCGCCGGAGCAAAGTTGCTGCGTCTCGATTCGGCCAGAGCTGAGCAGGTCGCAGGATTCATCAGTCTTGTAAACGTTGGGGGCCTGATTGGCGTCGTTGCCGAAACTAGGGAAGCAGCTGAACGAGCGGCGTCCTACGTAAGGACGAGTTGGGAAGAACCGAACGACGATGTCTCGGACTGGAATTTTCCGGCTGCGCTGAAAGATCGTGCCAGTGAACCAGTGGTGCTGAGGAGTGACGGGAACATCGAAGCAGGCCTTGCCGGTGCAGCGAGAATCGTCTTAGGCGTCTACTACGCACCTTACGTCGCAAACGCCCAAATGGAGCCAAGCGCAGCGACAGCGCAATGGGACGCTGATGGCAATTTGACAGTCTGGTGTGCTAATCGTGCTCCGTTCACTGAGCGTGCAAACCTGGCCCAGAGTCTTGGCGTTGATCTCGAATCGATCCGGGTGATAACGCTGGAAGTTGGTGGTTCGTTCGGCACGAAATCACAGAGCGTGAGCATTGAGGCGGCGGTGCTGGCCCGGGAGTCCGGAAGAGCGGTGAAAGTCGCTTATTCAAGGGCAGAGGAGTTTGCTACCAGCACTGTTCGACCCGCGGCTCTGATGGAAATTAGTTCCGGAGTCGATTCTGCCGGTAAGTTGGTCGCCTGGGATTATCTGGCGTTTCATGCTGGCGACAATGCATTCCGGGGCAGACGAGGTGCCGACTCGGCTTACGACGCACAGGCAACCCGCATTCGAGTGGCCGATTCCCCCTCACCGTTAGCTCACGGTTCGTACAGGTCGTTGGGCGGCGCCGTAAATCACTTTAGTCGTGAAGTGCACATAGACGTCATAGCCCGCGAGCTTGAGATAGACCCTCTTGAGTTCAGGTTGGCCAATTTGAGCCATTTGCGTTACCGTCGCGTTCTCGAAACTGTAGCCGAAATGTCGGGGTGGAATTCTCGTTCTAAGACCACCGGCGTCGGGTTTGGTGTGGCGGTCGGATTCGATGCCGGTAGTTACGTTGCGCAGGTCGCCCGCGTCCGGGTCGAAAACGGCACGGTTCGTGTCGAGTCGGTGGATGTGGCATTCGATTGCGGACAGGTTTTTAATCCTGAGGGTGCAAGGAACCAGATCGAGGGGTCGATTGTTATGGGTCTGGGGACGGCTCTGTGGGAGGCCGTCGAGTTCGACGGTGGCAGGGTGTTGAGCACCGGCTTCGCGACGTACAGAGTGCCCAGGATTTCAGATTTGCCCATGATCAAC
Source organism: Chloroflexota bacterium (assembly GCA_027623655.1). GTDB lineage: Bacteria > Chloroflexota > Dehalococcoidia > Lucifugimonadales > Lucifugimonadaceae > Lucifugimonas. The sequence goes on from JAQBVG010000018.1 coordinate 11,529, forward strand.
GTGAAGCTGATCGACGATCGGTCAAATGAGCCCAGCGGTGCTGGCGAACCCGGGATAGTGGCCGATCGCGGCTGCGATAGCCAATGCTGTGACCGATGCCACGGGAGTGCCCATCGACCGACTGCCGATTGAACCACAACTTTAGAATTTCGTGGGCCTTTTATGCGGTGCCGAATCAGGCGGTTGCTGGCAGCGGGCGAACGAGTTTGGATCCACACCCGGCTTCCTTCGTTGTGCGAAGGCGGCATCGACTGATTGCCGTGCGGTGGGCTTGTCGCTTTGCGGGAGCAAGGTTGCTGACTGTCTACTTGACCATCTGGTCGAAGACGGGTGCCAGTCGCTTACGAATCTCTGAGCGTTCCCGGTTGTCGTTTGCTGGATCGAACGCCGACTCCTCTTCCGGGTCGGAGTCCAGATCGAAAAGACGTCCATCGTCGTACAGTTTCCACCTGTGATCCCGGATGAATCGTGCGTAGCGGTGAACCCGCCCGCTCATCGGCTCGAAGTGGAAGTAGATGTAGTCCCGGGGATTTCCCGTCTCGCCTTTCAACTGTGGCAGAAACGACCGACCGTCGATGAAGTAGCCCGTCGGCGGTGTGATCTCTGCGGCTTCGAGCATCGTGGGCAGGAAGTCAGAGGCGTCGATCAGATCCGTCGTTACCGAATCAGCAGGGATGGTTCCGGGCCAGCGGCATATTAACGGTACGTGAGTGCCACGGTCGACGGTCAAACCCTTGCCGCCACACACTTTAGTATGGTCGTGGATTACGGAGCAAACTTCGACCGGAGAGCCGTTGTCACCCACGTAGATAACAAGCGTATCTTCGGCAAGTCCCAACTCTTCAAGTTTGGCGTATACCCGGCCTATTACCTTGTCGTGGTATTCGACCATGTCCTTGTAGTAACGCGGATCGTCGTCCCAATCTTCAAGCTCCGCCCATGTTCTCCCGCCCAGTGTTTCGTTAGAAGGAGGGATGAAATCGTCAAATTCCGGACTGTCGGGGGTTGGCTCGAGCGGGCGGTGCGTCAGCGCCATAGGGAAGTAGACGAAGAACGGTTCGTCCCGGTTCCGCTCCATGAAATCCATGATGTAGTCGGCGAAGATGTCCTCACCGTACTTGTCCCTGGTGTTGTCCAGGAATTTACCGTTTTCGTAGATGATCGGGTTTTTGTACCGGGAGCCTTTTTCCTCGGTGTGATGCGGATGCCATACGCAAAACTCGTCGAAACCGGCATCTTCAATCTTCTGGCCGGTCGATCTTTTTTCAGGCATCTCGTCGGGCGGATTGTATGAGTGGAGCTGCCATTTTCCCGATATGCATGTCTTGTAGCCTGCATCAGAGAACAGGTGCCCAAAAGTAACTTCGTCCGGAGCGATCAGGCCGAATCCAATGTAGTTGCGGAAGTTGTACTTTCCGGTCATCAGTTGGACGCGAGTTGGTGTGCAGAGTGGCTGAACGTGGGCGTTCTCGAACCTGATTCCAGTTTCGGCCATGCCATCGAGCACAGGGGTGGAATAGGAAGTGCCGCCATTCGCACCTATTGCTTCATATCCAAGATCATCGGACACTATCAGAACGATGTTGGGTCGGCGTTTGGCGGCCATTGGCGGGGGTGTTCCTATCTTCTCGTTTCGTGCGTTACCGGGATTTAGTTGGCCCCGTGTTTCGACCGGGGCACGATGGTGCCCGACTCAACACGGGGGCATGCATTCGACGCTGGACCTGTGCGGGCCTGGCTGCTCACTCAGTTACTTTACCAGATATTTCAGGGCGTTCAAAATCAACTTCTGGAACTGTGGGTGCTGTTGTGATGAACCGGCGTGGCCGAGTGCGATATTCGCAACTTTACCCTCGCCAAATCGATGCGACCAACCGAGGGGCTTGTCTTCGCCATCGACGACGCCATGCATAAATACGTCGATACCCGGTTGAATGTCGAGGCCGCAGTAGCACTCATCATAGGTCCAGAAGTTGGTCACACCCCTCGCGATCGGGTGATCGGGATTATCGATGAACACCTGGAACCAACCGAATGGAGGGTGCCAGCTCTCGCCCAGGACCCAGCCACCGCCAGTGATTTTTTTCATGGGTGCCCATTTCGGGCAGGATGCGGCGGAAATGTGCAACGAAAGCAAAGATCCGCCGTTCGAAACGTAGCTTTCGAATCCCGAGCGCTGGTCATCGTTCAGTTCATTGTCCGTTGCGTCCTGGCGAAGCGTATTGAGAACGATTGCGTCAAATCCGGAGAGGTCGTCGGCCAGTTCGCTGGCAGACTCCGATACCGTCGCTGAGTGCCCGGCAGCTTCGAGAAACGCCTGAAGGACCGGGGTCGTTTCTTCGTACGGGTGTTTGCCACCGGTTAGGAGCAGAAGTTTCATCGAAATATCTCCGTTTGTTTTCGTGTCGGGTTTTCAGGAACCAAGAACCGGTCCGGCGTCTGCCTGGTTTGCACCGGCTGTTTTATGTTTACCGGTCGTGTTTTCGGGATGCTCAGACAACGCGGGTTTGATTGCTGGCGTCGGGTAAATCGCCTCGTAGTGTCTGCGACGGATTTCCATGAGAACGAAATCGTATCCGTCTCGTCTTACCTGGCGAACGGTCCGGAACCCGGCCTTGGAGAACGATTTTTGTGCTCTCAGGTTGTGGGTTAGCGTGTGCAGGTACACACGTTCGAGTTCAGTTGTTGAAAAGATGTGCTTGAGCATAGAGCGGACGACGTCGGTGCCAAAACCCTTACCCCAGTAGTCACGATCCCCGATCATGATCCCCAGCTCGCACTGCGATTTTTCGGTGTTGATGTCGTAGTACATGCAGTTGCCGATGTGGCGGCCATCGATGGTTTCAATAGCCATTCTTACCGACCACGGCGAGGGGTAGTTCACGTCGTCGCGGTGGTAGCGCATGTACTCCATGAATGACAGTGTGACAGGGCGAGTAGCATCGAGGCCGGCGAGTTCGGGATCAACACGCCATGAGTAGTCGGCTTCGGCATCATCCATTATCTTGGACCGAAGCACCGTGAGATCCCCGACCAGGTTTAGGTCAGTCGTCTCTTCCAGTTCCGTCTTCATAAACGGCCACAGCTTTTTCCAGGACTCGCGCTTCATTCCGATGGGTCAGCCTCTGTGATGCTTCTTGGATATCAATCCATTCGACTTCATCGTACTCACGATCGTGATGCGATGTGTCGCCGCCAATGTACCTCATCAGGTACCAGTGAACTGTTTTATCGATACGGACGGTGCTCTCGTCTTTAAATGGCAGTTCACCCAGGGTCTCCCCGGCGGTGCGGAAAAACGAGTAGTACGTTTCGTCGATCGCCGGACCTATTTCGACCAGAAGACCTGTTTCCTCTGTCACCTCTCGAAGGGCGGTATCGGCGACAGATTCGTCGCCCTCGGGGGTGCCCTTTGGCAGTGCCCAGAGCGATTCAGCCCACCTGTGACAGAGTGCCACAGATAATCGACCGCTATTTTCCATACGCAGAACAACGCCACCGGCGGACCACCGGTCGATGGAATGATCTGGAGTGTTCTGTCTTGTCAATTAACCTGTGATTTCGTTGCGGCGCGCCACAAACGCTCTTTTTAGAGTTTTGCAATGCCGGATTCTAAGTTTGGCGACGCTGGCGGTCAAACGTTCCCGTGTTGCATTTAACATAAAGCGCGATATAGGTTGGAATATACCCATCAAACAAATTGACACCGAGTTTGGCAAATTCGATAATTAACAGTTGGGTAAAAAGCGCCACGATGTCACCAATTCGTACACGGATACATCAAGAACAAGAAAATTGCCGTTTCCTGGCCGAAACGTCAACCGTATTATTGCATTCTGAAGTTCAGGGCGAACCAGGATCCCCAAAACACAAAGTAGTTCGGGACAACCGCATTATCACAGCTTGATGGATGCGGTTTTTTTTGTGTCTGTGCCTGAACGATTTGACTGCAGAAAATATCAGCTTACAGAACAGAAGGTTCGGGTAAAGGTACTTGAAAATTGGATAAGCACGACTTCGTCATCAGGTTCGCTGGTGAAGGTGGGCAAGGGCTGGTCACTTCCGCAGACGCTCTTGCCAGGGCTGCAGCCCATGCCGGTTATTACGTTCAGACTCACTCGACCTTCCCATCTCAAATCATGGGTGGCCCCGCCTCCTCCCAGGTTCGAATCTCAACGACCCCCGTACTGAGTTCAGGAGACGGTGTCGACGTGTTGGTGGCCCTGAACCAGTATGCGTTCGACCACCACATAGACGACTTGAACGAGGCCGGTGTCACAATTTACAATGCCGAGGAGTATGACCTGCCGGTGGGTGGTGCATACTTCGGGATCAAGGCCGATGAGTTGGCCAAGTCGACCGGGAACGCCAGGGCGGCGAACATGGTCACGATCGGTGCCGTTGCGCATCTCATTTCGTTCAAACTCGAAGAGATCGACGAGTTCATCAAGGCTCGTTTCACTCGCGGCAGAGATGGCGATGCCGAAATCATCGAGGCGAACATTAAAGCCGTACGACTTGGTGTAGATGTTGCGAAGTCGGCCGGCTATACAGTTGGGCAGCTGAGTCCCGCAGAACACAGCAAGATCCCGCAACTGATGATCACCGGTAATGCCGCTCTGTCGTTGGGTGCGATGGCGGCAGGACTCGAGTTCTACGCTGGTTATCCCATTTCGCCGGCAACCACAATACTGGTGTGGATGGAGCACAACCTCTGGGGCAAGGGCAGGTTTGTCCATCAGATCTCATCCGAGATCGAGGCGATCAACGCCATTCTGGGCGCTGGATTTGCCGGCAAAAAAGCGATGACGGCCACGGCCGGTCCGGGCTTTTCACTAATGAGCGAGGGCCTTGGCCTCGCATGGATGGCCGAAATACCGCTTGTAGTTGTCAACGTACAGCGCGGGGGACCTGCAACAGGATTGCCCACTAAATCGGAACAGTCCGACCTTAATACATGTATGCACCCGGCTCACGGCGATATCAAGATGCCTGTTCTGGCCCCGGGTACAGTCGAAGAGTGTTTCTACGCCGGCGCACTCGCCACGAACTGGGCCGAGAGGTATCAGGGCCCTGTGGTCCTGATGAGTGAATTTGCACTCGCCGAGCGTGGGGAAAACATTCGTAGGCCAGATCTCTCCGAGGTCAGTTCAGAAAGCCGGGCTACCGTCAGCGAGGGCGACATTGGAAAGCGATACGACTCCTGGGACGGCCCAAACCCCCTTCCGGGGATGCCGATTCCGGGTGGCCCCGGTGCCTACGTGGCAAATGGTTCAGAGCACGATGAGATTGGCGATACAACGCACTTGCCCCGGCACCACACACGGCTAACCGAGCGACGTTTCAGGAAAATACAACTTCTTGGAGGAGCCCACTTCGAGATCGAGAATGCTGAAGCCGAAGCAATCATCATGCCGTGGGGGAGTTCAAAGGGTCCGGCCCGAGAGGCTTACGAGCGTTTGCGAGAACGCGGTGTTGACGTAGGGTGGCTTTACTCAGTCGCACTTAATCCGTTGCCAGAGGAAGTCAAAGAAGTTTTGCGTAACGCTGGTAAAATAATAGTTCCGGAATTGAACTATCTGGGTCAGTGGTCGGCACTTCTCAGGCAAGAGGGTTACAGGGCGGAATCAATCACCCAGTACACCGGACTTCCATTCAGACCTGCGGATCTGGTGTCCAGTATCAGTGAACGAGTAAGGGCTGGAGTAACAGTATGAGCAAGCGGAATCCCGAATATGACTTCGCGTGGTGCCCGGGCTGCGGCGATTTTGGAGTGCGACGAGCGCTCCAGGTAGCCCTGGAGAATTATTCGATAGAGCATGAACAGCCGCAGGCAAACAACGTGGTTGTTGCAGGTATCGGGTGTTCGGGAAACATGATTCATCTGGTCGAGGGCGATCAGCCATTCGGGATTCACGGGATTCACGGGCGCACACTTCCTATCGCCTTTGGTGTGAAGATGGCACGACCTGAGCTAAATACCGTGGTGGTCGCAGGCGACGGAGACTTCCTGTCGATTGGTGCCGAGCACATCGGGCCAGCTGCAAACCGCAACGTGGATGTCACGGCAGTGATCATGGACAACGGTGTTTACGGCCTGACCAAGGGCCAGTCGTCGCCTACTACTGAGTTTGGCAAGGTGACCACGTCGACGCCATTTGGAAAGATCGAGAACCCGATTTCGCCGCTCAAGTACTACATGTCGATCGGGGTCACGTACATCGCGTCTTACTTCTCGAGCAAACCTCGTGAACTTGCCCAGCACATTCAGGCAGCAATGAACCACCGTGGGTTCAGCATCGTCCACGTCCAATCTCCATGCACGACGTACAACGACACCTATGAGATTCTGAAGGGCAAGCCAAGAGAGGGGATTAAGGGGCTCGCATATGAGATCCCCGAAGATCACGACCCGACTAGCCCGCAGGCGGCCAATGATCTGCTTGAACGCCCCGGAATTCCTCTGGGAGTGGTGTTCAAGTACGAAGGCAAATCACTTCAAGACCGGTATGAAGAACTCCAGAAACGTGCACCAAAGCGCACAGACCAGGAAATTATGGACTCGTACCTGCTGCAGGTCTGATCGTTCCATTGTTGGATACGGCATGACAAAGCCCCGCTTCAAGCGGGGCTTTTCTTCAGGAACAATATTGCGGACGGATCTCAGGCGGCCTGTGTTTCAGCCAGGAGATGATCGTTCTTCGACGTAGTCGGCAAGGGAATCACGTAACGCTATTCGCCCTCGATGAAGTCGTGCTTTTAGGGCTGATACCGAAACATCGAGTGTGTCGGCAGCTTCCTGGTTGGACAGTCCCTGAACATCACGGAGAATTACCGCAACCCGCAGGTCTTCGGGCAGATTTGCGATAGCAGCGTCGATACGATCACCCAGTTCGCTGTTCATCGTGGCAGCCACCGGTGATTCTGCCCAATTGCCTGAGGCGACGTCCGGACGGGAATCTTCCGGGACGGTCATCTCCTTGCCACGCTTGTCTTTGCGGATGCGCATTAGTGCGGCGTTCACGGTAATTCGGTACAGCCAGGTAGTAGGTTGGGCGTCTCCCCGAAATCGGTCTCGGGCCCTGAACGCGGAAACTAGCGCGTCCTGCGCAACTTCTTCCGCGTCGTGTGGGTTGCCCATCATTCGGTAGGCGACGTTGTAAACAAAACCCGCGTGGTTCTCGGCTATTTCCGTGAATTCTTGGGCGTCCATTTAACGTCGAATGATCCGTACGTGAAGTTGGGTTCGAATCGATACTGCCCGACGGTGAGATCGGGCAAACTTGAGCGCAGTTCAATTACCATACCAGAATGGATCAAAAATCTTGTGCCTGTTTCGGATCGAAATAGCGTCCTGGAAAGTAAATGAATCGTGGCCGTCGAGCAGACAGACGGTCAGGTGCCGAGAGAAACTCGCTTGAATCGCCGGGCGCTACCTGAGTAACGACGCGCCTGTTGAACCTTTAAGAATTACACTGCATCCTATTAGAGTCCGGCAATGCGACGGTATCGTTGCTGTAAGACATATGGAGATAGTCGTGGGTGACTCAGCGTCATGGATAGACAGGTTGATCGGCAGGGATCAGAAACACAGCCCCGACGATCCCTGTGCAGATGGAATGGGTGATTGCGGCCAGGTCCGGGTCAATGCTTCAGACTTTATTGACGGTGAGGCTCCCTCAAGGCTGACTACGCGTATCAGACATCACCTTGGGCTGTGCACTGACTGCAACGGCTGGGTCACCACGCTGGCTCAAACAGTGGGGCTACTACGCCAGACACGCCAGCACGAGGTTCCTGACTCACTGCGAAACAGGATCAGCAGGATAGCCGACGACTAGTACATTCTCGAGATCTGCAAAACAAAACCGGCGTAACGGACGCCGGTTTGATGTTTAAGTCCGGTCCGGGTGTTTGTTGTCCGCCTAGCTGAAACCGTCCTGGCTCAGTGGCTGCTCGGGGCTTTCCTCGATCTGAGCGATTTCGGAAAAATAGTCTCTGTGCCGGCGGTGAAAGTACATGCTGTGAAGCATTATTCCAATCCCGATTCCGGTCAGGCCGTAGACGATGTGAGGATCGGTATTGGAGTTCGGCATGAACGACAGAGCGATGAATAGAAGGTAGCCAGCGATCGCCGCCCACAGACTGGGATGACTGAATTTGCTATTCAGACCGAGTGCGATAACGGCAACCAAAACGTACGGGCCAAGCAGGACGATCGGCGCAATTCCCAGTCCCACGCCTGTCAGAGTCGATACACCGTCGCCGCCCTTAAATTTCGTAAATGGCGAATTCCAGTGTCCGGCGACCGCCGCGCCTGCGGGTAGCAGTAGTTCGGCGCCCTCAAGGCCAATGATGCGAGCAACGATGATTGCCACAAGACCCTTAGTGGCGTCAACGATCATTACTGCCGTTCCGACCGTGCGGGACACCTCGCGAAATACATTCGTGGCACCCGCCTGCCGTGAACCTACTTCGAACACGTTAATGCCGAAAGCACGTCCGGACAGGTAAGCGACCGGAATAGCACCGAGCAGGTAGGCAATTAGCCCGGCGAGAAGCAATATGTCGAAAGAAATTTCTGAGTTCATAGTGCGACATAGATTGTATCAGGGACGCCATTGTGGTCGGCGATGCCTGCAACGCTGAGAAACATAATCCGATTGGTACGTCCGTTACTATCGCGGCAGGTTCACAATGGCCCTTCATGCCTGATACTTCCGGATCACAACCGTCGACTATCGATTCAACGCCCGCCCATGACGTCGGGTTGTTCGCCTCGATAAGGGATTCTGCGCTACAACGATTTGTGGCAGCGACCCTGATGTGGGGAACCGGTCACCAGCTCATCACGGTATCACAGGGCTACCTGTTGTTTGAGATGACTGAATCGACGCTGTGGCTGGCGGCCCTTGGCGCCGCAGTTGGTATCCCTAACGTGATCGTCGCAATCATGGGCGGTTTCCTTGCTGATCGGGTGCAGCGAAAGCGACTGTTGATTGTCGGTTCCACGATCGTGGGCGTGCCGATGGTGGCGGTGGTTGTCCTGCTGAGTCTCGATTATCTCGAGCCGTGGCACATACTGATTGCCGGGACCGCACAGGGCGCGGCCTTGGCGATTGACTGGATCGCAAGATTGTCGTTGCTGCCCGACGTGGTACCGAAAAGAACGGTCGTCCGAGCAGTATCGATTGATCAAACGGTATTCAACGGAGCAAGGGTAGTCGCGCCGTTGCTAGGTGGATTCGTGCTGGGTCGGTACGGACCGACAACCTCCTATGCCCTGATAGCTGGACTGCTCGGGATGGCGATCATGATCTACACGACTTTTCGGCCCCACACACACGTGAACCCTGTCGGGCGCATCGGGATAGTCGAAGACTTTCGAGAAGTGGCTCGGGTGCTGAAGAGCAATACCATCCTTCGCTACAACCTGATGTTTACGGCGGTCAATGCACTCGCCCTTGGTGGGATGATCTTTATAACTCCGGCGTTCGCGAAGGAAGTGTTTGCGACCGATGAGACCGGCCTCGGGTATCTGCTGGGAGCTGTCGGATTTGGCGCGTTCGCAGGCGCGATGACAATGTCGTGGACAGGTGGACTGCACAGGGCAGGGCCAGCTCTCCTGGTTACCGACATCTTCACAGGAGTGTTCGTGATCACATGGGCCTTCACGAACACGTTGTCACTTGCGTTACCCATGGCGTTCTTTTTCGGCTATTTCAATGCCGTTCATATCTCACTTGGCATTGCCGTCATCCAGGTAAATGTCCCGGCAGAGGTGAGAGGTCGGGTGCTGGGTGCCTACGAACTGGCATGGTCAGGCTTCCCTCTTGGCGGACTTTTGAGCGGCTCGCTGGCGGCGCTTTTTGGCCTCCGCGGATCGTTGACGATCATCGCGATTGGACTTATCGGGTTCACCGTCGTCGTGGCGGTGGTGAGCTCACAATTTCGACAGTTGCGAATCGAATCTCAGTAGCTCCAGCAGCTACGCTTCTCGATCGAAGTAGTCGGGCTGGTAGGGAGGTGCAATATGACTGCCGGCGTTCTGGGCATCGATTTCTGCCTGTTCCGCCTCCGTCAGGTACTTAGAGGGACACCTGACGGTGAGATTGTCGGCGTTGAAGGATCCGTCGACGAGTTTCTGGCCCTGCAGGATGATCTCTGAGTGGTCGTTGAAAAAGACCTGGCCGATTTCGCCCCTGTACACGACCGCAAGTTGTTCGGTGCCGTCTTCATCTTTGAGGGCGAAATGAGCGGTCAGCCCGTCGGCGTCGCGAACGTATGAGTCCCGAACCAGTTTCCCTGAAACCCCAACCTGCCGATCGTCGGCTGTCGGCGATTCGCTCAGTGCCTGTGCAACCGAAAGATAGCTGACCGTTGCACCTTGAAACGCCGTGAATGCGAAATATGCCAGGGCAGCCGCGACAAGAACAAGTGCAAACCCAAGTTTGGCACGCGGCCCCATGAGCGTCGTTGTGCGCACTGGCGAGGTGACGCCTGGCGCCACTTCACTCTCGTTCCGTTGCCTGTCAGTATCTTCGTTCGTCATGATTCAAGATTAGCCGTTTTAGCTGCGATATGGCTAACTTATCGATCCCTTCAGTCGTGCGATTTCATGTTGGAGCACACGTTGTTTTCGTCCCATGTACAACACATAGGCGAAGAAAAGCATCCAGGTCACTGCAAAAACGGCGAACATGTAGCCGAGGTTCGTCTCGAGTTTACCTTCCTCACGTTCTACGACGGAACTCGCGACTCCGTTTTCAAAAGAGACGGTTACCGGGGCGAATCTATCGCGATGATCACGAAGTCGGCGAGCTGCCTCGGCAGGTTCCTCACCCTGGCTCGATACCCAGCGGTCACCGGCTTGATTTTCCAGGCCGAATGCCGTCGAGCCGTTGACCTCAAACGTTGTGACCATTCCGCTCGAATCTGAGAGAGCGAACCTCACCAGGCGGTTTGAATCGTCGGTTTCGACGCCAACTACGATGCCGCTAACGATAGATCCAGTTTGTGCCGACGCCGTCTCGTTCACGACACCGAACGCGATCACAGCGATTATCAGCGCGAGAAAAGTCATACCACGTTTTTGACTGGATAACGTCAACTTGATCTCCCGGCCCGGGCCATTTTTGTGCCCGAGGCTCGTTTTAGCTCGACGATATCGTCTTCGGCTTTACGGATGTTGTACCGGCTCTGGACAAGATGAATGAACAGGAATGTGAACGCAACTGTGGCCGTTAACAGAACGAGGCCCAGATCGCTTCCCAGGCTCGATTCGCTGTCTGCAGCTGGCCCCGTAATTATGGGAGGGTGCGCCTGCGCCCAGAGATTGGCTGCGAAATAGATAATCGGTGTGTCGATGGCCCCGATCAAGCCGATTATGGCGGCCAGTCGCTGTCGTTGCGCCCCGGGTGGGAAGTAGGCCCTGAACATCAAATATGCGATGTAGATAAAGAACAGGATCAATGCGGTCGTCAGTTTCGCCTCACCCGTCCACCACACGGCCCAGACCGGTCGTGCCCAAATCATTCCCGTCAGCAGCATGAGACCGCCAAAAACTACTCCGACTTCGGCCGACGCCACGGCGAGCCTGTCCCACTTTTCGTTTTTCTTCCAGAGGTACATGAATGAGCTGCCGCTGACGATAAAGATCCCCAGCATCGAGCCCCAGGCGATGGGTACGTGGAAGTAGAGGATCCGCTGGACCGCGCCCTGGTTCGTTTCGGTCGGCACCCAGACGAAAATCAGCCACAGGGCGACGCCCATCAGCACAGCGCTGGCGATTGGTAACGGATCCGCAAACCTTATTACCCTGGTCATAGAGAGTTCACTGACAAACTTGCGTCGTACAAAAACTAGAGAATTTTACCACCAGCGAGCCGTTTTCCTGCGGGAGATTTCAGTTCTGGCGGGCACAGGAACATCGATTGTCTCAATCCTCGAGAATGTGCTGGAAAATGAAGGCCGATACGACGAGGAAAACGACATCGAAGGCGACGGCAAGCTGTAGCCACTGCGACATATCGGACCAGCTGCGTCCGTTTACGAGATGTGCTGTGGATTCTACGGCTGTCATTATCAGTGGAGTCACTACGGGGAGAAAGAGCAGTGGCAGCATGACCTCTCTCGCCCGGACTCTGACCGACATTGCCGCGAAAAGTGTGCCGACGGCGCTGAAGCCGATTATCGTGAGGAAGCTGATCGCAAGCATTTCCCACCGGAACACAATGAGGTTGAACAGTACCGCGAACACCGGCAGGACGACCATCAGTGCGACTGCGAGGAACAGGAAGATACCGAGTGCCTTGCCGAGATATATCAGATCGCGGCTTATCGGTGCCAGCATCAGCCCTTCAAGCGTGTTGCCTTCTACTTCGAGCGCGAAGGCCCGGTTCAGTCCGACGATCCCGGCGAAGGCAACTGCCGCCCAAAGTACGCCGGGGCCGACAAGTCTCGCATTGGCCTGATTCAGGTCGACCGCGAACGTGAATATCACCAGTACGAGCAGCGCGAATCCTGCGATCGCAACAATAATTTCCTTGTTGCGAACCTCGAGCAACAGGTCTTTGCGGCCAATTGACCAGACTACGGCCAGCGAATCTCTCATGGGCGCCGGTCTCGTTTTGTGGTACTTTCGCGAGTCGGAGAGTACTCGGCCAGGATGCTGGCTCGGTCCAGGGCTGGCGATGTCGATTCCAGCACCACAACACCGCCGGTCAATACAACTGCGCGGTCCGCGATCTCAAGCCCATGCTCAACGACGTGTGTTGTCATGAGCACGGTTCGGCCTGAAGAGCGATATTCGTCGATCAAATCGTCGAGTCTTCCGACCGACACTGCGTCTAGCCCTGATTCCGGTTCATCCAACAAAAGAATGCGAGGCTCGTGCATAAGGGCCCGGGCCAGCGCAACTCGCTTCTGAAATCCATGGGACAGAGTACGAACACGGTCGTCGAGTCTTGACTCGATGCCGACCTTATTGGCAAATCGTTCAATCAGGTCATCGACATTCGACAGCCGGTAGAGAGCCGCAAAGAACATCAGGTTCTCTCGCACTGTCATATCCGAGTAGAGCATCGGTGCGTGCAGGACTGAACCGGTCAAACCACGGACGAGTGGCCCGTTCTCGGCAAGGTCTATACCGACGACCGACGCGCTACCACTGTCCGCTTTGGTCAGGGTCGCGAGGATGCGAAGCAGTGTCGATTTGCCGGTACCGTTCGCACCGACCAGCACTGTGACTTCGCCAGGCGGTATTGACAGGTCCAGCCCGCGTAGGACAGCCGTGTCGCCGAAGTTTTTTATGATCGACCGAGCTTCGATGGCGAAGCGGGCTGCAGTGGTTACCACTGGTGGTTGGCCCGCTAATTCTTCAGGCCGAAACGTCGCTTGAACGCCTCGGGTTGCATCATTGCGACCGCAGCCAGTCGGTCCAGTTTGGTCTTGTCTTCGAGATCGTCTGCCTCCAGCCGAATCATGTAGCGCCGAGCCACGTCGTAGTAAAGAGATTTGATATCGACTAAACGGATTGCCGTTCTACCGGTCTCCAAATCCCGCATGTCCTCAAATGGGACAGCTTTCAACTGACCATCGACGACGCAGATCATTGCACCCTGAATCGTTTGTTCGTCGTCGAGGTCCGACAGCAAGAAGCGCACAGCACCGTGTCCAAGCGTTCTCGTGTAGTCGATGTCGAAAGGTATTGGCGGCGCCGATCTCAACTCGTATCCGAGCGTCAGGTCGACAATATCCATGGGTGTACCGCGTTCGGTGAATCGGCGTTCGACCTCGGCCCGGAGAATTCTTGCGAGTGGTAGGTCGGCCAGTCGGATATTTCCGTACTGATCGCGAGGAATTTTGAGGCCCGCGATACTTCTGAGATCGCTCATGTTCAGCTTTGAGGCGATGCCTTCCGCAATGATCGCAACTCCATCCGGCCTGCCAGCTGCTTTCCGTTTCAGGATCGATCCTTCAAGGACGTCGCAAACTTCTGAAAGGCTGATGGTTTCCTGCGGGAACTCCTCAGGGATTATTGTGAGAGTCGATGCTGCAGCCTTGCCAATTCCCAATGCCAGATGGCCCGCGTGCCGCCCCATCGCGACGATAAAGTACCAGCGGTTCGTCGTACGGGAATCTTCCTTGATGTTCATCACGATACCGGCGCCAACGTGACGGGCCGTCTCGTATCCGAAAGTTGGCATATCGCCGGGTAATGGCAGGTCGTTATCGATCGTTTTCGGCACATGTGCGACACGGATGTCCCCACCGGCGACGCGAGCAATTTCAGATGCGCCGAACGAGGTGTCGTCACCTCCGATGGTGATCAAATGGCTAACGTTCAAGGCTTTCAGCGTGGCGACGCAAGTCTCAAGATCTTCAGGGCGTCTCGTCGGGTTCGTACGGGACGTGTGCAGGATCGATCCACCCTGGGTGTGGATCGTCGACACGTCATCGATGCCGAGTTCAACAGTCTGCGACGTGTCGCCCTTTACCAGGAATTCGTAGCCGTTCTTGATGCCAACAGCTTCATGGCCTGAAATTACAGCCTCGATGACCGCAGCGGAAATAACACTGTTGATACCGGGCGCGGGGCCACCACCAACTAGAATGCCAATTCGTCCGTGCTTATTCGCCATCAACTATTCTCCCGAGAATCTCCCGGCCTCGCGTACCTATTTGACCGATAGCGGTCTCTGCTTGCAAATTGTTCGCGACCAAGAATATGCGAACGATGTGTGATATGCCTCTGCTCATTGTAGTTAGTCTGGTTCCGGTTCCCATTTCGGAATAGACTCTTGGCGTACTCGTTGCGAGGCTGGTTCAGGATCCGAACTATTCTCGTATCAATTTCTTTCACGAGTTCCGAACGAAAGTGATTTGCAGTGACTGAACATCACGATCATGACGACCCGGCAGCTACAGCCGCGTGGCGCGCTGTGCTCGTGAATGGACATCGCGATATGCCGTCATCACTGTTGCCGGGCCGCCTGCGGTGTGGGATGTGCATGATCCCTCTGAGCGGTTTTGGGGGCGTGGTGATGAAAACGTTGCGAGGGCGACACTCTTCACGGAAGAATCCCCAGATGTGCAACATATGAGACGACATCCTCCCCACCGGTGGTGCGGAAGTCGACATAGCGGTGATATTCGCTGATGTTCGCGGTTCGACATCGATTGCGGAAAAAATTGGACCAGCCAGGTTCGCCAGCCTGTTGAATCGCTTCTATGCAGTTGCGATGGCAGCCCTGATCCCGCAGAACGCTGTCATCGACAAAATGATCGGCGACGAGGTCATGGCTTTCTTTGTCCCCGCGTTCCAAGATGATCCCCAGGCTGCCGCAATGAGAGCGGCTAGGGACATTCTCCGGAGGGTTGGCAACGGCTCCGGACAGGAACCGTGGCTACCCGTTGGGATCGGTATTAATTTCGGCGAGGCGTATGTTGGCAAAGTCGGGGCCGGTCGAGTGAACGATTTCACTGCCCTCGGCGATACCGTAAATACTGCTGCCAGATTACAGAACCATGCGAAAGCGGGGGAGGTGGTTGTCTCCGAAAGCGTGTATTCGCAAATATCCGACGAGTATCCGGGTGTCCCCGGGCAGCAGATCAGTGTGCGCGGCAAAGAAGAGACCCTCGGTGTGCACGTAATTTCGTTCAGGGAGTGATCGGATCACCGCGGGGTTATGAAACCAGTGATAGACCTTGACAACATTGCGCACCAACTGGCTCTCGCCGGAACCTCTGAGCGCGCCCCTCGCCAGAAAGCCTATCTGAAGTCTGACCTGGATTTTTTCGGGACCGCTGTTCCCGACATTCGTGCCGTGCTGAAAAACACGGTACGTGTCCATCCGGCGATCAGAAGGACTGAGTTACTGCAACTCTCGCTCAACTGCTTCGATTCGTCGTATTTCGAGATGCACCTTTTTGGCGTGTTTTTACTCGATAGGTACGGCGCTGTTCTTGAGCAAGCTGACCTGCGACACATCGAGACAATCGTCCGTATGTGCAAGACCTGGGCACTGGTCGACCCGCTGAGCAACCCGGGAGCTGAGTTGGTAGATCGTGGGATGCCTGAAGCAGGGCCTATCCTGGACGAGTGGAGCGTTGACGAAAACTTCTGGCTCAGGCGTATCTCGATGCTTGTCCTGATGCCGGGATTGAGACGGGACCAGGAGTACTGGGACAGGTTCGTCGGCTACGCTGACTCGATGATCGAAGAGAGGGAATTTTTCATCCGCAAGGCGATCGGTTGGGTACTGCGCGATATGTCGAAAGTGCGGCCCAAACCAGTGGGCGAGTACGTTCGACGGCACATAGCAGTTATGTCGGGAGTAACTTTTCGCGAGGCGGTCAAGTATTTGCCAGAGCCTGAACAGTCCGAGCTGAGAGCCGCGTTCAAGGACCGCTGAGACGGTTCGTCGGGACTGCCGGCTTAGTGTCTGTGGGGGTGTCCGACCAGGTGTGGGTGAACCGAATGGATGGGATTAAACCTGCGTCCTTTTCGAAGAGTTTCGACCGGCAGCATGACCTGGTTGCCCGCCCGCTGGACGCCCTTCGCGTCGGTGAACGTTACAGGCCCTTCACGGTGCTGAATGACCGCGATATCGGCGTCGGCGCCAACTTTTAGTGTTCCAATGTAATCGGGGAGTCCGACTGCTGCCGCGGGCCTGGAACTTCCCAGCGCGAGGGCGTCGTCAATCGAGTAGCCGAGATGGATGTACTTTGACAGGGTCGTCAGGAGATCGAACACCGGGCCGCGCACGTTGTATCGGTGGACATCCGATGAGACGGTGCCCGGACCCAACCCCTGTTCCAGACATGCTTCGGCGACCGGGAACGAGAATGACCCGGCACCATGTCCAACGTCGAAAATAATGCCTCGCTTCATGGCGTCCCAGGCGGCGTCTATCACCCTGTTATTGTTGTCGAGAATTCCGTGCGGATTGCCGGTGAACGAGTGGGTAACGATGTCTCCTGGTCGGAGTTTTTCGAGGAATTCATCAAACTTGTGAACTGAACCACCAATGTGGATCATTACTGGCTTTCCCAACTCCTGACCGGCTTCGAGTGCGCGGTCAAGAGCCACCATGTCGTTACTTCCGACAATGCTTTCGGTCAGGCGCACCTTGATTCCGACGATTACATCGGAGTGGAGCTTCGCCGCTTCCACGGCCCTTTCGACTCTTGCCCACCGGATGTCCTCGAGTTCGCCAATTTCGTTGTCGAGTTGGCCCATCCCAGATATGTGCAGGAATGCCAGTACCCGGGTGTTGACCTCGTCCATGACATAACGGTGGAAGCCAGCGATCGTGTTCGCGCCTGATGAACCAGCGTCGATTGCAGTTGTAACACCGCGGTGCACACAGGCGGGATCGGCTTCGATCGCCAGGTGTGCGACACCCCACCAGACATGAACGTGCAAATCGACCAATCCGGGTGCAACGATCAGCCCGTCTGCTTCGATGACATCGTGTGTGTCTCCGTCCGACACATAGTCTTCGATCGCGGCGATTTTTCCGCCCGCCACGGCGATGTCCTTCCTGGCGTGCAATCCCTGGGCAGGATCAATCACAGTACCGTTTTTGATAACGAGATCGTAGGTCATTTGATGTCTTTCGGGGTGCGGACTGCTCGAAATCCAGGTCAGTACTGGTACGTAAATTTGGCAATGGTGCGGATATTAGACCCCCGGGATGTAAGTTGCGAGGTCGTAACGTGCCAGTGCATTGAATCTGATCACCCGGAGTGGTCCGGCCAGTCGTCGTCGTTTTGCAGCAGCGCCCGGGTACGATTGATCTCGCCCGCATGATAAGTGTCATGCTCCAGAACGATCGTCATCAGCCTGTGTGCCGACACCGAACCTGGATACATGAACTCGAACATGCCGATATGGGCGAGTATGTCTCTGATACTGCGCCTGGCCACGTGTGGTAGTGATTTCGACGGTGATGGACGCCCGCAGTTTAACACCCGGCGTGTGCTCAGCAACGAAATCACGGTGTTGATGGCGATAACGTGTGACAAACTCTTAACGAGATGAAACAACGACTTCACAAAATCCTTGCCGCAGCAGGAATAGCCTCTCGGCGTGCGTCCGAACAACTGATCGCTGAAGGCAGGGTTCAGGTCAACGGCGAGACTGCACAGGTCGGAGATTTTGCAGATCCGGATACCGATGACATCGTCGCGAATGGGAACCAGGTTTCTGCCGAGCAGAAGCGCTATTTACTGTTGAACAAACCTACCGGATACGTGACCACGGCGTTCGATCCACACGGGCGACCAACAGTGATGGACCTGGTACAGGTTCGTGAACGTGTTTACCCGATAGGCCGACTGGACACAGACACCGAGGGATTGCTGCTACTGACCAATGACGGCAATTTTTCTCAACGGATGGCACATCCGAGATTCGAGATCGAAAAGACGTATCTGGCGGAGTTGGCAAGTTCGCTCAGCGAAGAAAACGAAGCACTGTTGTCGCGTGGTATTCATCTCGATGACGGGCTGACAGAGCCCGCCAAAATCCAGATAGTTTCCAACCGTCGACGGCGGGTCGAGATTACGATCCACGAAGGTCGAAATCGTATAGTGCGCCGGATGTTCGAAGCAGTCGGATCACCGGTGATCAAGCTCCGAAGGATTCGTTTTGGGTCGTTGACGCTGGAAAATGTGCCCAAAGGTCGCTGGCGCGAGGTCACCGGCCGAGAAGTCGACGAACTTTTGAAAGCGGCTGCCGAAGTCGTGAGACCCAAACGGAGACAGCGGCCAAGCCGCACGCTCGGGCAACCTGAAACGGAAAATCGACCGGTGCCACCCTCATCGAAAGCGGCCCGGCGTGCAGCATTTGCAGCGAGCCGTCCGGTACGGCGCACTGGAGACGGCTCGACCCGCACCTGGGGTGGCACCCGCCGCACTGTCGATCGACCATCGTCAGGTGCAACACGGGCTGGTCACGGAACCCGGTCCGGCTCTCGCGTGACTGAAGACCGCTCGTAACGTTCAACCGCCGTTCGATTGCTGAATGACAGCGGACTGCATTTGTGGACACGACGAGTACTAGCAGGGTGCTGAAAAATTCGCGATCTATGCTGGGGTTGAGTAAGCTGCGATCAGATCGGAAAGCTCACGTTCCCGGAGGACGGCCATGCGCGGTGATACGACCCATCAGACGACGATGCTTACACTGGCCACCACTGATGATTTCGTCCCTGACGATCATCCGATCCGTCGTATCAAACCGATCGTAGAGCGTGCGTTGTCCAAGCTCTCGCCGACCTTTGCCGGGATGTACTCGCAGCGGGGACGGCCATCGATTCCTCCTGAGCACCTGCTGAAAGGGAGCCTGCTGATCGCGCTCTACTCGATACGGAGTGAACGCCAGTTCTGTGAGCGGCTGCGGTACGACCTCCTTTTCAAGTGGTTCTTGGACCTGAACATCGAAGACCCGGCCTTCGACGCATCGACTTTTTCGAAGAACAAGGAACGCCTGCTTGAACACGACGTGGCGGGACAGTTCTTCTCGGCAGTCCTCTCCGAAGCGAGACGCCACCGGCTGCTCTCGGCCGACCACTTCACCGTCGATGGGACTGCGATGATGTTGCCGGGCTTCCCGGAGTCGAGCCTGACCCGAACCGGGACCGGCGCAATGCCTTGGAAGTGATCTGTCGGCTCGGCCTCCGGGCGGCCCATCCTGAGCCACTGGCCAGGCGAGCAGTGACCTAATAGGAGCCTGGCCATAGGCCCCGTCGCAGTCCTGTCCGCTCGTCTGACCAGTGGGCGCTATCCCGCTCTAGAGACGAGGAGACAACTGTGGACAACATCGTACAGATCGACGCCGTTCAGGTGGTCGTTGGAGTCGACACTCACAAGGATGAGCATGTGGCCGTGGCCATCGACAGGCTCGGCGTGCGCCTCGGTGAATACCGGCTACCCACTACCCGTGCTGGCTACTCGGACCTTGATCAGTGGGCGGCCGGGCTGGGAGAGGTCACAGCCTTCGGTGTTGAAGGAACCGGGTCTTACGGCGCAGGCCTCGCCCGCTTCCTCTCCGGTCACGGCCGCACAGTCGTCGAGGTAATCCGTCCTGACAGGTCCACTCGCCGCAGACTGGGTAAGAGCGACCCGATCGACGCCGAAGTGGCTGCCCGGACCGTACTGGCGGGCACATCCCAGGGGTTGCCCAAATCGGGAGCGCACAACGTCGAGATGATCCGCATGCTGAAGATCGCCAGGGACTCGGCGCTTA